>DATABA010000090.1:0-5724 GCA_036259835.1 Actinomycetota bacterium
GACAGCCGCTCGCCGTCGAGCCCGAGCACGCCGCTGATCACGTACAGGTATCCGCCCATGCCGTGGCCGAACTTGTGATCCAGCGTGAGGCCCCGCTCCATGGACGAGATATACACCGCGGCGTTCCCGTGGACCTTCACCGCGTCGCCTCCTTCGGGAGCAATGGCTCGAAGCAGCCGGTTGCGGCGGTCCTCCTTGGTGAACTCCTTCTGTTCGACGCCGGGCCGAAGCCCACGCTCCTCCGGCATGATCCATATCTGAATGAACCGCATCGGCTCGGTCTCTGACCCGTTTTGTTCAGAGTGAAACGCCCCGGATCCGAGCGTCATGCGCTGCACCGAGCCCGCCGGAAGGGGGCCAGGTGCGCCACCGACGTTGTCTTCGTGCCGGAACAGTCCTTCCACGACATATGTCAGTCCTTCGATGTCGCGATGCGGATGAAGCGGCCAGATCGCCCCCGGGATCAATCGGTCATCGTTGAACACTCGGAGGTTCCCAAACCCCATGTTCTTCGGGTCGTAGTAGCGGTCGAACGAGAAATGCCACCGGGCGGTGAACCAGTCGCCCTCTTCCTTCCAGATCTCTGAATCCCTCCGGACATGAATCGTCATGGCGTCCTCCTCGTCATGGCCCGCATCTGTTGCGACCTTGTCATCATCGGTTCGCCGAGCACCAGGCCATCGCCCGGACCGTGGACCACGCGGAGCACCCGTGATTCGGACTCCGCAGCGAGTCGGAGTGTTCGAGGTTGGTCTCCCGGTGCGATGACCAACGCATGCCGCATGGAAATGCGCGTCCCTTCTACCAAGACGTCCCCTTCCAGAGCCGCCAGGAGCAACCCTTCGCTGTCCGCGAGCCGGACCTCCATCTCGCTCCCCGGTGTAAGCGTTGAGTCGGTGAAGATTCGGATGTCGCCGTGTACGCGGAGCGGGGAGCGCGGTCCCACGAGCTCTTTGGTCTGTGCGCCTCTTCCTTCTTCGTATCGCGGAGCGTCCTCATCGCGAAGTGCAGCGAACGAGGCGCGTGCCGGCATGGGGTCGGTCGGATAGACCAGGATGAATGCTCGGGCACCTCCATCCGTGTTGTTCCATTCGCTATGCCACATGCCACCGCGTCCTTCGGTCAGACGGCCGAGGTCGCCAGTTCCCATGTGGCCGGTGATGCCGTTCAGCGAGTCGTCATGATCCACTTCGCCGTCCAGGATGTAGAACAGTCGCTCGTTGTAGCGGTGGGGATGGTGACCCACCCCGAGCCTTGGCTCCCAGGTGCTGTCGTGCACAGCGAGCAGGGGCCCGGACGCTTGTACGCGAACGAAGGACCCGATCATTTCCGTCGCCTGGACTCCGGGTGACCCGAAGTCTTCCTCGGTGAGGATGGTGTAGTCGTCGGGAGACAGAAGGATGCCTTGCGTTCCGGTCATTGTGGCTGTCTCCACCTACTCACGCACCCCGGCCCGAGGCGTCGGTGGGGCCGACGAGCTTCCAACTGCTCCCCCAGGGCCAGCCGTTCTGCATGTTGGCCACAATATTCAGGGTCCCGAGAGCCTCCAGTGCTCTAGACATGGCGAGACCGCCCACATCTACCGGACGCAGACCGATTGTCCGAGTGAGTTCTGCGACCTGCTCCTTGGCCGCTTCATCCTCGCCGGCGATGTAGGCATCCAATTCGATGCCGTCCACCGACGGGTCGGCCATTCGCGAGGCGAACAGGTAGTTGAACGCCTTCACGACCCGTGCGCGAGGCATCTTGCTCTGGAGTTCTTCTGTGGCTGACGACCCATCGATGGTCTCCGCCGGGTCGTTCGGGTTGAAGCGGTTCATGGGATCGACGACGACCTTGCCATCAAGCGTGCCTCCGAGCTCCCGTACTACTTCGTCGAGCGTCGGGTACGGCACCGCAAGAATAACGACATCGGCTCTCTCCACGGCATCCCGGTTGGAGCGAGCCGCAGTAGCCCCGGTCTCGCGCGCAACCGCCTCGGCCTTGTCCTGCGTTCTCGAACTGATGGTGACGGAATGACCAGCGCCGGAGAGCGACGCGGCCAAGGCTGCACCGACGTTGCCGGCTCCGATGATCGCGACGTCCATCGTGGGCCTCCTTGAGCTCAAATCTCAATAGTTCTCAACAAGAAGGTATTCCCGCGGGGCGACGACAAAGTCGGGGCCGTCGCGAGCCTACGACGAACTCTGCTGAACCTCGAAGACTGGATGCCGCGGCGCCTCCGCAGCGAACTCCTCATCCGTGGATTCGAGCGTCACATCGAAGTACGGCCGCGTCACACGGACCTCCGAGATGTACTGCCGAAGCACCGGGGCGCTCGCCTCAGGCGAAAGCTCGGACACTCGGACGCGCTCGGTTCGGCCTCCGCGACTGAGAATCACCTCGCCGGCCGCCCGCGCGTTTCGGACCCAGTTCACAACGCCGTACGGGGCGACCAGAAACCGCCGGCCGTCTCGCTCCATCACGTCGACCGGCGTTGAGTATGGACGCCCTGTCTTCCGGCCCCCAACGGTCAGGATGTGGCGATACTTCGCCCCCAGCCCAAGACGCGTGAGCAGGCGGAACATGGCGTTGATCGCCCGTTCCGCCCGGTTCACGCGATACTTCCGAGCCATGGCCGTTCCTCGTTCGGCGTAGACATCCCCAGCCCGGACACGCAATCCGGCAGAACTAGCTAACACAGCTAGTCCTGCTCATGGCAAACCCCTGACCAGGACTTACTTGCCGGTTGACGAGACTTCCCAGATAGGATCTGTGGAAAGCAACCGGGAGCGGTCATGTTCTTCGGCTTCTTCGAACTGATCCTGGTCGCGGTCCTCGGACTGGTCATTCTGGCCGTGGCCAACGGAGGTTCGAGCCGGCAGGAGCCAGATCCGACCGGTCGCCGTCCCTACGCGATCTATCTCGTCGGCGTCACGTTCGTCGCGCTTCAAGTCCTGCTCATCTCGGCCACAGCCGTCGTCTCGGCTCTCGTGCAGATTCCGTTAAGCAACGGAGTCGCCGTCGACGCCTTCGGTGTCACGACGGCACCGCAGGCCGCGTCTGGCTCCGGCACGGCCACGATCGCACCTCCGGCATCGACCGACCAGCCGACTCCGGAGGCAACGTTTACTGAATCGCCACCGCGGGCGACTCCGATCGAAGTCCCGCCGCCGCGACCCATCCCGATCGACCGATTCGATACCGACACGCAGCACGTGAGAGAGGCAATCCAGGGGGGACTCATTGCGATGATCGCCCTCTTGGTGCTTCTTTTTCACGCACGACGGCTCCGCGACCTCATCAGCGAACCGGGATTCGCAGACGGACCGGCTCGACGCCCGTACCAGGCGTATCTGTACGCCGCGTGTTTTGTGAGCGTCCTGACGGGCTTGGGCGCAGCCGCAGCGGCTTCGATCGGCCTCGTGAACTTCATCGCGCCGGAAACAGCCGGCGGGTTCGAACGACACAACGGAATCCGCCAGTTCGTCCCAGCCGCGTTCCTGGCCCTCGCGTCGACGCTGACCTTCCGATTCCACTGGAAACGCGCGACCAACTTTCGCACACCGCCAAGCGAGGAGCCCCGACCGGAGGCCGCACCTCCAGTTTGACGCGCTAGGAGGCCGGCTCGCCGCCGACGGGTTGCGAGACCTCGGCCGCTCTACGAAGCCGCTCCAGCGCTCGTTCCTGACCCAGGAGCTCGAGCGATTCGAACAGCGGCGGCGAGACGAGCGTCCCGGTAACCGCCGCACGAACCGGCTGAAACGCCTGCTTCGAGGAGAGACCTCGTTCGTCCTTGAGGGCTCGGAGGACCCGATCGATCTCCTCGTGAGTCCACTCCTCGATCGCCTCCAGCCGAGACACTGCTTCACGAAGGTAGTCCGCCCGCTCGGCGCCAAGCATCTTCGTGGCATCGTCGTCCGGAACAACTTCATCCACGAACAGGAACCGAATGAGTCCAGCGCCTTCGAGGATGGTTTGCATCCTCGTTTTGATCAGGGGAATCGCTGCCGACACAAGCTCTGGATTCGGATCGAGACCCTCATGAATGAGGGCCTGTTGCACGAGCTCGGCGAGCCGTGCGTCGTCCGTTTCTCTGATGTAGTGGCCATTCATCCATTTGAGCTTGTCGACGTCGAACGCGGCCGGGTTGTGCGACACCTTTGACAGGTCGAATTTCGCGATGAGCTCGTCCCTTGAAAAGAACGTCGTCTCAGCGTCATAGGACCACCCCAGCAGCGCCAGGTAATTCACCATCGCCTCCGGAAGGAACCCCTCGTCGCGGAACCACTCGACCGCCACCGCCCCGTGACGCTTCGAGAGCGGCTGATGGTCCGGTCCCATGATCAGCGGAAGGTGCGCGTATGCAGGCGGGTCGGCTCCCAGCGCCTTGATGATTTCGAGTTGCCGCGGCGTCGACGGAAGGAGGTCCTCCCCCCGAATCACGTGCGTCATCTTCATTCGGACGTCGTCGACCGCTGCCGCAAGGAGATACGTCGGAGTCCCGTCGCTCCGCAGGATGACGAAGTCGGGCAGGTCGCCGGCGCGAAACAGCACCTCTCCTCTAATGAGGTCGTTGACCGTGACGTCATCGCCCGGCATCGCGAACCGGATGGCCTGCGGGCGGCCTTCAGCCTCGAACCGCCGCCGTTCGTCGTCCGAAAGATTGCGGCAGCGCCCGTCGTAGCCCGGTTTCTCACCGCGAGCGAGCGCGGCACGGCGCCGCTCCTCCAGTTCCTGCGGCGTGTCGTAACAGACGTATGCCTTGCCCTGGTCGATCAGCCGACGTGCTGTCTGCTGGTAGGACTCCAGTGATTCGGTCTGGCGGTACGGCCCGAAGTCCCCACCGACCTCGGGACCTTCATCCCAATCCAGCCCCAACCACCGAAGAGACGAAATGATGATCCCGATCGCCTCCTCGGTGGACCGCTTCAGATCCGTGTCTTCGACACGGAGCACGAACACGCCGCCGTGGTGCCGGGCGAACAGCCAGTTGAACAGCGCGGCTCGAGCGTTCCCGACGTGGAGGTAGCCGGTGGGCGCCGGGGCGATTCGGCAGCGAACGGGACCGCCGTCACTCACGGGAACCGACCTCGTTTTCCAGCACGCCCACCCCTTGGACTTCCACTTCGATCCTGTCGCCAGGCTGAACGGGTCCGACGCCGGCCGGCGTGCCGGTCAGGATGACGTCGCCCGGGAGGAGCGTCATGACGCGAGAGATGAACTCGATCAGGACGGACGGACCGAATGCGAGCTGCGACGTTCGCGCCGATTGTCGAACTTCGCCGTTCACCGTGCACCGGACCTCGAGGTCATCGGCGCTGAGATCCGTCTCCACCCAGGGGCCGAGCGGGCAAAAGCCGTCGAAACTCTTCGCCCTGGTCCACTGGCCATCCCGCTGCTGGAGATCCCGGGCGGTCACGTCGTTCCCGCACGTGAACCCCAGGATCACCGAGCTCGCCTGATCCGCGGGCACGCGCCGCGCCAGACGGCCCACCACCACAGCGAGCTCCGCCTCATGGTCAACGCGGGTCACCTGGGGCGGGTACGGAATGACGTCTCCCGGTCCGATAACGGCTGTTGAGGGCTTCAAAAAGATGACGGGCTCCTCCGGAACTTCGCCCCCCATCTCGGCCGCGTGCTCCACATAGTTCTTCCCTACGGCGACGATCTTCGACGGAATCACCGGGGCCAGAAGCCGTACATCGGCGAGCGGGATCTCCTCTCCGGTGGGAACCGGATCCT
>DATABA010000091.1:0-3733 GCA_036259835.1 Actinomycetota bacterium
TTTCCCCCGTCTTGGCGAACGCGACCACCGAGGGCGTGATCCTCGATCCCTCGGCGTTCGGCACGACGACGGGTTCGCCGGCCTCCAGCACGGAGACCACCGAGTTCGTCGTCCCGAGGTCTATTCCAACCGCTCTAGGCATGAATTTCCTCCCTATTCCCTTGTCTTTAGCTTGAGTCCAAGATAAATCTTGAGTGCGTTAGTGTCAACTTTCGGGCCGAAGATGGCGCATTGATTGAGGTAGGCGGACGGTCGGCCGAGAATCGACCTTCGGCTGTTGAAGCAATGCGGGCAAAACCCCCATAATGGCGGCTCATTCGTTTCGACCAGCTACAACCATTGAAGAGGAGGGGGCGATGAGCAGCGACGCGCCGAAGCTCGGCACGGGGTTGTTTGGCTACCGTCGCTCCGCCGTACAGGAAATAATGGCGGAAGGTGACGCGAGGCTTCAGGAGGCGCAGGAGCGTCTTCGGGCGGCAGAAATCAGGGTTTCGGAGCTACAGCAGGAGATCGAGGCGCTGAAACGCCGCAATGACCAGATGAACCAGCAGATCGAAGAGGTCGAACGGTTCGAGGAGGCAGAGACGCGATGAGCACCGAAGAGCCGAAGCTCGGTAAGAGCCTGTTTGGGTACGCGCGCTCGGCGGTGGCCCGCATCCTCGCCGACCGCGAGATCATGCTTCGACAGGCGGAAGGGGCGGTGCGGGACGCCGAGACCAAAGCCGAGGAGCTGGAGCGAGAGCTGGCGGAGGTCCGCGCGCTGAACGCACGACTGGACCGGCAAATGGACGCCCTTCACGTCGAGGTCGAGGCGGTTCCCGTCGACGAGCCCATCGGCCGCATCGCTGATCCGGCCGAGCTGGAGATGGAGGCAGGAGCCGTCGACGAAGAAGAGATCCCAGTGTTCTCCGAGCCAATCTCCATGTGGGACCCTGAGGGCACATCCTCAGACGAATCGTTCTCCGAGGCTGAAGCGCAACATGTGGTCGCGCCCGTCGATGCCGTCGTCGAAGATACGGAGGAGGCCGCGCCGGCGGAGGCATCCGCCTTCTGGGCCCCGGCTCAGTACGCGGCCGCCACAGTTCGAGGACCCGAGGATCGGGCAGGCCAGCAAACCGGTCCGGAACCATCCTGGTTCTCGGGATACGAAGTAGAGTCCAGTGCTGTAACCGAACCGGAGGGAGTGGAGGACATTTCTGACGTGATGCGAAACGACGTCGACGCAGGAGAACCCCGCCCTCGGCGGCCCGAAGCGACTTCGAGCTTCAGCGAGGAGCTTGCCGGCATCCTGGCCGCAGCTGAAGAATCAGCGGCCGGCATCGTCGAACGGGCGCGAATCACCACCGAGCGACAGATCACCGAATCCACCAGGTTGTGGCGAGAGGTCGAGGCCGAGGTCACTCGATTCTCATCCTGGCGGGAGCAAATCGAACCGGTGATTCGCCGGATCGCCTCCAAGGTGGATGACGTCCGCACCAGGATCGAAGAGGTGCCGGAGCGGATCCGCGAAGCGCTGGCTCCGATGGCGGACTCGATCTCTTCCCTCGACAGCGATATGGCCGAGCTGGCCGCGGCGAGCACGCCACCGCTGCTCCTGAAGCCCTCGGGGCTGGACGAGCGGGAGAACGAGGTCCTCGAGTCGCGCGAACGAGCGGAGCAGTACGCCCAGAGCAGCGCTGGAGGGAATTCCGGTGACGTCCAGGCCGCCGCAAGCACCTCCGCGGCCGACGCCGAGTACAGCGCCGAGACTGGCGAAGACCTGACCGAAGGCTGATAGCAGAGCCCCGAGCGTGCTCTCGTCCGTAGGAGCTGCCCTGCTCGGCTTGAGCCTGGTGAGGCCGGCCTTTCTGTTCCTGGCAGCCGGGGCCGCCTTCGCCATCTTCTCGCGCCGCGCCTACGACCTCTACCGCTTCGTTCGCCTCGGCCGGCCGGTCAATCGGTTCGACGACCTCCCCAGGCGCGTCGAGCAGGAAGCGGTGGTCGTGCTCGGGCAGAGAAAGCTGCTCCAGCGCCTCGGGCCCGGCCTCATGCACGCCTTCATCTTCTGGGGCTTCCTCATTCTGCTGACGACGATCGTCGAGGCGGTCGGCGAAGTATTCGTCCGTGACTTCGCCATCCCCCTTATCGGTCGCTCCGGATGGCTGGGGTTGATCCAGGACGTCTTTTCGGTGCTGGTGATCGTGGGAATCGGGATGGCGGTCTACTACCGCAAGGTTCAACGGCCTGAGCGGTTCAAGGGCAGCCATCTGGAGGAAGCCGACTTCATCCTCCTGATGATCCTCGGGATCATGCTGACGCTCCTCGCGCTGAATGGCGCCAAGATCGCGCTCGGCATCAACGAAGCGCCGAAGGCGTGGACGCCTGCAAGCAACTTGGTGGCGCAGATCTTCGAGCCGATGAGCGAGAGCTCCGTCGACTTCTTCGAGAACGTGTTTCTCTGGTCCCACCTCCTGCTGATCTTCGGTTTCCTGGCCTACATCCCCTACTCGAAGCACCTCCACATCTTTGTGTCGGAGATCAACGTTTTCTTCACCAAGACCAAGCCGCGCGGAAAGATCGAGAAGCTCGACATCGATCTCGAAGCCGCCGACGGAGACGTGCGCCTCGGCGCCGGAACCATCGAGGACCTCTCCTGGAAGCAGATGCTGGACCTGTATTCCTGCACGGAATGCGGCCGCTGCCAGAACATGTGCCCGGCGTGGAACACCGGGAAGCCGCTCTCACCGAAGCTTCTGATCATGAACCTCCGGGACCACCTCTTCGAGAAAGGACCGGAGATCCTCGCCGCAAAAAGCCGGGGACGCGAGTACGAACGCGAGCCGCTCAATCCAAACGTCGTCGAAGACGAGGTGGTCTGGGATTGCACGACCTGCGGAGCCTGCGTGTACGAGTGTCCCGTGGACATCGAGCACATCGACCACATCGTCGACATGCGGCGGAACCTGGTGATGGCGGAGTCCCGATTCCCACAGGAGGCAGGGCTGCTGCTTCGAAACCTGGAGAGCTCGTCCAACCCGTGGGGTGCCGACCAGTCAACCCGAGCCGACTGGGCGAAGGGGCTCGGCGTACGAATCATGGAGGACGGACGGGCCCCCGAGTACCTCTACTGGGTGGGCTGCGCCAGCTCGTTTGACGACCGGGCCAAGAAGATCGCCCAGGCCGTTGCCGCGCTCCTGCAGAAGGCGCAGGTCCCCTTCGCCATCCTCGGGCCACGCGAACTCTGCAATGGCGATCCGGCCCGGCGGATCGGGAACGAGTACCTCTATCAGGAGCTCGCGCGGAAGAACGTTGAGACGCTCAACGGATCCGGCGTTCGGAAGATCGTCGTGAACTGTCCGCACTGTTTCAACACGCTGAAGAACGAATACCCCGACTTCGGCGGCGATTACGAGGTCATCCATCACACCGAGCTGTTCGCGCGGCTGATGAAAGATGGCCGCCTCCAGCCCACCACCGAAGTGAACGAGGTGCTCACCTATCACGACCCCTGCTACCTGGGGCGCCACAACGGCGTCTACGACGAGCCGAGAGACGTCCTGGAGCGGATCCCCGGTCTCACGTCTCGCGAGATGCCGCGGCACAGAGAGCGAGGCTTCTGCTGCGGCGCGGGGGGCTCACGGATGTGGATGGAGGAGCGGCTCGGAAAGCGGGTCAACCTGGAGAGAACCGAGGAGGCCATCTCCACCGGCGCGGACACCATGGGCGTGGCGTGTCCGTACTGCCTGATCATGCT
>DATABA010000092.1:0-6812 GCA_036259835.1 Actinomycetota bacterium
CCAGGACGTCCCCCAGGAAGAGCAGCAGAAGATGAAGAGCGTCGGTGCCTCCGGAGGCGGCGGTGGGGATGAGGAGACCGAGCAGGAGGCCCGGATCTCCCAGAACGCCTCCAACTGGAGCTCCAACGAGCAGGAGCAGGAAGAAACGTCGGCCTCGAACTCATCCAGCCGGAGTACTCCTGGTACGTACGGCTACGGCGCTGGGCCGGAGTCTGAGGAGAGTACGTCCGCTGGGGCGTCCGGGACCTACGGCGGCTCCGGCAACTTCTACAAGAACAACCAGAGCAACGAGCAAAACGCCCAGGTCTGCCAGAAGGCCACGTGCACCCAGGCAGTGAGCCCGACGCCATCGCCGACTGAAACAACAGGAACCGTCATCTTCGGGGCGGGGCCAGCTGATGCCCGCGCCGTACAGTTCAACGGTGGCGGGGACGAGGAGACCGAGCAGGACGCTCGGATCTCTCAGAACGCCTCCAACTCGAGTTCCAACGAGCAGGAGGGATCGGGAAACACCTACATCAACAACCAGAGCAACGAGCAAAACGCCCAGATCTGCCAGAAGGCCACCTGCAACCAAAAGACTCCCGAGGAGCAGACGACCTACGGGGACAGCTTGAACGGCGGCGGAGACGAGGAGACCGAGCAGGACGCCCGGATCTCCCAGGACTCCTCGAACTCGAGTTCTAACGAGCAGGAGGCGGAGCCAGCGCCCGCCCGGGCCTAGTAAGTGCCAGTACGTAGCTACAAGAGGACGAGCGCGCTGGTCCCCTCCTTCGGGGATAGGTAGAGGCCGGCCGCTGGTTCGTCCTGTCGTCGCCCCTCTTCGGCTCGTCTGGGGGGACGACTTCCGTTGACCGCTGCTCGACGGCCGTTTTATAGTGTGTTAGCACTCGGCAGCTGAGAGTGCTAGCAGGCAACCCAGGCACTTCACAAGGAGGTCGTCTATGCCAGCGAAGATTATTAGCTTCAATGAGGAGGCCCGCCGGGCGTTGGAGAAGGGGATGGACAAGCTTGCCAACGCTGTCCGGATCACCCTTGGACCGAAGGGCCGCAACGTCGTGCTCGAGAAGAAATGGGGGGCGCCCACCATCACCAACGACGGCGTCTCCATCGCCAAGGAAATCGAGCTCGAGGATCCCGAGGAGAAGATCGGCGCTGAGCTCGTCAAGGAAGTTGCCAAGAAGACCGACGACGTGGCGGGTGACGGCACCACCACGGCCACGGTTCTGGCCCAGGCCATGGTGAAGGAGGGACTTCGCAACGTCGCCGCCGGTGCCAGCCCAATGGCCCTGAAGCGCGGGATCGAGCTCGGTGTCGAGGCCTCGGTCGAGCAGATTCGCAACCAGGCCCGAGAGGTCGAGACCAAGGACGACATTGCCCACGTGGCGGCCATCTCCGCGGCCGACGCCGAGATCGGCGAGCAGATCGCCGAGGCCATGGACAAGGTCGGCAAGGACGGCGTCATCACCGTCGAGGAGTCGCAGACCTTTGGCATGGAGCTGGAGCTGGTCGAGGGGATGCGGTTCGACAAGGGCTACATCTCCCCGTACTTCATCACCGACCCCGAGCGGATGGAGGCCGTGATGGAGGACCCCTACGTCATCCTGGCCAACCAGAAGATCTCTGCGGTGAAGGATCTGCTTCCGGTTCTGGAGAAGGTCATGCAGACCGGCAAGCCGCTCGTGATCATCGCCGAGGACGTCGAGGGGGAGGCCCTGGCGACGCTGGTCGTGAACAAGATCCGCGGCACGTTCCGGTCCGTCGCGGTGAAGGCGCCCGGTTTCGGCGACCGCCGGAAGGCCATGCTGCAGGACATCGCCATTCTCACTGGCGGACAGGTCATCTCGGAGGAGGTCGGGCTCAAGCTCGAGAACACTCGGCTAGACCTTCTGGGGACCGCTCGCAAGGTCGTCGTCACCAAGGACGAGACCACCATCGTCGAGGGCGGCGGTTCGGCCGACGAGATCAAGGGCCGGATCAACCAGATCAAGGCCGAGATCGACAAGACCGATTCCGACTACGACCGCGAGAAGCTCCAGGAGCGGCTGGCCAAGCTGGCCGGCGGCGTCGCGGTCATCAAGGTCGGGGCGGCCACCGAGGTCGAGCTCAAGGAGAAGAAGCACCGCATCGAGGACGCGGTGCAGACCACGAAGGCCGCGGTCGAAGAGGGCATCGTGCCCGGCGGCGGTGTGGCCCTTCTCGGGGCCCAGCAGGCGCTCGAGAAGCTCGAGCTGGCCGGTGATGAGGCCACGGGGGCCCTGATCGTCCGCAAGGCGCTCGAGGAGCCCATCAAGCAGATCGCAACCAACGCCGGCCTGGAGGGCGGAGTCGTCGTCGAGAAGGTCCGCACCCTGGACACCGGTTGGGGCCTGGACGCCTCGACCGGCGACTACGGCGACATGTTCAAGGCCGGCGTGGTCGACGCGGCCAAGGTCACCAGGTCCGCGCTCCAGAACGCCGCCTCCATCGCCGGGCTGTTCCTCACCACCGAGGCACTGGTCGCGGAGAAGCCCGAGAAGGAGAAGGCACCGGCCATGCCGGGCGGCGGTGCCGGTGACATGGACTTCTAGGTAGCGAGAGTCAGTAGTCGAATGGAGAGGGGCTCCTCCGCGGGCGGGAGCCCCTCTCCTTTATTCCGGATCCGCCACAATCGAGCCAATGGGTGAGTTCGATGACGCCGCTCTCGCTCGCTATCGCGGCGTGGCAGAGCTGGCAGTCGGGGTCGGCGCTCGTGTCGTCGCGGAGGCATGGGGAAAATCGGCGGCACCCGAGCCGTCGAAGGGGTTCGGCGATTACGTAACAGCGGCCGACCGTGAGAGCGAGGCCGCGATGACGGAGCTTCTCGGCCGGCTCACTCCGGACATACCCGTTCTCGGCGAGGAAGCCGGCGGAGAGCACGGCGAGACGTTCTGGGCCGTGGACCCGCTGGATGGAACCACGAACTTCCTCATCGGGTTCCCCGTGGTAGCGGTGTCGGCCGCTCTCATCTCCGCGGGAAGCGTGTGGGCCAGCGCGGTTCGAGCTCCGCTCCTCGACTTCGCCGCTTCGGCAGCTCGGGGACAGGGCGCATGGGCCGGCGATCGACGGCTCGAGGTGAGCACTCGTGGTCCAGAGCAAGCGATCGTGGCTACAGCCCTGCCGTTCCGTGCGCGGGAGCTTCTTCCGCGGTACGGCCCTGTCTTGCAGCGGGTGTTCGACCGGACCGAGGACATCCGCCGCGCGGGCGCGGCGGAACTGGACCTCGCGTGGGTCGCCAGCGGTGTCTTCGACGGGTACTTCGAGCTGAACCTGTCGATCTGGGATATCGCGGCCGGCTCGCTGCTCGTCGAGGAAGCCGGAGGCGTCGTCACGGACTGGGAGGGCGAGGATGGATACCTGACCAGCGGAAACGTCCTGGCAGGTTCGCCGCTCACGCATCCCGTCCTGCTGGAGGCGGCAACACGGCAGGACTCGACTCAAAACGTGTCACGCTTTGAGCCGACCTCAGTTGGAGTGCCGGCCGCGGAAGAAGACGAATCCGGTTGGCCTGACGAGCCGGAGCCCTAGCCCGGCCGCGCGGCCCCGACCACGGGATATCCCGCGACCGCGGTGATCTTGACCACGTCGCCGCTGTGGGGAGAGTGGATGAAATTCCCCCCGCCGATGTAGATCCCGACGTGGTGGATCGGCGAGTAGCTGAAGATCAGGTCACCGAGCTGCAGCTGGGACATCGAGACCTTCGGAAGCACGCTGTACTGCATGGACGATGAGTGAGGCAGGGAAACGCCGACCTGGCTCCACGCCCACATCGTGAACCCCGAGCAATCGAACGCGTTCGGACCCGCTGCACCCCAGGAGTACGGCGACCCCAGTTTCGACATCGCGGCTCTCACGACGGCCGCGCCCGCACCGCTCCCTGACGGCGCGCTGGCCTCCAGACCCTCCGCCGGTCCACCGGCGACTCTGCTCAGGGACTGTTGGTACGGCTCGGTCGCCCGGATCGCAGTGGCCCGCTCCTTGATGAGCTTCATGAGCTCCCGTTCGCGCTGAACCGCCGCACTGACGTCCTGCTCCGCTCGCCTGGCCAACTCCGACTTGACCTTCGCCGTGGTGATCAGGTCGGCGTCGTCGCCGACCATTCCCGATAGGAATGCCGCTCGGTCGCCCAGCTCCGCCAGCGATGACGACCCCAGGAGAATGGCCAACTGAGACGCGTTGTCCCTGTAGACATCGCCCACCCTCGCGGCGAGACGAGTCTGAGCGGTCCGGGCGTCCTTCTCAGTCTCTTTGAGCGTGGCCCGCAGCTCCTCGAGGCGTTGCCGCGTCTCCTTGAGCTCTTCCTTCGCTCGGTCATACTCCTCAACCAGCAGCGAGACGTTATTGGTTACTCGGATGAACTCCCTGGTGGCCCGGGGGCCTCTGTCCCGGCGTGGGTCCGCAGTGGAAATGTCAGCTGAGGCGAGCGTCAAGGACGCGAGGACCAGGCTCACCGCCCCCACGCGGCCGATTCGAACGATGGCGTTTTTCCTGGTAACCCGCATAACAAACGGGCTGCCGTGGCAGCCCGGGAGCAGACTAGTGACGGCTAACTAGGCGTGTCAAACCGACCCGATTCCGGAGGAAAGACGCGCTACCGTTCCGGGGAGGGCCATGCCGAAAAAGAAGATCCTGTTCATCGACAACCGGCCGGAGCATCTCCGGCAGCCCCTGCTGCGTCTCCAGATGGCCGGATACGAGGTCGACGAACGAGCGACAGGCGCCGAGGGCCTCCAGGCCCTTCGGAGCGATGGCTACGACCTCCTGATTCTCGATACACAGCTTCCCGAAGAGGACGGCTGGGCGGTCCTCAAAGACGTTCGAAGGGACCCCGGCCTAAGAGGCATCAAGGTGATCGTCTTCATGGCCGGAAAGGGAGAGACCGGACAGCTTGGCCTGGTTCCGGTCGACGCGGAGCTGCGCCGGCCATTCAGCATGGGCGCGCTTCTGGAGTCGGTTCGAAGCGTGATCGGCGACCCGTAGCCGGCTCCTGACGAGGGGGTCACCCCAAGAAGAGGCCACGGCTACGGCTTGAGCCTTCGTCCGAACTTGAAGTGGTCGCGCCACCAGCCGCTCCCCACCCACTCCAGCACCGGCCCGTCGACGCTTCCGGACGAACTCATCATCCAGTTGTTTCCGATGTAGAGGGCAACGTGGTTGATCCCGCTGCCGCTGGAGGAGAAGAACATGAGGTCTCCGACCCTCAGGCTTCCGTACGAGATCCTGGTCGAAGTCGCGCCCGCCATCTGCGAGCTGCTGCGCTGCGGCAGGGACCACCCGGAGTAGGAGCGGAACTGCGCCGCGTTGTAGCCACCCTCGTACTTCTTCACCACCCACCACACGAACCCGGAGCAATCGAAACCGCCCTGCGGCTGGTATCCGCAGCAGTAGCCCGACGGGGACGCGGAATTCCACTCGCCGCCCCAGATGTAGGGGTAGCCGACCTGCTTGAAGGAGTAGGTGATCATCTTCTGCTTTGCGGTCTGCGCAGGGTCGGCGGAGTCGAGGGCCGGAAGGACCACGTTGGTGAACTTCGAAGCGCTGCTGACCTTCCAGGAGGACGTCGTTTTCGCCTTCCAAAGTGAATAGGCCATTTCGTCCCGGCGAAGAAGCGATGTGGCCAGGATGTCCGCGCTCTCGGTGCCGTGGTTGTAGTGAAGGCCGAACCAGTGAGCGAGCTGAAGGTAGGGAAAGTGCTTGGACACACTGAAGACGTCTCCGTCGGCTTCACGGATGTTGGTCAGTCCCTGCGCCGGCCCGGAGAGGCCCATGGCCAGGACGATTGCCTTGTCGAAGTCCCTGACCACGACCTGCGAATCGGGTCTCCAGGAACCGTCGCTGTATTTCGGTAGCCACCCACGCTTGGTCGCGACGTTGGCGTATCGGTAGAAGGGATCGCTGCTCGAAAGGTCCGTGAACTGAATTGACGAGTCGATCGGGTCGCTCGGCCGGTACGCCTTTACCAGGGCGCGGGCGAGCTGCTTTCGGAGCTCGATGACGCCTGGCTTGAAGTACGTCGCCCCGTAATCCCGCATCCAGTCGTGCGTGGAAGCCACGTAGTTGATCTGCCTCGAAGCCCAATTGGACGAGGAGTCGCTGAAGGCCTGAGCGGCCCTGGCAGGGATGAGAAGCCCAGTCACCATGGCAGCGACGATCACGACGCGCGGGCGGAAAATGGAGCGCATTACCTGCTTTATCGACCCCGCGCGAGTCAATTCTGGATACCTGAAACGGGGTGGTCGGGCTCCTAAACTCGGCTGCCCGACCCCACGGGAGAAGCCGTGCCTGAGCTACCCGAAGCCCAAGCTCTTTCCGAACGAATCGACGAGCGACTGGGCGGCGCGACGTTGGTCCGGCTGGAGCCGCTCGCCTTCTCGGCCCTGAAGACCGTCCTGCCACCGCCTGAGGAGCTGTACGGGCACGTCCTGGTCGGAGTGGGGAGGCGCGGAAAGTTTCTGATCTTCGATTTCGCCACCGCGCGGCTCCTGGTGCACCTGTCGCAAGGAGGACGCGTCGATTTCGAGGAGGCGAAGAAGTCCACCCGGCCTCGCGGAGGGGTGCTCCGAATGACGTTCGACCGCCTTCCGGCGGTGCTGGTCAAGGAGTTCGGGACGGAACGCAAGGCGGGATGGTGGGTGCTCCCGGCGGACGAGGACGGCCCGCTGTCCAAGTTGGGACCAGATCCATTTTCCGAGGAGTTCGCCGAACTGATCCGGTCCGGAAGCGAAACGAGGCGGCTGCACGCGATGCTTCGAGACCAGCGTGTCGTCGCGGGAATCGGGCGCGGCTATTCGGAC
>DATABA010000093.1:0-3091 GCA_036259835.1 Actinomycetota bacterium
GAGACGCGGTAGGGCTCAGCCTCTGGTGGAGATCTTGCCGTGGCGGATGGCCACGGCAAGTGCCTCGAGCTTCGTGTGAACGCCGAGGCGCGTCAGGATGTTCTGGACGTGCGTCCGTAGCGTGTAGGGGCTCATGTTGAGCTGCTTCGCGATTTCCTGAACCGGCACCCCGTCCGCCATGAGCTGCAGGATCTCGATCTGCCGCGGCGTCAGCCGGTTTGCTCGCTGGCGCTCGGTCGATTCCTGATGCCGCCGGTGGCGCAGGTACCGCAACAATCGCTCCGCCTCCTCGTCCTCCATTAGAGATTCTCCTCGCGAAGCCCGTCTCAAGAGGTCGGGCAGCTCCTCGAGCGGCGTGACCTTCGTCAAGTAGCCGACCGCGCCGGCCTCGACCGCCTTGGCCCGGGTCAGGTCGTCGTCGGCGGACGCCAGAACGACCACGCGGCTCTCCGGCTGACGCTCCTTGATCTGGCGGATCAGTGGGACCTCGTCCGCCCGGTCCAGAGATACCAGGACCACGGTGGGGTTTTCGGGGTCCGTCAGATCCAGGATTTCGTGGCTTGATGCCACGTCGGCATCGAACTCGCCCTGCTTCTCGATCGCCAACGCGAGAGCTTCGGCGAGCGCGCGATGCTCGTCGACGATCAAAACCGGTATTCGCGATGGGCGCCTCACGGGCATTGTGTCCGTATGCTGGCATCCGAGTTGTCACTTGTCGATTCCCTCGGCTAGTTTTCGCCGGGTCGCCACGGCGAGCGACATCACTTCTTTCGAAGGAGATCACACTGGGACGACTGGACGGCAGGGTGGCCATCATCACGGGTGCGGGCCGCGGAATCGGGCGGGCCACGGCCGTCCGTTTCGCACAGGAGGGTGCCGCCGTCGTCGTGAACGACGTCGATCCCGAGCCGGCCGAAGAGACCGCGCAGCTGGTGAAGGAAGCGGGTGCAGAGGCGCTCGTGTCGACGAACAACACCGTCGACCAGGAGGAGGCGAACCGGCTCACCGCCGCGGCCGCGGAGCAGTTCGGGAAGATCGACATCCTGATCAACAACGCCGGAATCACCCGCGACCGCACCTTCCACAACATGGACGACGACGTGTGGAACTTCGTCCTGGACGTGAACCTGAAGACGGCGTTCCACACCAGCAGAGCCGCCATGCCGTACATGCGCGAACCCGCCAAGCGGGAGAAGGCCGAACAGGGACAGCCGGCGTATCACCGGAAGATCACCTTCACCACCTCCGTGGCCGCGCTCATCGGGAACGCGGGGCAGGCGAATTACACCGCCGCGAAGGGCGCCATCGTCGCCCTGACCAAGACGCTGGCGCGGGAGCTCGGACCCTTCTGGATCAACGTCAACGCGGTCGCCCCCGGGTTCATCGAGACCCGGCTCACCGCGGCGAAGGAAGCGGGGGACGACCTTGGAGTTCCCGAGCCGGTCCGCCAGATGGGTCTGATGCTCATCGCGCTCGGCAAGTACGGCCAGCCCGAGGACGTCTCCGCGGCCCACGTCTTTCTGGCGAGCGAGGACGCAGACTTCGTGTCCGGAGTGGTCCTGCCCGTTGCCGGCGGCCAGCTGGGAGCCTGACCGTGCCGCTCAACCAGGCGCTCAAGGGAAAGGAATACCAAGAGGTCTCCTTCACGGTGGAGCGGGATCGCGTCGTCCAGTTCGCCGACGCCATCGGTGAGGACAACCCGGTCTTCCGCGACGCCGAGACCGCGAAGTCGCACGGCTTCGGCGAGCAACTCGGTCCTCCCACCTTCGTCACCGTGATGCAGATCATGACCAGCGGCCAGGTGGTTCTGGACCAGGAGCTGGGGCTCAACTACGCGTTGGTCGTCCATGCCGAACAGGAATACGACTGGCGGCGGCCGGCGCAGGTGGGGGATGTCCTCTCAGCAGTTCCGCGGATCGCCGACATTTACTCGAAGGGGCCGAACGAGTTCCTCGTCATCGAGGCCGACATCAAGGACACATCGGGCCAGACGGTCGTCGTGGCGCGAACCACGCTTCTCTCGCGAGGGACGGCCGGAGCGTAGCCATGGCGGTGAAGATCCGATTCGACGACGTCCAGGTCGGCGACGAGCTCCCCGTGGCGTCGAAGGTGGTCAAGCGGGAAGACGTGAAGGCCTACGCCGACGCCTCGGGCGACCAGAACCCGCTTCACCAGGACGACGCGTTCGCCCAGAGCGTCGGATTCCCGGGCATCATCGCCCACGGCATGTTCAGTATGGCCCACGTGACCAAAGCGGTCACCGACTGGCTTGGCGACCCGGCAGCTCTGAAACGAATGCACGTGCAGTTTCGCGCCGTCGTGTTCATGGACGAGACCCTCGTGGCTCGTGGACGGATCGAGTCGCTGGACCCGGCAAACCGGCGCGCGAGGCTGTCCTTGTGGGCCGAAGTCCAACGCGATGGGGAAACGGTTCTGCCCATCAAGAACAGCGAGGCCGAGGTCGAGCTGGCCTGACGTAACCTCCCGGCGGCGCCCGGGGTCTATTGGTGCAACTTGATGGCCAGCCCCGAGCCTGCTCCGGCAGGAAGGCAAAGGGTCACCCCGGAGCTCATCGCCGCTTGTCGACGAGGAGATCCTCGCTCATTCGAGGAGGTCGTCCGACGTACGCATCGCCAGGTCTACACGCAGGCTCTCCGGCTCGTCGGGGACCGAAAGGACGCCGAGGACGTCGCGCAGGACGCCTATTTCAGGATGTTCCGGGCGCTGAAGGGATTTCGCGGGGACGCTCAGTTCGAAACCTGGATGTACCGGATCGTGGCGAATGCCGCCATGAGCCACCTTCGGCGGAGACGAAGGTTCGGAGACTTATCTGCCGAGCCGGAGGACGCGCCGGTTCCAGAAATCACCTCTCCGGCCAGGACGGACGATCAGGCGGTGGACCGGCGGATGCTCGAGGAGGCGATGGGCGCGCTCCCGCTTTCCCTTCGGACCGTGGTGGTGCTGAAGGATATTTACGGGTTGTCGTGTCAGGAAATCGGCGATCAGATCGGAGCCTCGGAAGGCGCGGTGAAAGTTCGGCTGCACAGGGCACGACAAAGACTCAAACTGATGCTGCTGGGAGAGGATGGAC
>DATABA010000094.1:0-1686 GCA_036259835.1 Actinomycetota bacterium
GATCTCCTGAGCGCTCGACGACAGCGGAACGTCGAACGAGTCGGCCAGCGAGTGAGCAGGGTCGGTGCTGATGACGATGGTTCGCTTGCCCGACATCGCGGCGCGGACGGCAGTGGAAGCGGCAACGGTGGTCTTGCCGACCCCGCCTTTGCCGGTGAACAGGAGGATCCGCACGACTCAGAGCCTACTCAAAAGGAGGAGGGAGCCGGTTTCTCGGCTGCTTCAGCGTCCCTCCACCCGCTTCTTCAGCCCGCCGAGCGCCGTACCCACCACCATTCGCTCTGCCTGCTTTCGCACCATTCCCGGCAGCTTCACCGCCGGTTCGACGGTCATGCGGTACGTGACATGTGTGCCGTCGTCCGTCTCCTCGAGGTCGTATTCGCCCTTCAGGGTTTTGACGGATCCGGACTCGTCCTTCGAGGTCCACGACAGTCCGCCGTTCTTCGCCTTGTACTTGTACGAAAGGGTGTAGCTCGCGTTGAAGCCCATCTGACCGACTTCCATGAACACCTCGCTCGGGCGGCCCTGTGAGTCGGTCTTCTTCACCTCAACTTTTTTCACTCCCTGCGCCCAGTCGGGGTACGACTCGAAGTCCGTGATGACCTCGAGGACCTCCTCGGGAGTGGCGTTGATGTCGATGTCGCCTTCGGTCTGCTCCGCCATGAGCTCTCCTTCCCGTCGATCTAGTCGGCCACCTCGATCGTGAACCCCCGCCCGGTAGCCTGGAAGTGGCCGACGTTCACGAACTCCGTCCCGTGGATCATGCCCCGATTCACCAGCGGCTGGTGCACGTGGCCGAACAGGGCGTACTTGGGGCGGTGCTGCTGCGCGTACGCGATCAGGGCGACCGATCCCGGTTCGAACTTCCTGGCCACGATGTCGTAGGTGTACCAGGGAATGCGGGGCGGCATGTGCGTGCAAATCACGTCGACGGGGCCGACCCGGTCGAACTTCGCCTCGTACTCGGCGTCGGACACTTCCCCGGGGATGCCGAGGGGCGTTGCCACTCCGCCGCCGACGAAGCCGAACGTGGTGTCGCCGACCCGAACGCTCTCGCCGTCGACGAAACGGACGCGCTCGGGCAGGGAGGCCCGAAGCAGGTCGGGGACGTCCACGTTGCCAAACGTCACATAGGTTCGGTCGGGGAGAACTTCGAAGACCCGCTCGTATTGCCCGCGTGCCAACTCGAGGAATCGTGCCCGGAAGTCGAAGTCCGGCGCGGTGCTCCGTCGAATCGCCGCTCTGGCTTCGTCGAACTTTCCTCTGGACCGCAGGTCGGCCGCTTCCGCCACCGGTTCCCGGCCGAACACCTCGACCAGGATCCCGTCCATGGTCCGGTAATCCAGGACATTGATGAGATCGCCCAGAACGAGCAGGACATCGCACTCGCGGGCGACTGGCTCGATGTGCTCGACCGCTCCATGAAGGTCCGAGATCGCGGTCACCCGCACGCCGAGGAGGGTAGCATCCGCCGTCGTGAGTCCGAGCGACGGCAGCGTTCAGGCCATCCTCTTCGATTTCGGCCACACGCTGGTCGACTTCCAACGAACGCAAGAGGCGCTGCACGCTGCGTACGAGCAGATCAGGGCCAGGATCGAGGCGGTCGCCTACATGGAGGTCCCGGAATTGCTGGATCTGGTCGAGCGCGTGGCGGGCGGCGTGGACCGGTTGGTCGAGCAGTCGTAC
>DATABA010000095.1:0-18865 GCA_036259835.1 Actinomycetota bacterium
ATGTGCTCGACCTCATCATCTGTAAGCCGCACGCCACCGTACGCCTGAACGGGTCCTGAAGTCACAACGAATCCCTGCTGTCGAATCAGCCCCACGACAAAGCCCTTCTTTCGAGGGACGTGGAGAAGAGCATCTTACTCAGCCCGTTTCGCTCGCCGATTTCCTGCATTTTCGCTGAGAGCTACAGCGTTCGGGCGGAGATACCCCCCAGTCAGACCCGCTAACCAAGCTGCGCCACGGCCCGTGCAAGGAGGATTCTAGACGGACCTGGTACGTACCAGCGTTACGGCGCTTCCTTTACCGACTGCGAAGCTGAACCCGACCTTGTGCCGACCCGACGGCGTTCCGAGGTACGAAACGAAAGCCTGATGGGAACTCCAGCAAATCCGAACTCATCGCGGATTCGGTTCTCCAGGTACTTCCGATAGGTGGGGTTGGACGGCTTCCCCCCAAACAGAACGAACGTTGGCGGCGCCGCGCGGACCTGAGTGCCGTACCGGATCCGCCCGCTCCCCCGAGGCGGCGGATACGACGCCACCGCTTCCTGAAGAACACGGTTGACTTCAGAGGTAGTGAGGCGTCGGCGCCATTCCGCTTCGACCGCAAAGACCGCCGGAATCACTCGGCCAACACCCATTCCCGTCTTCGCCGACGTTCGTAGCACCGGCGTCCCCGGAAAGAGCTGGAGCTCGCGCTTCAGCTCCTCGAATGTCTCGCTGCGTTCTTCCGACGGCACGAGATCCCACTTGTTCAAAACGGCGACCAGTCCCCGGCCGGCTTCCATGACTCGCGTTCCGATTCGTCGGTCCTCGTTCGTCACGCCTTCACTTGCGTCCACCACCAGGACGGCCACATCCGACGAATCGATTGCGCGGAGCGACCGTACGAGGCCGTAGTACTCAAGTCCTTTGGTCTTCACCTCGCGCCTCAACCCGGCGGTGTCTACGAATCTCAGTCGTCGCCCGTCCACCTCGACGATGGAGTCCACCGCATCTCGTGTGGTTCCCGGCTGGTCGTGGACGACGGCTCGCTCCTCCTGCACCAATCGGTTGAACAACGACGATTTCCCAACGTTGGGGCGGCCGACGATGCAGCTCCGCGTCTCCTCATCGAGTTGAGCCGCCGCCTCGTCGGACGGCAAGAGCTCCAGAAGTCTGTCGAGCAGGTCACCGGACCCCCTGCCGTGGAGGGCCGAAACAAACACCGGCTCCCCGAGTCCGAGCCCATAGAATTCCGCAGCCAGGGCTTCCTGCGCTTGAGAATCCACCTTGTTCGCCACGACCAGGATGGGCTTCGGAGATCGCCGGAGCGCTCTGGCGAGGACCTCATCTTCATCCGTGATCCCCGTTGTGGCGTCGACGACGAAGAGGATCAGGTCGGCGGTTTCGGCGGCGATCTGCGCCTGCCGGACGATCCTTTCCTCGAGCCCCTTCGGCCGTGCCATGTACCCGCCTGTATCGACCACGACAACCCGGCGTCCGCCCCAGTCGAGCGGGATCTCCACCCTGTCCCTGGTCACCCCGGGCGTCCGCTCGGCAATCGCTTCTCTTCGTCCGGCCAACCGATTCACCAGCGTCGACTTTCCGACGTTCGGTCGCCCGACGACCGCGATTCTTGGAGTGGTCACCCGGAGTCCCTTTGGGATGAGATCCCTCGTTCGAGGCGGGATTGGACGACTTCGAGTGCCTCATCGAAGACCTCATCCGCCGTCAGGTTCGTGGCGTCGATCATGAACGCGTCGGGCGCCGGCACAAACGGATTCGTTCGGGAGTCGATCTCGTCGCGAACGCCGACCGTTTGCGCCGCCTCGAGACCTCGTCCGTCCTCCCGAGCCCGCCGATCGGCGCGCACGCCCGAAGCCGCCACCAGGAAAACCTTGACGTCGGCGTCCGGGAAAACAACGGTTCCGATGTCCCGTCCTTCCATGACGCTCCCACCGATGCCGAGCTGCCGCTGTCGGTCGCGCAGCACCATTCGAACCGACGGATGCCGGGAAACGGTAGAGACCCGTTCCTCCACCGGCGATGACATCAAGGCGTCTACCGAAGTCGACCCGTCGATGGCGAGCTGGTCAGGGCGATCCGATTGAACTGCGAACCCTATTGACCGCGCCGCAACGGCAAGGCCGTCTTCGTCCTCGACGTCGATCCCCTCGGTGAGCGCTCGGTGGGTCACCGCTCGATACATCAGTCCCGTGTTGATGTAGGGCAGGTCGAGCGCAATCGCGAGCCGCCGCGCCAGCGTGCTCTTTCCCGCCCCGGCGGGGCCATCGATGGCGATGATCGGGCCTCGCGACCGTCGAGTATCCATGGCAATCCGAAACAGGATGCCACGCGGTCATGCCCATCGGCGGTTACTTCGACGTGCGGTCCTTCGACGAACCGAGCACAGCGCGGTTCAAGCCCGTTACCCGGTACAGCTCCGAGACTTCGCCTGGCTCCAACGCGCGAACATTGCCCGGTGGCAGGCGTGCCAGCTTCACAGGACCGATCCGAACTCGGACCAGCCGTGTGACCTGGAAACCGACGGAGGCGAGCATGCGCCGCACCTGGCGCTTTCGTCCCTCACCCAGCACGACAAACACCGAGGACCGGTCTCGCGCGCGGGACAGCCCGTAGGCCCTCAGCGCTTTCGCCAACCCGTCGTCCAGCTCGACACCCTCCGTCAACTGCCGGAGCGCCGCCGGGGTCAACGCGCCATCGACCTCCACGAGATATTCCTTTTCCACGCCGAACCGAGCGTGCTGAAGGCGCCTTCCCAGCTCGCCGTCGTTCATGAGCAACAGAAGTCCTTCGGAATCGCGATCCAGCCGGCCGACCGGAAAGACCCGCGGTCCGGGCGGCAGGAATTCGGTAAGGGGTCTCTCTGCGTGATGATCGCGAAGGGTGGTGGTTACCCCGCGCGGCTTGTTGAAGGCGAAGTATCTCAGCTCGGGGTTTGCGGGAATGAGCGCGCCATCCACGGTGATGCGATCCGAAGACGGATCGACCCGGTCGCCCAGCACCGCGATCCGTCCGTCGATTCGAACCCGGCCCTGGCGGATCAGGTCCTCGACGCTTCGCCGCGAGCCGTATCCCACGCGGGCCAGCGTCTTCTGGAGGCGTTCCTCTTTAGGCTGCGTCTCCTCCATCTGCCCCCAACAATGGCGCAACCGGAGGCAGCTCGGCCAGGGACGGCAGTCCCAGTCGCTCCAGGAATTCGGGCGTGGTCCCGTAGAGAACGGCGCGCCCGGGACCGTCGCTTCTGCCGACTTCTTCCACCAGGCCGCGTTCCGCGAGCGCTCGCAACACTCCGGCCGAGTCAGCTCCACGGATGCTCGACACCTGATGACGCGTGACCGGTTGCTTGTACGCCACGATGGCCAGCGTCTCCAGCGACGCCTTCGTCAGCCTGGCATGGCGCGACGACAGCACGAACCGCTCGACGAACGGCGCAGCGTCCGGACTGGTCATGAGGCGCCAACCGCCTGCGACCTCGGAGAGAACGATCCCTGCATCGCGGGCGCGATAATCCTCCGCCATTTCGCGGAGCAGGTTCTCGACGTCCCGTCGCCCCATTTCTACCGCCTGGGCCAGCGTCGACGCCGCGAGCGGCTCATCTGCGAGGAACAGGATCGCCTCGATCGCTCTTCGAGCCTCTTGCGTCACTCCCCCATCCTCCATGAGCCGTTTCCGTCGGCCGCGGGCGTGTGCTCCCAACGAATGCGAATGTCTCCGAACCGCTCTGCCTGGCTGAGGTCAACCTTCCCCTCGCGATACAGCTCCAACAGGGCGAGAAACCGAATCACGATCTCGATACGTTCGGCCCGGTTCTGCACGAGCTCGCTGAACCGAACTTCGCCGCTCTTCTGCAGGCGGTCCTGAACCTCGGACAGCGCGTCAGAGAGCGACACGCGAATCGGCGTCACGTGCGACAGATCCAGATCTCGCCTCGGCGCAAGGAGCGCGGCGGCCATCCGTAGCAGCGCCTCGGGCGTCACTTTGTCCATGACGTCGGGGTAAAGATGCGCGAACTCCGACGGCGGCCCGGCCGTACGCGGGACCATCAGCGCCGCCTGCTCCATGAGCTCCTCCAGCCGTCGGGCGACGTGCCGAAACGCCGCGAGCTCCAAGCTTCGGGCATACACCAAGTCCGGCGACACGCCGTCCAGCAAGTCCTCTTCCGAGTCCGGCGCCGCGCGCGGCAGAAGGCGGCCGACCTTCAGCTCGAGCAACGCTGCGCATGTCGCAACGAACCAGGTTGTCTCCTCGAGGTTCCATCCAGGGATGGCGTCGATTCCGCGTCCCAGAAACGCTTCGGTGACCTTCGCCACCGGGACATCGCACACGTCGACCTTCTGCTCAACGATGAGGCCGGCCAGCATTCGAAATGGCCCCGAATAGAGGGGCAGTTCGACGGCAAATTCGTTGGGCTGTTCGGTCTCGGCCATGTCGGGACCAGCCGCGTCTTGGAGGGATTGGACGGCTTTGATGTCGCTCATCGTATGGGCGCCGTTTGCCTCGTTCAATCACCTTTCACCTTGCCGGGCAGTTACACGCAGACCGACACCCCAATCATCGAGCAGATGCCGCCGCCGATGACACGGACGAAAGCGAAGATCGGTCCCGGAAAGATGAAGAAGATCACCAGGATGAAGAGCGCGCCGTACGGGTCCCAACTGAGGTAGAGCTCCCGGGCGCGCCCCGAGAGGAACCGCGCCAGGATTCGTGAACCGTCCAGAGGTGGAAACGGAATCAGATGGAGCACCGCGAACGTGACGTTCACGGTCAAGCCTGCGTGGAGGAACCTTCCAAGCTCGTCCAGCTCCGCCGCCGCCGCAAGGTGAAAGAGTCCACCGAAGGCGAACGCCAGGAGCAGGTTCATCACGATGCCGGCCACCGCAACCATCACGGGATGGGTGTCCGGGTTACGCATGTTGGACGGGTTGAGCGGCTGTGGTTTCGCGTACGCGAACACAGGAAACAGAGCAGCGCCAAAGAGCCTGGGTAGCAACAAGATTCCCGGAAGGAGCACTGTGCCGAACGGATCTGCATGCCGGCGAGGATCGACGCTCAGTCGTCCGGAGAGTCGAGGCGTGTAGTCGCCCAGGCGGTACGCCACGAAGGCGTGTGCGAACTCGTGCAGGACGAGCGCGATGACCAACGCGATCGACAAGTACAGGACGTAGAGGAGTCTGGTGGCAACGGTGACCTGTCCGATGAGGAAGATGTCTGGCATGGCGGCCTAGCCTACCTGGCGCCGGTTCCGTGCTTCCGGCTGGTCAGCTCCTCGGCGAAGCTCGTCCCGGCAAGGCCTTCGGTGGGCACTTCGAACAGATCCGCGATGGTTGCTCCGACATCGGCAAACGTCGACCGGACGCCGAGATCGACAGCGGGTACCCCTGCGGCTCCCGAAACGAGAATCGGCGTGTACTCCCGCGAGTGATCGGTCGACGGCATGGCCGGGTCACAGCCGTGGTCGCCGGTCAGGAAGAGGAGGCCTCCCTCCAGAGGACGCTCCAATTGCGCCAGTCGACGGTCCAGCGCCTCCACGCATTCGGCGTAGCCCTTCGCGTCGTTCCGGTGGCCGTACTTCGTATCGAAATCCACCAGGTTGGTGAACACGAGCGACGGCGGCGGACGTTCGAGAAAATGGAGCGTGAGGTCCAACCCGTGGTCGTTTGATTCGGAGTAATGAGACTCGGTTAATCCCTGACCGGAGAAGAGGTCGGCGATCTTCCCAACCCCGTACACCGGGACGCCCGCCTTGCGCACGAAGTCGAGGACCGTCGGCTGCGGAGGCGGAACGGCCAGGTCTCGCCGGTCGGGGGTGCGGGCGAACGACCCCGGTTGACCGGCGAACGGCCGCGCGATGACACGCCCAACCGCGTGCTCGCCCTGGAGCAGCTCACGGGCGGTCCGGCACCACTCGTAGAGCGTCTCCAGCGGCACAACGTCCACGTGCGCGGCGATCTGAAACACCGAATCCGCGCTGGTGTACACGATTGGACGTCCGGTTCGGACGTGCGCTTCTCCGAGCTCCTCGAGGATGGCGGTGCCGGATGCGGGGACATTCCCCAGCACCTCCGTGCCGATAGCGCGTTCGAACGGTTCGATGACCTCCGGCGGGAAGCCATCGGGGTAGGTGGGGAACGGCCGATCCAGAACGACGCCGGTGAGCTCCCAATGGCCGGTGGTCGAGTCCTTGCCCGCAGACCGTTCAGTGAGCCTTCCGTGTGCTGTTCCCGGCGACGCGTCGCACGACACGCCACTGATCTCCGTCACACATCCCAGGCCCAGCCGCCCGAGGTTCGGTGCGTTCAGGCCACCGGCGGCCCGGGCGACGTGACCGATGGTGTTCGAGCCGGCATCGCCGTACGCCGCCGCATCGGGCGCCTCGCCCACCCCGAACGAGTCGCACACGAGCAACAGGATCCGAAGGTCGCGAACGGCCACTTCAGGCACCGGCTTTGCGAGGTGCCGCGCCGGCCGTGGCATCAGGCGTCCGTGGAAGCTTGGCGCGCGGGTGAGCCTTGTCATACTCGGCGCGAAGACGCTGCCCGCTCACCAGGGTGTAGACCTGCGTCGTGGTGAGTGTGGCGTGCCCCAGCAGCTCCTGGACCACACGGACATCGGCTCCCCCTTCCAGCAGATGCGTGGCAAAAGAATGGCGAAAGCTGTGCGGCGTGACGCGCTTGGTCACGCCGGCTCGGTCGGCCGCGGCCTTGAGGATCTTCGTCACGCCCTGGCGAGTGAGGCGGCCACCTCGCTGGTTCAGGAACAGCGCCGGCCCGGATTGCGAACCGGCCAGCATGGGGCGAACGCGCGTCAAGTACGAGCTCACTGCTGCCAGGGCGTACTTCCCGAGCGGGACTACTCGCTCCTTGCTCCCCTTCCCCAGAACCCGGACGCTGCCTTCTTCCAGGTCGACGTCGTCGACATCAAGCCCGATCAATTCCGAGATGCGCAGCCCCGCTCCGTACAGCGTTTCCAGGATGGCGCGGTTCCTCATGCCGGCAAGATCGCCATCCGAAACCGCTCCCAGCATCGCTTCCACATCGGCCACGTCCAGTGGCCGGGGAAGGTTCCGCGGGACCTTGGGCCGGGACACCGCCTCGGCGGGGTCGACCGGCGTGTCGCCCTCTCTCATGAGAAATCGATGGAACGTGCGAACGGCCGCAAGCGTTCGGGCCACGGACGACGGACGGTACTTCTGTCCGTCCGAGTACTCTGAGTCGGAAAGCGCGCTCACAAAGTCGGCCACGGCCGCTTCGTCCACCCCCGTGGCGTCCGCAAACCCGCGCGACGTCAGGTAGGCGCCATACCGCTTCAGGTCCCGCCTATACGCCTCGAGCGTGTTCTTCGAAAGGCCGCGCTCCACCGAGAGAAAGTCAAGGAAACGAGCGATCTGCCGCCGGAGCGGCTCTTCGATGCGGCGTTCGGTGAGGGGCGGAGATGGTCTTGCCAAGCGGCGGTCAGCTCTCCGCGCCGGGGATCACCGATCCCACGGACGTCCATTCCATGCCGTGCGCATCGGCAACGGGCCGGTTCGTTACGGCGCCGCCGTACGTGTTGAGACCCGGAGCCAAGGTCGGACCCTCCCGAAGAGCGTCCTCCAGCCCCTTCTCCGCCATGGCGATGGCGTACGGAAGCGTCACGTTGGTGAGCGCGTACGTCGAGGTATTCGGAACGGCTCCCGGCATATTTCCCACGCAGTAGTGGACGGCGCCCTCTTCGACGTAGGTGGGGTTCGAGTGAGTGGTCATTCGGGACGTTTCGATGCAACCGCCCTGGTCGATCGAGATGTCGATCACCACCGATCCCGGACGCATCGACGCGACCATCTCTCGGGTGACCAACTTCGGGGCCTTGGCCCCGGGGACGAGCACTGTGCCGATCACCACGTCTGACTCACGTACACGCTGTTCCAGCGTCAGCGTGTCCGACATCAGCGTCATGATCCGGCCCTTGTGGATCTGGTCGATGAATCGAAGCTTGTCCAGGCTCTTGTCGAGGACCACCACTTCGGCCTCCATGCCGGCGGCGATCCGTGCGGCGTTCGACCCGGCCATGCCGGCGCCGAGGACCAGCGCTTTCGCCGGGCGGACTCCGGACACGCCGCCCATGAGGACGCCGCGTCCTCCGTACTCCTTCTCCAGGAGCCGGGCGCCCACGTGAGGGGCCATGCGACCGGCGATCTCGCTCATCGGCGCGAGCAACGGGAGTCGTCCATCGGGAAGCTGAACGGTCTCATAGGCGACCGCGGAAACCTTGCGCTCGGCAAGCAGCTCCGTCAGCTCCTTGCTCGCGGCGAGGTGAAGGTACGTGAAGAGGATCTGACCTTCGCGAAGCAGGTCGTATTCCTGCGGCACAGGTTCCTTCACCTTGAGGACCATGTCGGCGGCGTCCCAAACGGCCTTCGCGTCGGAGACGATCTCTGCGCCGGCGCGCTCGTATCGATCCCGAAACAGCGATGAGCCCTCCCCCGCGCCTTCCTGGATGAGGACGGTGTGTCCGGAATGCGTCAGCTCGCGGGCGCCCTCAGGGGTGAGAGCGACGCGGTACTCGTTGTCCTTGACCTCTTTGGGAACCCCGACGATCACGGCTCCTCCGCAACCGGCCGCGGACCAGCATAGCCGGGACGGGCTTCAGCGCCCGACCGCGACCGGTTGTTCGATTCCGACGTGGCGACGAGCGAGCGCGGCTCCGACGAAGCCGCGGAACAGCGGGTGTGGCCGAGTGGGACGGGATTTGAGCTCGGGGTGGAACTGCCCGGCCATGAAGAACGGGTGGTCGGCGAGCTCGATGATCTCGACCAGTCGCCCGTCAGGCGACATCCCGGAAAACGTCAGCCCGTGCTCCTGCAGGATCTGGTGGTATTTCGGGTTGACCTCGTACCGGTGACGGTGGCGCTCGTCAACCACCGGAGCCCCGTATTCAACTTCGGCGCGGGTCCCGGATGCGAGACGGGCCGGGTACGCGCCGAGCCGCATCGTTCCGCCCATGTCGACCACGCCTTCTTGTTCCGGAAGGAGGTCGATCACCGGGTGAGACGTCGCCGGGTCGAACTCAGAGGAATTAGCTCCCTCGAGCCCGCAGACGTTCCGGGCGAACTCGATGACCGCGCATTGAAGTCCCAGACATAGCCCGAGGTACGGGATCTTGTTCTCTCTGGCGAATCGAATCGCCTCCACCTTACCTTCCACTCCCCGGACGCCGAAGCCGCCCGGAACGAGGATCCCGTCGGCACCCGCCAACACATCGGGCGCGCTTCCCGCCACGAGCTCGTCGGAGGAAATCCACGTGAGCTTCACGCGAGCCCCGTGATGGAACCCGGCGTGTTTGAGCGCCTCGATCACCGAGAGATACGCGTCGCGAAGGTGGACGTACTTGCCCACCACGAAGATGTTCACCGGCATCGTGGCCGCTTCGATCTGGTCCACCAGCGCCCGCCATTCGGCGAGGTCCGGTTCGACCTCGGGCAGCCGGAGAAGACGAGCGAGGTATCGGTCGAGCCCCTCCTGGTGCAAGATCAGCGGCACCTCGTAGATGGAGTCGGCGTCCACCGCCGAGATCACACCCTGAATCTCCACGTCGCACAGCAGTGAGATCTTCTCCTTCAGATGCCTGGTGATGGTCCGGTCGGAGCGACACACGATGACGTCCGGCTGGATACCGAGGGACCGAAGTTCCTTCACGGAGTGCTGCGTCGGCTTCGTCTTGAGCTCGCCGGTCGGTCCGATGAACGGCATCAGCGAGACGTGCACGAACGCGACGTTGTCGCGCCCGACTTCGTTGCGGAGCTGTCGGATGGCCTCCAGGAACGGAAGGCTCTCGATGTCACCGACCGTGCCGCCGACCTCGATCACGCACACGTCCGCGTCGGTGGCCGCGGCCAGTTTCCGAATTCGATCCTTGATCTCGTTGGTGATGTGCGGGATGACCTGCACCGTCTTGCCGAGAAACTCGCCGCGCCGCTCCTTCTGGATCACGGACTGGTACACGGCTCCCGTGGTCACGTTCGACTCGCGGCGGAGGGTCTCGTCAGTGAACCGCTCGTAGTGTCCGAGGTCGAGGTCCGTCTCGGCGCCGTCGTCCAGCACGAAGACCTCGCCATGCTCGAACGGGTTCATCGTGCCGGGATCGACGTTGATGTACGGGTCGAGCTTCTGGAGGGTGACGCGAAGGCCGCGGGACTTGAGGAGCCGGGCCAGGGAGGCGGAGGTGATGCCTTTTCCGAGGCCCGAAGCGACTCCTCCCGTGACGAACACGAACTTCGGTCGCTCAGGCACTACGGGATTTCATGGTATCAGAGGCCCTGCCGCCGGTACAGCGTTTCCTACCAGCGGTACCGAGATTCTTCGCCGACCTCACGTTCGCCCGGCTCGTCAGCAGGACGCCCCAACCGGTCGAACCACTGGAGGGGCGGAGTCGATTCGATGACCCGGGAAAGGGTCACGGTCTCCGCGGCCCAATGCAGGGCAAGGATCGCCGCAAGGGCCACAAGGAGCCCCCATAGCGGCAACGCCTGGAACAGTCCGACGCCGACCACGAACCCAAACAGGTTCGATCCGGCGTCACCTAGCATGGCTCGCTCCGCCAGATCGAAGGGGAAAACGGCGAGCGACGCGCCGAAGGCCGCAGAAGCGATGAGGCCGTACTGGCTCTGGCCCGACGCGATGAGGAGAAGGAAGGAGACCGGAAGGAAGTACTTGAGCGCCCGGGCCGGCCGCACGTCCAGAAGGTTCCAGAGGTTCGCCGCCCCAGCCATGACGGGGAATGCCACCATGGCCGTTAGGACTGACGAGCGATACGCCCACGCAACCAATGCGGCCGCCGCGACCGACGCGACGAGCTTCACGATGCCGGGCGTCACCCTCCCGCTGAGGAGCTCCCGGAAGTGGCCGGTCAGACCACGTTCCGGCCCGCCCCTTCGGTCGTCGTACAGCCCTCCCAAGAACACGATCAAGCACGCCACCACGGTGAGGAGGGCTTCCCGGCGGATGACTTCAGGGCGGCCCGGCCTGTGCGTCCAGAGGACGATGGAGAAGACGATGAGCACGGCTCCAAACAGCGCCGCTGCCGCGGCGATGCCCAGAACGACCGGCACCTCCTTGCCCCTGTAGTTCTTTGTGCTGCCGCCCGGTGACCGTAGCAACACAACGGTCGTCCCGGCGCCGAACCCGACGCCCAGAACCATCAGGAGAACGCTCGCGACGCCTCGGCTCATTGCGCGGTCACCTCACACCGACGAGCCGTGGTACGGCCGCTCTGAGGATATCGGCTCCCTGGCGGCCTCGATGGATGAAGCCGCCAACGTTCCGACCGGTCGGGCGATGCGTCATCTCCACCGGAATCTCGCCGATTCGAAAGCCGAGCCGGACCAGATCCATCGTCATACCGACCTCGGTGCCGAATCGCCGCGCCAACGGCCGGGCTGCATGCAGCGCCTCCCTGCTCACGGCTCGCTGTCCCGACAGCGGCTCGTGCGGATCGAAGCCGGCACGTCGAATCAATGAGCGAGCCATTCGCTTGACGAACCCGAACCCACCCCCGGGTTGTGCGGGCAAACTCCCGACCGCAAGATCGAGCCGTCCACCGAGCACCGGAGCGAGGAGCTTCGCGGCTTGCGCGGCAGAGTCTCCAACGTCGCCGTCGACCAGCACATAGACGTCAGCGAGCCGAATCCGATCCAGCGCAGCGTCGAGCGCGTCCCCTTTTCCGGTGCGCCTCGCGGCCCGAAGGACCGCCGCTCCCGCGACCAGGGCTTCTTCAACGGTCCGATCGGTTGAGCCGTCTGCCACCACCATGACATGGTCGATATCGTCCAGTGCGCGAAGCGCCTTGACCGTTCGCCCGATTCTCCCTTCTTCGTTGTACGCCGCGACGAGTGCCACGACGCGCGGCGCAGCCTGCGGCGCGTCGGTCACGGCTGCGGGATGAGCCCCGACGCGCCTCCCTTCACGCCGAAATGGCCGCCCCGGCCGGGCTCTTGGAGAAGGTCGCGCAACCCGAGGACGACCGCGATGCGCCCCGGCATGGTGTCCGCGTTGTCGACCGTGACCAGACCGCCGTCGAGCGACCCATCCCGCCGAAGGATCGGGACGAACGGATACGCCGTCTCCGCGGTCTCGGCCGCGACGACGGGCCGGGCGTTCTCGGCCAGCGCGACGGTCAGTGGCGCCAGGAACGATTCGGGTGCGAGGACCGGCTCGCGGTTTCCTCCGGCCAAGATCGAGAGTGCCTGGGTCGCTCCTCCGATCTGATCGATCGTGCCGGTTCCGTCCCTGACCACGACGAATCGGGCGTCGATCAGCTCACCGAGCAGATCCGTCGTCCCTCCAGCCGGCCCATTCGTCAGCCGCGCCGCGAGCTCACGGGCCGCCGTTTCCGACATGGCGATCGGGTCGTTCCCCGAAGCGAGCGGCCCGATGATCGTCTGCAGGTCGGTCCTGGCGTCGTCGTCGAGCAGGGCCATTCGGTTCGTCACCACGATCACGGCGACGACGGAAGCCCCGGCATCGGTGAGCGCCTGGCGCACGCCGTCGATTTCAGCAGCGTCCACTCCTTCCTGCGTGACGATCACGACCTCGCGGGCGGTGAGCTGCCCCGAGATCAGCATCGGCTCCACCTCCGCCCCGAACCGATCCCAATTCCGAAGTTCCGTCTGAAGCTCGCTGACCTGGGATCGAAGCTGCTCCGATCGCCTGACCGCATCATTCGTTCGTTGAGACAGGTTCTCGATCACGCCCTGGTTCACCACGGTCGTGCCGAGAAGAACGCCGAGCGCCAGAGCGAGGAAGACGGCGACGATGGAGACGACGTGGTACCGAAACGAGATCAATGGCGGATCTGAAAGATGAAGTCGCGGATGGAATCGTAGAGGAGCTTGACCATCAACCGAAGCGGCGGCGAGATCGCCACCACCAGGAGGATCGCGAACAGTGCCGCGCCGATCAGGAGCGCCGCGTCTCGTCCCCGAATGCCGGCGCGGTACATGCGGGATACGCCCTTCGCGTCGACCAGGATCTCACCCACGCGAAGCCGCACGAGAAAGGTGCTGGCCATCCCCATCCGCCCCTTGTCCAGGAACTCCCGCAGGTTTCCATGGGTTCCCACCGCGACGATGAGGTCGGCGCCCTTGCCGTGCGCCAGGAGGAACGCGACGTCTTCGCTCGTGCCGGACGCCTCCATCACCTTGAACGGAAGGCCGAGCCCTTCGAGTCGATCCTCGCCCGGCGCGAACCCGTCCGAATACGCGTGCACGATGAGCTCGGCGCCGCTTCTGAGGGCGGCTTCGGATACCGAGTCCATGTCACCAACGATCAGGTGCGGCTTGTATCCCTCCTCCACAAGCGCGTCCGCGCCGCCATCGACGCCGATCAGAACCGGGCGCACTTCACGGATGTACGCGCGGAGCGCGGAGAGATCCTCCTTGTAGTTGTAGCCGCGTACCACGACCAGCACGTGGCGTCCGGTCATGTCGTGATCGAGATCCGGGAGTCCGGTTCCTCCGAAGAGCAGATCCCGCTCGCGAACCATGAATTCCAGCGTGTTCTGTGCGAAGCTCTCGAACTGCTCCGCCAGGCGATGCTGTGCGACGTCCATCGCCGCCTGAACCCGCTCTTTGGTCTGCCGAGTCCCGACCCCAGCGAGCTGGTCGCCGACGTAGACGCGGTCTTCATCGATGCGAACGGCATCCCCCTCTCTCACCTTGGAAAGAAGCAGCTTCCCCACACCGTCGATCAGCGGAATGCCTGCCTGGACCAGGATGAGAGGTCCGAGATTCGGGTAACGCCCAGTGATGGACCGCCCGGCGTTCACCACGGCAGACACGCCCCGGGCCGTCAGCGCCTCGGCCGCCACTCGATCCAGGTCCTCGTGGTCGATCACGGCGACCTCACCGGGCTGGATCCGCTGAAGAAGCTTCTTCGTCCGCCGGTCCACCCGAGCGGCGCGCCCGACCGTTCGGACACGTCTTTTAGGAACCTTTACGGCCAATGCGCTTCACCTCGAGGTGGATGTGGGAAACGCCCCACCCAACATAGCTGTTGACCTGCGAGTGGAATGGCAGCCGGCGCGGTAGCCCGATCTCGGTCGTTCCGGCGACCAGGCGGTCACCCGGGCGAACCGCAAGCCGCCGCAAGTGGATGATCACCACCGCCAGATCCGGACGGTCCCTCGGAATCAGAGAGATGCGGTAATCCCGATACCTCCCGTACAGCGAATACGGCCGGATCTTGAAGACCCTTCCGTTTACCGGGGATACCACGGGCGAGCTCCTCGACATCGCCACATCGACTGCGGATGTGGCCGGATGGACTCGCCCTCGGCTCGACATGACGACGTACTTCGGACCCACAGTGCTCCTCGGGCAGTCGAACTTGTACCGGTTCACGTTGCGGGCGCACCGTCCGAGAGGCTTGAGGCCGAGGGCCGCCCGGAACGCCGCTTCGTGATATGCGACGGCCTTCGGACGCCGGGCGGGCAGGCGTAGCGTCAGACCGTTCACGGTGGCGAACTGTTGGGTCGCTCTCGCAGCGGGCTCGGTGACGGAGGCAGCGTTCCGATCGTCGCCGTTCGGCACGGTTCGTTCATCGGGCCGGCCTGCGTCGGTGTTGACCGGCAGAGCCTGTCGAATGAGCCATCCACCGATTGAGCGGACGGGACGCAGAACCAGGTCAGGATTCGTGATCGCGGCGATCACTGCGACCGCAACAATCGCGGTGCGCATCAGTCGCAGGTGGCGACGGCGAAGCCGCCGGCGTCTTCGCACCGGCGTCCGCCGGGCAGTGACCGGCTTCCGTTGCGGTGTGGCCGCCGTCCTGGTTCTCTGTTTGACCGCCGTCTTCGGTTCCTCCGCGGGATCAGCCGTGCGGTGCTTGCCCCGGCAACGAGAACTTTTCTCGAAGAAGAGAGAAGAAACTCGGTGATTGCGGCCGGCGAACGAGGCGCGCGGGGTGAGTCGATCTCTCGATGCGAACGCGCGATCCGATGGGCAGCTCGAGGCCCGGTCTGCCGTCGGCGGAGAGAAGACCGGGTTCCTCGCCTCTCACTTCGAGCAGGACGCCCTCTTCATCCGACAGAACCATGGAGCGATCGAACACCATGTGGGGCGAAACCGGTGTCAGGAGCATGGACGGCACGCGTGGCGACACGATCGGCCCGCGGGCCGAAAACGAATACGCCGTTGAACCGGTTGGCGTGGCGACGATCACACCGTCGGCCGAGAACGTGGTGACGTGCTCGTCTCCGATGAAGGCGGCCAGCGTGATGAGCCGGTGACGTGCTCGCTTTTCGACGATGACCTCGTTGAGCGCCCATTCCGCCTGGTCCCAGGGAGCTCCCTGGGGGCGAGCCTCGACCGCCATCCGTTCTTCTACCAACATCGTTCCGCCCTCGAGGACCTGAGACAGGAATGTCGGCGCCTCGGCGGGCTCGAGCTCCGTCAGAAACCCGACGCGGCCGACCTTCAACGCGAGAACCGGCACGTCCGCTTCGCTTGCCATCCGGGCGGCTCTGAGAAGCGTTCCATCGCCCCCTATGGACACGACAAGGTCGAGGCTGACGGCGAAGCCGGCGGCGGGGTGCTCCTCGTCGCCGGCGGCGCTTTCACCTTCGAGGCACCTCACGAAGATGGCTCGTTCGTGAAGCCACTCGATCAACCGATCGGACGCGTCGCGGCTCCCCTGGCGTCCGCCATGGACCACCAGTCCGACTCGTTCCAGACGGCACTTGGTCTCGAGCAGCGGACCGCGGCGTTCGTGGACGAGGGCGGCGCCCTCCTCACGCATGGGACGCGACGAGATGGGTGGCCTCGGCAACGGCCGATTCACGCGACGGGCCCGTATCCAACGGCTCACCTTCGCGAGCGTGAAGAAGGAACTCCACGTTCCCGGCGGGACCCAGAAGTGGAGACGGCATGACGTCCATGGGTGAAAGACCCTGGCGACGGCAGTGGGCTTCCACACCCTCGAGCACCCGCCGCCAGACATCGGGGTCTCGGACCACGCCGCGTTCGCCGACGTCCCGCCGCCCCGCCTCGAACTGCGGCTTCACTAGGAACACGAAGTCAGCGTGCGGCGACGAGCATCGGCGAAGGGGCCCGATGGCAAGGCCAAGCGAAATGAACGAAAGGTCCGCCGTCAAGAGATCGGCAAGGTATGGAAGCTCCTCGGGTCGAAGATCCCGCACGTTTGTCCTCTCCAACACGGTGACTCGCGGATCTTCTCTGAGCCGCCAGTCGAGCTGACCGTACCCCACGTCGACCGCAATGACGTGTGTCGCTCTTCGCTGAAGGAGACAGTCCACGAAACCTCCCGTCGACGACCCCACGTCGAGAGCCCGGCGCCCGGCTGTGGATATTGCGAAGCGGTCGAGGGCAGCGTCGAGCTTTTCGCCGCCTCGCGACACGAACCGGCGCACCGGCGCGGTGACGTGGATCGGCTCACTCGGTGAGACCAGGCTGCTTGCCTTTGCCGCGGGGCGCCCGCCGACGACGACCTTGCCCGCGGTGATTGCCTCCGCCGCCTCCGTTCGGCTCTTGACGATCCCTCTCCTCACCATCTCGAGATCGAGCCGGCGGCGCACCGTCAGGATGGGCCGGGAGCCTCTCGACCTCTCCTCTGGGATGGCCTGCGAGCGGAAGAGGGGGTTGCCCTCGAACGGCTGGACGACGGCCGCGGCGCGCTGGTGGCCCGTTGTGAAGGTGTCCTCGCGCCGGATGGGCGTGTCGGGCTGGTCGCTTTTGCCTCGAGCCGGTCAAGCCGGGCCCTCAGGGTCTCGACGTCCTTCTTGGTGGCGACACCAATCGCCTCGATCTGCTTCACGACGTTTTGGCGAACTTCACGAACCAGGGTGGTCCCGGCTTCCTGCCACCACTCGGTCAGAGCGGACGCAGCAGTCCCGAGCTGCTGGGTCAGGTTTTCCAGGCGAGGGGCGAGTCGGGAAGAACTCTGGAGCCCTTGCGAAGAGAGCGCGTCGAGGCTGGCTCGTACGTATTTCTGCATGGCGTCCAACATTTCGGCAAGAATAGCAACGGAACGGTTGGGCGGGTGGGCGTGCTCTGCTCGCCTGCCCCGCGAACGTGAGGACCCGGAGCCGATGCTACCGCTGCGCGACGACAACCCGACGCGGCGTCCGCCGTTCATAACGCTCGCCATCATCGCGGCGAACATCGCGGCGTTTCTCTTCTGGCAACCGACGTTCGGAACGCCGAATGAGCAGCAGGTGTTCTTCTTCTGCAATGCGCTGATCCCGTATGAGGTGACACACCAGACGAACCTCGCCGACGGCGGGGCGGAAGCGCGGCGCGAGCTGCAAGAGCAAATTTCGGAGACCGAGACGGAGGCTCGCGAAGATCAGCAGTTCCTGGATCGCGAGTGCGGGGACAAGTCGTGGTGGCAGTCGATCTTCGTCGCCATGTTCCTTCATGGCGGATGGCTGCATATCGGCGGCAACATGTTGTACCTCTGGATCTTCGGGAACAACGTCGAGGACAAGCTCGGTGTCCTTGCCTACCCGCTGTTCTACCTGGCCTCTGGCGTTGCCGCGACGGTTGCACAGATCGCGTTGTCGCCCGACTCGATCATTCCCAACCTCGGAGCGTCCGGCGCGATCGCGGGAGTCCTCGGCGCCTATCTGTTCATGTTCCCGAGGCGGCGAATCCTGACGTTGGTCATTTTCTTTTTCATCACGTTCGTGTACCTCCCGGCATGGCTGGTACTCGGAGGGTGGTTCGTCCTTCAGCTCTTCAGCGGTGTAGGAGAGTTGGGACGAGAGATCGGTGCGGGAGGCGGCGTGGCGTTCTGGGCTCATATTGGTGGGTTCGTCTTCGGCGCCCTCGCCGCGATCTTGTTCTTCCCCAAGGAGCGGTACGGCGCACTCCCTCCACCGCGGCGACCCGACTACACCGGCCGACGGTGGGGTGGTTTCGGAAGCAGGCGCCCTCTCCCTCCGGACGAAGACGAAGGCTGGCGCCCCTACTGAGGCGGTTCCCTTATCGCTACAAGCTCAGCGTCATTGCGACCGCTGAAGCGGGACATTCACCCGCGGCCTGGGCGCTCTGTTGAATGGAGCGGGGCAGCTCCGACCGCTCGATCCGTTCAAATCCCAACCGCTCGAAGAAGGGCCCGGCGGATTCGGTAAAGAGCACCGCGTGATCGATCCCGCGCCGGCGAGCCCCGTGCAGCGCAGCCGCCACGACCAGCAGCCCGAGTCCCTGTCCTCGGAGGTCCTCTCGAACCGCCACCGAGCGGAGAAGCCCCGTCGGTCCGAAGTCCTCGACACACGCCGTCGCGGTCAGCCGACCGTCGTCGTGAGAAACGATCGTGGTAGGCAAACGCTCTTTTGTCCCGGTGGGGTTCAGGCCGGAGGACGAAACCAATTGCTCGATTCCGGGAGCATCGTCCGAGTTGGCGAGCCGAGGACGGGCAGGCGTCACGCCCTGAAGCAGCACCGAAACGTCCGACCCGACGTAGATGGGGAGCTCCGAGCTCCGGACCAGTTCGCTCGTCCGAGCAGCGCCGGTCCATACGAGCACCGAATCCCATCGCATCGCGGCCGCCCCGGCCACGTCCGTGTCCAGCCGGTCACCGACCACCAGCGGTTGCCGGGCGCCGGTCATCCTCTGTGCCGCCTCGAACAACGGGCGGGATGGCTTCCCGACGATGACCGGTGAAGCCCCCGTGGTGGCCACGATCGCGGCGAGAAGAGCGCCCGCCCCGGGCCACAGCCCATCGGGCGCAGGGTAGGACACGTCGCCGTTCGTGGCGATGAGCCTGGCCCCACGCTCCACAAGCAGCGAGGCGGTTCGGAGCTTCGAGTAATCGGCCGAGCGGTCGATCCCCACGATGACCAGGTCAACGCTGTGGGGCTCGCCGTCCTGG
>DATABA010000096.1:0-3903 GCA_036259835.1 Actinomycetota bacterium
TCACACCTTCACCTGTCCCCTGTCCACGACCAGTTCTCCGTCGACCTCGATTTGCGCGTCGAGGACCATGCCGTCCAGGTGGACGTCGCTGATGACGTTCCCGCCGTACTCGCCGGCCGAGTCTCCCATCGCCACGTGCGCCGTCCCGAGCCGCTTCTTCGACTCGGTGATGTCGTCGTTCAATCGAGCGGCGGGGTTCAATCCGATGCCGATCTCTCCGATGTTGGTCGCGTTCTCCACGCCCTCGATGTGCGTCCTGAGCGCGTCGGCCTCGGCTCCTCCGTCGATTCGAACCACTTCTCCTCGGTCAACGACCAGCGTGATCGGCGTGGCGATCGGTCCGAGGTCCGTCATCACTCGTTCGACCACCACCTTGCCGGTGGCGGTCCCCTCAACCGGAGGAAGCGAGACCTCCCCTCCCGGATACGCCGAAACCTCTCCGCGATTTCGACAGATGCCGGTGAGCCAGCCCTTCGGCTCTCGGCCTTCGATAGAGGCGATGATGTCCGTCCCGGCGGGGGAGGTCACTCGGACGGAACGCGCGCCGCGGAGCCGCCCGGCGACGCGTTCGGCGACCTGGCGGATCTCCACGAAGTCGGCCGTCATGGCGCCGTTGACCCAGCCGTCCTCCCGGCTCGGCGCGTTGAAGCAGCCGCGGACGCCCGCCCGCTGCGCCGCTCCCTTCGCCTCGGTGTGATAGGCGGACTTGCTGGCGACCGAGATGACGACGTCGGACGCGAGCATTGCCGCGGCAACCTGGGGTGGCGGCTCTTCGCCGCTGTGCGAACGCGGGACCATGAGCGTCATCACGGGCTCCGCGCCGAGCGAATATGCCGCCTCGGCCAGGGCAAGCGGCAGGGAAGAGCTGGTCCGGGTGTCGGCAACGATCAAGAAGCGCTCGGCCGCCTTCACGCCGAGGTAGCTCGCGACGACGCGATCGGCCACGGCCGCGAGTTCGGTGGACTTCGTCACGGTCCGGCCTCCGGTTCCTGTCCTTGCTTTCAAGCGGTCACCGCGGGCAACAGGTTTGATAGGATATCAAATCCTCGCCTGAGGGGGTCAAGGGCTGAAGGGGTCCAGTTCCATCGCGGCCATAGCGTTGGGGGAAGGCAAGCCGGCCCTCTCCAGAAGCTTTCGATTTCACCGGCCCCGCGGTCCCTTCTGTCTTGCCGGGTACTGCCAACAGTGTCCGATCAACGTGGCGGGCTCGGGATCCTCGCTGGCGTGCGAGGTGCAGTCGGCGGGCGACGCTGCGCAGGCACGTCCTCGCGTTAAGCGAAGATCTCTCGATCCGCTGCGGGCGATCGGCCGGTTCGGTGAGCGGTTCCCGCCATGGTTCTACGAGCGCCCCGTCGGTGGTCGTCGATTTCGGCAGGCATACGTTCGCTTCCTTCGCCGGCTGACCGGGGCGCTGCCGCTTCGCCGCGACCTGGCCGCTTATGGCGGTCCAGGACAGGAGCTGGAGTGCGAGGTGCTCGTCGTGGGCGGCGGTCCGGCCGGCATCGCGGCGGCGACGGAGATGGCAGCTGCCGGCCGAAGCACGGTGATGCTGGAGGCAGCACGTCTGGGCGGATCGGCCCTTTCCTATCCGAGTCTGTGGGCCGACCTGCAAGAGCAGATCGACGCGCTGAAGGTTCGCGGCGTGGAGGCGTTCGAGCGCACGATCTGTCTCGGTCTCTATCGGGAAGAGAACATCGCCGCTGCGGTTCAATCGAACGGCGGGCCGCTTCTCATCCGCTTCGAAGCGCTCGTCGTGGCGACCGGTGCATACGACCGGCCACTGCCGTACGCCGGCAACGATCTTCCGGGAACGATTGGCGTTCGCGGCTTCGAGCGGTTGCTGACTCAGGTCCGCCCCCTCCGCTCACTTCTGATTGGTGTCTACGCCGGTCCGGAAGAGGCGGAGCGAGCCATTAGCGTCGCCAGAGAACGCCGGATCGGCCTGGCATGGTTGGCGGGTCCCGCGGAGTTGCCTGACGTCGGCGTCAGGTCTTTCCCCTCAACGAAATTGCTGCGCGCTCCGGGAAAGCGCCGCATCAAGGCCGTCGAGCTGGAGGACGCCGGTTGGCAGACGTGTGACCTCCTGGTCGTCGGTTTCACCCAGCCGACGTACGAGTTCCAGGTCATGGCCGGGAGCCGTCCCACGTTGGAAGGCGAGCCATCGACCATCGTGCCGAGGGGGACCCCCGACGTCCCGATGCTGGTTGTCGGTGAGGCCGCCGGGGACTCTGATCCTCGCCGAGTAGCGGGGTCCGCGCGCACCGCCGCACGCAGGTGGCTTGCCGGCGACTCTCCTCCTCAAGCTCCAGCCGCCCGAACCCTCCCCGATGCGGTCGAACGTCATCCCGATGCGTTCGTCTGCTTCTGTGAGGACGTGCGGGTCCGGGACATCGAACGGGCGGTCGACGAGGGGTTCGGTCACGCCGAGCTGGTGAAGCGGAGAACCGGAGTCGGAACCGGTCCTTGTCAGGGGAAGCTGTGCCTCGCAGAAACCGCCGCCGTCCTCCGGGATCGAGGAGTCCCGCCGGATCTCCCCACGCAACGCCCGCCGGTTCGTCCGGTAAGCCTCTCTGCACTTGCCGCGTCCAATGCCGGTGGTTCGTCGAATGGTTGATTCCACCACGGTTTCGCCGCCTGCTCTCCCATCTCGCGCCGATGTCGTCATTGTGGGAGGCGGGATCACCGGCCTTGCGCTCGCATGGGAGCTTTCGCAACTCGGACTCGTCGATGTCGTGGTGCTGGAGCGCGCCTACACGGGAAGTGGCGCTTCCGGCCGGAACGTCGCGCGGCTCCGTGCCATGCAGCTCACCGCCGAGTTGGCCCGGTTCGCTCTCCAGGCGCAGCGAAAGCACGAGCGCCTGGGACGAGAGCTCGGCTTCAACACGCTGTTCTGGCGCGCCGGGTACGCGTGGGTCCTGTACGAGGACGAGGAGGTCGAACGAATGGTTTCGCTCCTCCCGATGCTGTCGGAGCTCGGCATCAGGCCGCGTCTGTGCGATCCGAAGGACACGCTCCGCCGCATTTCGATTCTTCGCGGCGGAGAGCGGCCCGCCGGCGCGCTCATCGGGCGCGATGCGCTCGTCCACCATGACGCCGTCATCTACGGGTATCGCAAGGCTTGCATCCGCGCAGGCGTACGAATCCTCGAAAGAACGGAAGTCACGGGTCTTCTGTGGGATGGATCCGCCGTCGCCGGCGTGGCGGTCGGCGACCATGAGGTCCGGTCGCGGTTCGTGGTGAACGCCACCGAGGGATGGTCTCGAAGCATCTCGGACATGGCGGCGGTCGACATGCCGAATGCTCCCGTGCGACGAGAAGTTCTCGTCACCGAGCCGGCTAGGCCATTCATGAGCCCGGCGGTGACCTTCTATCGACCGGTCGAGGGATGGTTCAACCAGACGCTTCGCGGAGAGCTTGTTGCCGGCGTCGTTCGCCCCGACGAACCGGAAGGTCTAAACCAGGGATCGACGTTCAACTTCCTTCAACGGACGGCGAGTCTGCTGCTTCAAAAGGCGCCTCGCCTGGGGCATCTCAACGCCATTCGCCAGTGGGCGGGCGTGTACGACATGACCCCGGACAGAAAGCCGGTGATCGGTCCGGTCGAGCGGGTCCCCGGCTTCGTTCAGGCGAACGGATATAGCGGACGTGGCTTCGCGCTGGCGCCGTTGTGTGCCGAGCTGCTCGCCCAGTGGCTCGTGACCGGAGATCGGCCGGCGTTCCTGGAGCCGTTCGACGCGAACCGATTCGCCGACCGAACGGCGGATCCGGTCCTGACAACCGACTACTACGACGCCTATCAACGATCGGGGTGATTGCCGTGGCGATGGGTGTCCCCTTTCAGACGAAGGCCGAATGGGTCTACGCGAAGCTGCGGGAGCGGATCACCCGCGGCGAGTTGCGCGA
>DATABA010000097.1:0-17897 GCA_036259835.1 Actinomycetota bacterium
CGGTTGGGGTGTTAAGCCCCTCGAGGGTTCGAATCCCTCCCTCTCCGCGGCGCGCCCGTAGCTCAATCTGGACAGAGCGTCTGACTACGGATCAGAAGGTTGGGGGTTCGAATCCCTCCGGGCGCACTACCCGCGGGCCGCTCTTCCGGTCTTAGGCCGGAGCCGGGGCTGGCGGCGAGACGATGCCGCGGTCCTCGACCGATGAAGCGCGTCGGGCCGCAACGGCCAGTGCTCCGAGTCCGAGAATTGCCGCCGCGAGCCACAGCAGGCCTCCAAGGAATGGGACGAGCGCAAGCACCCGGAGGATTCCCCAGCCGATGAGAAAAGCCACGAATCGCGATGACGGCGGCTTCAATATCAGTCGCCCGAGCGCATGGGCCCCGGCGACAAAGCCGATCGTGTAGAGCAGCGCAAGCGCAAGTAGGAGAAACAATCCGAGTGGGAACGAAACGATCAGCACGAGGAAGATGACTGCGGCAATAGGCACCAAGAAGAAGAGGCCTACGCCGAAGCCGATGGAGGCGCCGGTTCGGTTGCGGACGGCGTCCACGATCGCACGGTCCATCGCCGGTGCGAACAAGAGGAGCAACAGTCCCAGGATCAGCGTCGATACTGAGTACGCAACCCACCATGCCATTCGGCTCGCGATCCCGAGCCGCTCAGCATCGAACTTGGTCGCAATGCGTTGGCGGCTGCCCCCAATGGTCGCGCCTTCCTCGACCTGCGGCGTTTGTTGAGTTACGAGGTCGCCGCCGATTCGCGCTCCAGACCGCACGAGGACGGTTCCCCGAAAAACCACGACGTCCTCACCCACACCGCCTGAGATCACGGCGTCGCCGTTGAAGACAACGACGGTCTCCGTCACAGTGCCGTCGACTGTCACTGGACCGTTGAAGATCACCGCGGTATCCACCGTCTGACCCTCGGGGACGACCAGGCGGCCGTTCAGCACGATCTGATCATTCGTGCTCACGCCATCGTTTTCTTGCGCCGCCGCAGGCAGGGCAAACACAAGAGCTAACAGCGCCCCTGTGATCGACGCCACCAGCGCGCTGCGAAGCGCTCGCCTACGCATGTGCTTCACCGGTTTGATGTCGCGTCGCATTTGAGAGCGAAACTTTACTTCTGCGTCTGGAGTTCGTCCTCCAGCGCACGCATCTGCTCGATCGCTGGGCTCTCACCGAACTCCTCCAGCTCGAACAGCTGTCGGATCTCGATATGCCCCTCGTGATCGGGCTCACCGCCGGCCTCCCACGGCATCCGGTTGGCCCAATTGATTGCCTCATCCATAGACTTGACCTGGAGGATCCAATAGCCGGCGACCGTTTCCTTCGGCTCGGCGAAGGGGCCCTCCGTCACGGTGCGTTTACCGCTCGAGAAATTCACTCGAACCCCTTCGGCGCTCCAATGAAGCGCGGAGAGATCCATCATCACTCCGGCTTTCGATAGCTCCTCGTTGTACTTGAACATCTCGGCCATGAACCCCTCGCTCGGCAGATGGCCCGGCTCCCGGTCGCCCGTAATCATCATCATGACTCGCATGCTGTTTTCCTCTCTTTTCGGAACGGCCCCGGACACTGCGCATCTGATGCGGGGCCTCGGGGTCCTTCTCTGCGCGGCAGAACCACCCGGTCCGCGTTGGACGGTGAGTTGACGTGTTCAGCCTGCGCTGTACATCTGCCTCCCTGTCCGCGTCCTGGGAGGGTCAGTCACCCGCACACGGCGAGAACACTCGGTCCTTGCATCGTCTAGGTTCACGCTTTCCCCGTCAATGGCCCCTTATGACCGTCTTGGGGGTTCCAAGTCCTTGTTCTCGGCACTGGACCTCAGTTGGTGGGGGACCGGCAAGTTGGGAGTTCGTGTCTCGCCGCGGCGCAGAGACGTAGGAGGCTTTCCCGTTCTGCAGCTTGGCTCGGCGAAGGCGTACGGGGCGTGGGGGAAGTAGCCGTACTGCGGTTGGTCCGGCCGCGGAGTGGAGGCGCGGGCGTTCGGGTCATCAACTGATTCGCCCTCCAGTCCCGCGGTCATGTCGACGGCCGACGCGATCATTTCGCTCTTGAGTGGATCTTCGGCCGGCGCTCGAGGTCCTTCAGTCCGTTCCACGCCAAGTTGACGAGGTGCGCGACCACCGTGTCTCGCTGCGGCTTCCCGGCGTGCAGCCACCACTCGCCAACTTGGGCGACCATTCCAACAAGTGCGTGTGCATACAGAGGCGCAAGCTTTGCGTCGAAGCCGCGCCGCCTGAACTCTTCGACCAACACGTACTCGACCTGAGCCGCGATGTCACCAATCAGGCTGGCGAACGCCGGTGAGGTCCTGCCGACCGAAGGGGTGTCACGAAGGAGGATCCGAAAGCCGTCTGGCTCGGTCTCAACATAGGTCAGGAATGCCTTCGCGGCCTGCTCGAGGATGGCGCTTGGATGCTGTGCGTCGAGTGATGACGTAATGCGATCGAGCAGGTCGCGGACTTCTCGATCGATGACCACGGCGTACAGTCCCTCCTTGCCACCGAAGTGTCCATAGACGATCGGCTTGCTCACGTCGGCCTTGTCGGCGATCTCTTCGACGGACGTCGCCTCGTATCCGCGCTGCGCAAAAACGGCCCGAGCGACGCGGATGAGCTGTTGACGCCGCTCCTGCCCCGACATGCGGGTCCTCGGCCGCTTCTCTCGATGGTTCTCGAGGAGGACGACGTTCTGTTCGCTTTTGCTCACCACGGAAGAGCACCCGGTCGGCGAAGGCGTTTCTCTGCCAACTGAGCCGGTCCGGGGACCTTGACCTTCCGGACGAGTCGAAGCGCCCGGAGAATCCTGATCGCATACCAGCCTGGATCGATCTCCCAGAACCGCAATCCCAGGCGCGCCGACCATGGAAACGCGTGATGGTTGTTGTGCCACGACTCACCGACGGAGAGGATCGACATCGGCCAGACGTTGCGGCTTTCGTCGCGCGCCCGGAACGCCTCCTTTCCATAGAAGTGGCAGACCGAATTGATGCTCCAGGTCACATGGTGAAGGAGGAATATCCGCACCGCCGATCCCCAGAGGAAGGCGCTGGCCGCCCCGGAGAGCGTCCCCGTGACCGCGTACCCGATCATCGCCGGGAGGGCAAAAGAGGCAAGTGTGAGCCATCCAAAGGAGTTGCTCACCACCGTGATGGACCTGTCGGCAACGAGGTCGGGGGTCCACTCTTTCGGATCCGACTTCTCCGAATCGAGGATCCAGCCCATGTGGGCATGCCATAGCCCCATCAGCACACCGCGCACTCCGGGAGCCTGGGCTAGATGGGGCGAGTGAGGATCGCCGTACTTGTCCGCGTAGGCGTGGTGGCGCCTGTGCGTTGCGCACCACTGGATGGCCGGCCCCTGGACCGCCATCGACCCGAGGACGGCAAGCGCGACGCGGACGGGCTTTACGGCAACGAAAGAGCGGTGCGTCAGGAGGCGATGGAAGCCGACTGAGATCCCCAGCCCGGTTGCCAGGTAGAAACCGACGAAGAGACCGAAATCGAGGGCGCTGATGCCGGTGCCCCAGAGGCGCCACACAGCAAGGACCACTCCTGCCAATGGCAGTACGGTCATCGCGAGTGTTACGCGCCGCTGAAACGCTAGCTGTCGAGCGGTGAGGCGAACGACCCCTCTGATCTGCGGGGGTGCTTGTTCACGCAAGCGGATCGACGTGGTGGCCAAGGAGTCCTCCTTCGAAGCTCAGAAGCTACGCTAACGTAAGTTACGCTTGCGTAAGCTAACGGAGCGGCGCTCGTCCGTCAACCACTACTCGAGCAGGCACGGGTCGAGATTCTCGGCGGGAGGGCAATATCCTTGACCAATGGCCATGGGCACGTCTGACACCGAAACCATTCAGGAAGAGCGGACCGGCCTACGCCCGGACGACGGTGGTCATGACCGGTTCAGGCACTACGTCCGCAAAGACAAGTTGACCGAGGCGCTGATCAACGGGACTCCCGTGCGCGCCCTCTGTGGAAAGGTCTGGGTCCCATCCCACGACCCGAGTCGCTACCCGACATGTCCTGAGTGCAAGCGGCTGTATGAGCTCTTGCCCGATAGGCCGTCTCCCGAATCAGGGGAACCCACAGCGGGGGGTTAGCCGGATCTCCGGCACCGAGAGTTCGCCCGTAGGCAGGGACACATCGGCGACCTACGGGCGCTCTCTGGTGCCTCGCTAGCGGATAGGGTGTTGGCTTAGGCGACCACCTCGACCCTCCGCCTCTTAGCGAACCGGGCGGTAATGCCCACGACCAGGGCCGCGATCACAAGCACCCCTGGGATCCAGCCAGGAAGTGCTTGCGCCGGTGAGGCCGGCACGTGTTGGCGCGCGGTTCCACCGGCTCCGGCCTGAACGCCGCCGAGCGGATATGGCCCGTTCGCAAAGGCACGGCCCAGGGCCGCGAAGCGCGGCCCGATCCCGACATCAATGAAGCCGGGACCGGCACCACCCGAACCATCGTCGCCAATGGCCCCGCCGGCTCCGGTGCCAGGATCAGTGCCGGTGCCCGGACCGCCACCGGCCCCAGGACCGCCACCGGCCCCAGGACCGCCGCCAGTACCCGGGTCACCGCCGCTGCCCGGACCGCCGCCGCTGCCCGGACCGCCGCCGCTATCGGTTGGGTTGTTCGAGCTCTGGCTCCCAACGCACTCGGCCGATGCAGGGCCGGCTACCGCCACAACGATCCCGCATACTCCGGCTTGGGCGGTGGGAGAACCGGTGAGAGCAGCGGCCTCGTTCCCGGAACCGATGCCACCCGCACCCCCGTTGCCGTTCGACTGCGAGGTGTCGTTCACGGCGGACTGATTCCCCTCACAGCTCGTGGAGGCTTCGCCCGCGACGACCACGGCGATCGCGCAGACCCCTGCCTGAGCTGTTGGAGAACCCGTGAGAGCGGCGACCTGGTTACCGGAGCCGATTCCACTATCAGCACCGTTGCCATTCGACAGGGAGCTGTCGGTCGCGGAGCTCTGGTTTCCTTCGCAGCTCGCGGAGGAATCGCCCGCTACTCCGACCGCGACGGCGCACACGCCGCCCTGAGCGGTTGGCGATCCGGTCAGGGCTGCAATCTGGTTCCCTGAACCGATGGCGCGGTCGGCGTCTCCGCTTCCCTCGCTCGAGATAGAGCTGTCGCTCGCGCTGCTCGAGCTCCGGTTCCCCTCACAGCTCGCGGAGCTGTCGCCGGCAATGCCGACAGCCACGCCGCAGACCCCGGCTTGGCCCGCCGGAGATCCGTTGAGGGCCGTGGCTTGGTTGTCGGAGATGACGGCTCGATCGCCGTTTCCGCTCCCATCGCTCGAGAGCGAGGTGTCGCTCGACGAGCTCTGGTTCCCGTCGCAGTTCGCGGACGTGTCGCCCGCTACTCCGACTGCAACGCCACAAACCCCCGCCTGAGCCGCTGGCGACCCATTACCGGCTGCGGCCTGGTTACCCGAGGCTATCTCCCGGTTCCCATCACCGCTTCCGTCGCTGGAAACCGAGCTGTTGTTCTCGGTGCTCTGGTTTCCCTCGCAGTTTGCCGAGGAGTCACCGGCTACCCCGACCGCGATACCGCAGACCGCAACCTGTCCGGTTGGCGATCCGTTGCCGACGGCAGCCTGGTTCGCGGAGCCGATCGAGCGGTTCGGGTCTCCTGCGCTGACAAGTGAGGTATCTGAACCGCCCGATGACGCCTGGTTCCCCTCACAGCTCGCGGAGGCGTCTCCCGCCACGGCAAGCGCGACGCCGCACACCCCGACTTGACCCGTCGGAGATCCGTTGACCGCCGTGGCCTGGTTGTCGGAGACGATCGCTCGATCGCCGTTCCCGCTCCCATCGCTCGAGAGTGAGGTCGCGCTCGTCGAGCTCTGGTTCCCTTCGCAATCCCCGGAGGCGTCTCCGGCAACCGCGATGGCGACGCCGCACACTCCAACCTTCACAGCAGCGGATTTGTTCAGTGCGGCGGCCTGGTTCGCCGAAAGAATCCGGCGTTTGCCATCTCGACTCGAGGCCGAGTTGGCGTTCTTTTTGTTGGTGCTCTGGTTTCCGTCGCAGTTCGCGGACGCATCGCCCGCCACTGCGACGGTGTTGCCGCATATCCCCACGTCCACAGACGAGGAGCCGTTGCCGGTCGCGGCCTGATTGCCCGAGAGGGCCCCCCCGTCCCCCTCTCCGGTCAGGTCACTGGATGCGGAGGTGACGGTTCTCCTTGCTTTCTTGACGGCTCGTTCCACGGTCCGGTCGGCATCTACGCTGACGTCGACCTGAGTTTCCGAGCCGCCTCCAACTTCTGGGGCGGCTACTGCAGATATCGATCCCAGGAGGAAGAACCCAACCAGGAACGCCATCCACATCGCCGCTGCCCGCAGCAGCCTGTTCAAGGCGTTCTCCTTTCTCAGTGGCACCTGTCAGAGAGCTGGTCAGGTGTTCAACGACTCGATGGGCCGTCTCGAGTCGCGGAGAAGGCAGCTACCCGGGGACCAGGAGCAGGAAGACGATGCCGGGGTCGGGGTGCCTGGCCCGGACCACGGAGATCCAGTGCAGAAACACGAGAGAGAGCACGACCGACGCTGTAAGGAAAGCCGCAGCGTCTAAGGTCGAGCCACCGAGTGACAGTTCGTCGAGTTCGGCCGAGACGGACGCGATGTCTCGGCCCCGTGCTGACGCTTGATCCGTTGGTCTTTCAACCGAGGTATTCGGCTTCGAGACTTCGATGCCGGGCAGCCGCGGGCGTCCGGAGTTCCCCCACCCGTAGGCTGGTCCCCACACGGCAAGCAGCGTCAGCACGCCAGCGAGGATCACAAGGACGGAAGAGACGCTCCATCCCGACCTCGGGGATCGACGGGGTCGCATCGCCGTTCCCGAAGCGCGATTCGAGGATGTCGTGATGAGGCGTTTGGCCCGCATTGCCCCTTCTTCCATTAAGGACCCTCTGGCCCGCGTGCTCGGGGGTCCCGTCAATTCAAACTAGGAGCGATTCACTAGGGCGACAACGCATAATTGGGCGATTTATTGTTAAAACTTCCCCTAAGGCGAAGGGCCGTTCCCCTGGTGTTTAAACGCGTTAGCTGGGCGATTACCCTGTGAGACACCTCGCGACGACTAACCAGCAATAGGTGAGTTATACGTAAACCGCCGCCTACGGCGAACGCCCCGTCCGCGCGGACCGCGCCGAAACCGGGGTCACGAGTGGGGGGTCGATGTTCTCCGCACGAGGGACGGACGCGGCCATCCCCCGTGCCTTCTTGAGATCTCCTATGAGATGGCGCGAACGAGAGCCGTCGCTCCTGCCGCGGAGACCAGAACGACCACAAACGGAGCTCGAAGCAACACGGCGGCGATTGCGACTGCAAGCCCGACGCTTCGGGCATCCAGGACCAAGGCCTTCCTTTGCCCAAACGTCTGCACCGCGATCAAGGCCGCAAGCAACGCTGGGGTTATGAGCACTCCGAGTCGATGCAGAGCTGGACGGACACGTTCGCTGAGAAGCAACGGGCCGGCCGCTTTGAGCAGGTAACTGCCGAGTGCGAGCGCGGCGATCGCGATCCAGCTCATCGTTCCCTGGTTCGCAGGAGCTCCAGGACCACGGCAAGCGACGCTGCGATGATCGGCAACCCCGGAGGGAGTAGTGGTGTGAGCGCGACGGCGATCGCCGCACCGAAGAGCGCGGTACGGAGCGCAGCACGATCACGCAACCTCGGCGCCAGCAACGCCAGCAGGCTCGCCGGGAACGCCACGTCGATCCCGAAGGCGGCAGGGTCCGCGATGTTCGACCCGGCGATGGCGCCAACGAGCGTCCCGGTGTTCCAGAAGACGAAGACGCTCACTCCTCCTGCCAGGAACGCGTGCAACCGGTCGTCCTCGTCTGCAGAGAACGCTAGTGCCACTGACTCATCGATGATCAGCTGACTCGCGAAGATCCGTGGCACCGTTCTCTTCGGTAGGAAGTTCTCGACCGCGAGCCCGTATGCCGCGTTCCGCACCCCGAGGAGCAGCCCGCTTCCGACGGCGGTGATCGGTGAACCCGCGGAGGCGATCACTCCGACGGCCGCGAACTGAGATGCCCCCGTGAATACCAACAGTGAGAGCGCCGAGGCCTGTGCGACCGACAGTCCTGTCGCAGTGCAGAACACTCCGAATGAAATGCCGAAGGCGCCGGTCGCCGCCCCTATGGCGAGTGCCCTCAAAAGTAACTTCGTGCGCGGATTGCGATGGGTCATGGGAGGAGGAACAGGCTACGCGCTGCGTGTTCGGGAATGGATCATCAAACGCTTGCCCGCTTCCAGCGGCCGCTCTTCATCCAGGCGTAGGAAGCGGCGAACGCGAGTGCCCAGGATGCTGGAACAGCGGCCCAGATCGCGCCCGCGCCGCCTTCCACGACGATCGCTGCCACGAAGGCCCAGGCGAGCATCGCTATGGCTCCGAGCGACTCGAACGCCGATCCGGCGACGGTATCCCCGGTTCCGTGAACCGCTGACGTCCAGATGAGAGCCGGGACGCCCACAATCAGCCCGAGGGCGACCAACTGGAGCGCTTGGAGTGCTTCATCGCTGGGTTGGGTGGCGCCGCCGAAGATCGAAAACACCCATCCCGGGGCGAGGATCGCGACGAGCGCAACGGGCACACTCGCGAAGACGCCATGTGCGAGGAACCGGCGAACGCTGCGGATGACCCGATCCTCGCGGGCGCCGCCGATCTCGGAGCTCACGCTGCTCACCGTGACCTCGGAGATGGCCTCCGACGGAATCAGGAGCACGAGGAGCCAGGCATAGATGACGTTCGACGCAGCCAGGACGTCGGTACCGACCTGCTCGAGGATGACGAAAAAGAAGAGCCATTGTGCTGCCTCGATGATTCCGTAAAGGGCGATCGGCGCGGCCAGCAGGGCGAGCGGCCGGATTCGTTCGGTGGCGGGAGCAAGCGATCGGAAAATGCCATACGTCCGGTACTGCCGTTGGAAGGCGTACAGCGCCAAGACGAGGGCGGTCGCGACTTCAGCGACGACGGACGCCCAGGCCGCCCCCTCGAGGCCAAGCGTCGGAGCGCCGAATCTTCCCAGGACGAGGGCGTATCCGAGGACTCCATTGACGGCAGCCAGGACGACCGTCGCCAGGATGAGCGCTCGGGTCCGAGAGATGCCCACATAGAAGGCGCTGTACGCGAAGCTCGCCGCGAGGAACGGGACGCCAAAAGCGGCCACCTGCAGAAATCGGTCGACTCCCCGGGCCACGCTCTCGGATTCAGCGATCAGTCCCGAGACGACCGGCGAAGACAGCTTGATCCCGACCAACAGGCCAATCGACGTCACCAGTATCACTGGGAAGGCGCGATTGAAGGTTGCCCCAACCGACGAATCGCGACCCTCTCCCGACCGTCGTGCCACGACGATCTGCAGTGCCTCGGCGAGGCCGATGACGACGACGAGCCAGACCTCGAGAACCGTGTCCGCGAGGACCAGCGCCGCGAGCTCGATCGTTCCGACCCGTCCCACCAACGCCGTGTCGATGACATGGAGGATCGTCTCGCTGAGCTCCGCGAACATGACCGGGAGGGCAACAACCCAGATCTTCCTCCCGGGGGGGATGGGCTCTCGATCGCCCATCTTTCGAGCTAGAGGCTACGGCCTCAGGTCAGCTGGAACTCGTACGAGAACCGATTGAGGTGCATCACCATGCAGGAGAGCAAGGCGCCACCCTTCAGGTACTCGCTCAGATTGAAGTACTTGACCTCCATGGCCAGTTCGGAGGCGATGTCCTCTAACCTGCGGTTCTTCTTGACCTCGTGCGTGTAGTCCTCGCTTTTCCTGTCGAGCTCGTGGATGTTTGACGCGCTGAGGATCATGTTCGTGAGCCGCAACGAGTTGCAGATTCCGGCGTAGCTCTCTTCCGCCGACACGTCGATGATGTCGGTCTCGCGTTCGAGCGCCTCGACTTCCTCTTTGGACAGGAGCTCCGTACAGGCCACTGTCTGCTCACGGGTGACCGGAAAGACCAGGCAGTCCAGGTGATAGAGGTACGGGTCTTTGAGGCGAACCTTGATCACCCGCATGTCGAAGGTTCGTTCCATCCAGTCGTAGGTTTCCGGCTCGCTTCGAATCCCGTAGCCGCCGACGTAGACGTTGTCGTGGAGGTGTTTCAGCTCGGCGTCGCCTTCGAACTTCGACGGAGCCACGTGGACGTTGTCGCCGAACAGGCGGAAGAACGGCAGGCCAACGTCGGTCTCTCCTCGGCGTGGCTCACTGGTGAAGTTCGACAGGATGATCGTGCCACGGTGGCCCTCGTGCTCCAGCGTGACTGCGAGATTTGCCGCGAAGACCTGGTCTTGCAGGTCGGCCTGGGGCGGTGTGGGAACCAGATATACCACGCCTTCTGACGCGATGTACCGATACAGCTGGAAGAACTGGGCCAGCGCCAGGCGCTGGTTCGGCTCCCGCTCTTCGGGTTCGTATTCCTCCATCCACGGGTTATTGGCAACGGTTGTCGCATACGAGAGCGGAGGGCACATTACGTAGGATGGGAGCCCCATCTCCGCTGGCCTGAGATTCGTGGCGGAACCGGACGTGGTTTGGGCAACAGGCTCTCGGGTGTTCATCGCTCCTCCAATGTCTCGTCGGTGTCCTTTCGAATCACTCGTACAAGGGGGTCGACCCCAGCTTCGACGTGCACGCCGGCGGGTTGAATCGGCACGAATTCCAATCCGGACCTCAGAGGAATGATCAGGTCGACCTGTGAGCCGAACCGGATCTGTGAGAACCGATCACCTTGAACATAGGGTTCGTTCTGCTTGGTTCCGAATGGAATGATCGAATCGACGTCGTAGTCGGCAATCTGGAGGATGTAATAGGGGCCCGAGAGATCGGGCGAATCCACGCGATTGAGCATGCGCTCGTTGTAGCGAAGGTAGGCCGGTTTCTCGGGCGCCACCCTCATCTCCTCGAGGATCTCTTTCTCAACTTCCAACATCGGATGGTTATAGGTGTCCAGCGGATCAAGCAGTCGGTACGAAAGCCGTCCTGGATAGGGGATGCGGTTTACATGCACATCGAAGAACGTCATGAAGATTCCGACGACGAAGGCTGGATCATCCAGGGACGGATCTCGTGTCAGCTCTTTGAGCGAGTACGCGGCCCCCTTGACCGGGATGCTCCGATCCTGTGGCTCAACGAACTCCTGATAGAGGACGACACCGTCTGCCGGTGCGAAGAAGAACGAGCTATCCGCGAAGGTTGGTCTAGGAGGGTCGCGGAAGAAGAACGACTCGGCGAGCTCGCTCATCGGCTTGCTCCGAACCGGCCGAACGTCCTCTTCAATCCACTGTTCGAGCGTCTTGGCCATTGCGGATTCATACCCCGTATCGGCCCTCGTACGCCATTGGACGTAGGACCGATGGGCTTACGGCGGAGAAGCTCGAAGGAGCGAGTTACCCGTTGGATTACCTACCTCAGCCCGCCGAGTGGCAGGATTCGCTATAACTGAGGCACGCGCCTGTAGCTCAATTGGACAGAGCGTCTGACTTCGGATCAGAAGGTTGGGGGTTCGAGTCCCTCCGGGCGCACCAGGGCGCAACAGCGCTGCGCCTCGGCAGCACGGTCATGGCCCCAACTATCATGATCGTATGGGCGTCGTTCGGATCGCCGTAACCGCAGCCACCCCTGCCGCATACCTCATCAAGCGTCGAAAAGGAGCCGAGGAAAAGCGGACCAGAACGACTGGAACGGGCCGGGCCGGGCGAAAAGCACGAAAGCGTTAACTTCCGCTATGGCTCACGCGCTCAATGGCTGAGGTCAGCGAAACCAAGCTCCCTGGCATGGGTGTCCGCTATGAGTTCGTGACGTCTGCCGGCGAGCGGGTCGGGGTGGTGCATCATCGGACCGGCCGACGCGAGGTCGTCGTCTTCGACAAGGCAGATCCAGACGCGTGCCGCGAAGTCGTCCGTCTCGACGAAGACGACAGTCGAACGCTTGCGGAGCTTCTCGGAAGCTCCCGAATCGTGGAAGAACTCACCGAGCTTCAGCAGGGGATCGAGGGCCTCGCGATCGATTGGCTCCCCGTGGTCGAGGGGACGCCCTTTGTCGGGAAGCCGATCAGCGCCACGCGCGCCCGGACTCGAACCGGCGCGTCGATTGTCGCCGTGCTTCGGGAGGATGGAGCCCACCCCGCGCCCGGACCGGATTTCCTCCTTTCCGCCGGAGACACCCTGGTCGTGGTGGGGACGCCAAGAGGGATAGAAGAGCTAGCGGTAATCCTGCGGACCGGCTAATCCGTGGAGCACTCCCTTCGGCTCATCGAGCTCGGGGGGGTCGTTCTCGGATTGGCCCTTCTTTCCCGGCTCGCGGTGCGGTTTGGGTTCTCACCGATCCCGCTCTACCTGTTGGGAGGCCTCGCGTTCGGGAGCGGCGGCATCCTTCCGCTCGTGACGTCCGAGGAGTTCATCGAGGTCGGGGCGTCGATCGGCGTCGTTCTTCTTCTTCTCACCCTGGGCCTGGAATATTCGACGGAGGAACTGCTCTCGACGCTTCGGATGTCGGGCACCAGCGGGGTGATGAACGTTGCTTTCAACTTCACCCCTGGATTCCTGGCTGGTCTGTTCCTCGGATGGTCACCCGTGGCAGCGGCCTTTCTCGGAGGGATTACCTACGTTTCGTCCTCCGGGATCGCGTCGAAGCTGCTCGAGGATTTTCGCTGGGTGGGGAATCGAGAAACGCCCGTCGTGTTGAGCCTCCTGGTCATGGAGGACCTCACCATGGCGGTGTATCTGCCGCTCATTGGCGTTCTCGTCGCGGCCGGAGGGGTCGTCGCGACGCTGGTCTCCATCACCACAGCGCTTATCACGGTCGCGATCGTGCTGTTCGTGGCTGTTCGCCACGGTGCGCTGATCTCACGGGCGCTGGTCACTCACTCGAACGAGAGCCTCCTGCTGAGCATCCTCGGCCTGACCCTCCTCATCGCGGGCGTTCTGGAGTTGGCCCGAGTTTCCGCAGCCGTCGGCGCGTTCTTCGTCGGCCTTGCGCTCTCCGGCCCATTGGCGGAACGGGCACGTCCGCTGCTCGAGCCGCTCCGCGACCTGTTCGCTGCCGTTTTCTTCGTCTTCTTCAGCCTGGAAATCAATCCGGCATCGATTCCGCCGGTGATCTGGCCGGCAATTGAGCTCGCGGTGATGACTGCGGCTACCAAAGCGGCGGCCGTGCGACTCGCCGCCCGGCGAGCGGGAGTGGCGACACGCGGTCAGTGGAGGGCGGCGATCCTGTTGATTCCCCGAGGAGAGTTCTCCATCGCAATCGCGGCGATCGCGGTGGCTGCCGGAGTCGAGCCGCAATTGGGGCCTCTGGCTGCGGCCTATGTCCTCATGCTTGCGATTGCCGGACCCACAGCGGCGTTGGTGTTCCGCAATCGGCTCGCACGCCGATCCGCCACGATCGCCTAAGGCGATCTCGTTCGTGCGGTTCGACGCTCCTGGACTTTTCGGATCAGGCTCCAGGCCGAAACGGCAGTCCAGACCGTCTCGAGAAGCAGGAAACCCCAGTCCCGGTCAACCGCCGCGACCACCGCGAGGACGGCGGCTCCAAGGACGTTCAGCAAGAGGTAAGACCAGCTGGTGGCCTCGACGGCGCCGACCTGCAGCGCGATGAAGGCGGCCAGGATGGCGACTGCGCCCCCGATCTGTGCGAATTGCTCCATCGGCCTCCCGGTCAGATTAGTGTGGGGTGGCGATGAGCAGGGTCGTCGTCGTCACCGGTGGGTCGGCCGGCGTGGGGCGGGCCGTCGTTCGAATGCTTGCCGAGCGCGGCGACTCGGTTGGGATTCTTGCCCGGGGTGCCCATGGTCTGACCGGCGCCGGAAACGAGGTCAAGGATGCGGGCTCGCGTGCGGTCGTGGTGCCGACGGACATGGCTGACCATCAGCAGGTGGAGCGGGCGGCCTCCCAAGTCGAGGAGCGGCTCGGTCCCATCGATGTGTGGATCAATTGCGCCATGACGTCGGTCTTCGCGCCGTTCAAAGAGATGTCGCCCGATGACTTTCGTCGCGTCACGGAAGTCACCTACCTCGGATACGTGTACGGAACCATGTCCGCCCTCCGTCGAATGCTGGCGCGCGACGAGGGGACCATCGTCCAGGTCGGGTCCGCGCTGGCGTTTCGAGGGATCCCGCTGCAGAGCGCGTACTGCGGCTCGAAGCATGCCATCAGCGGCTTCATGGATTCGCTCAGAGCCGAACTCCTCCACGACAAGGCGAACGTTCACGTCACCGAAGTACACCTTCCGGCGCTGAACACACCGCAGTTCGACTGGGTGAAGTCGCTCCTTCCGAACAGGGCACAGCCGGTCCCCCCGATCTATCAGCCGGAGGTCGCGGCGCGTGCGATTTTGTGGGCGGCCGACCATCCCGAGCGGCGCTCTTATTGGGTTGGAGCGACGACCGCGGCGACGATCCTCGCCGACAAGTTCGTCCCCGGCCTGATCGAACGCTACCTCGCGCGAACCGGGCTGGAGTCGCAACAGACCGACGAGCGGGAAGATCCGGAACGACCCAACAACCTGTGGGAACCCGTGGCCCGGGATTTCGGCGCACGCGGCCGATTCGGCGACAGGTCACACGACCGCAATCCTCAGTTCTGGCTTTCGGCTCACCGGCGCTGGGTCGGGTTGGCGGGGGGCGCACTCGCCCTTGCCCTCCTTGCCGCCAGGCGCAAGGGCGGGTGATCGAAGGCTGGACTGGGCAGGCTGGGCGATATTTGGCTTCGTGGCGACCGTGGTCCTTTCGGGAATCATGGTGGCCAGCCAGCTCCTCGGACTGTCGAGGATGGATATCCCCCTGATGCTTGGGACGATCTTCGTCCAGGACCTCGACCTGGCGCGCGTTGTGGGATTCCTCATCCACGTCGTCAACGGGCAGGTCTTCGCGCTGCTGTACGCCGGCGCCTTCGCGCTCATCGGTTGGGCGACCTGGTGGCTCGGTGCGGTGTTCGGGCTCGTCCACGGGTTTGCCGCTCTGACGGTGATCATTCCGTTCTTGCCAGGCGTCCATCCTCGGATGGCGTCCGAACGGTCGGGGCCGGAGCTCACCACGGTGCTCGAACCGCCCGGGCCGCTGGGGTCGAACTATGGGAGAGAGACGCTCCTGTTCACCCTGGTCGCTCACGTTGCATATGGCGCGATACTCGGCGGGTTTCTCAATCCGCGGTAGCGGCCTGGAGAGCGAGCGCCGCCTGAATCAGAGCCGCGTGCGTCAGCGCTTGGGGAAAGTTTCCCAAGTGCTCGCCGGTCGAGGGATCCATCTCCTCTCCAAACAGCCCGACCACGTTGCTTCGCTTGCAAAGTTCGTCGAACAGGGAAACCGCGTCATCGACTCGGCCGGTCCTTGCGAGCGCCTGAACCAGCCAAAACGAGCACGGGAGGAACGCTCCCTCGCCGCCTTCGACCCCATCGCTGCCCGGTGGGTACCGGTACAGGAGCGGGCCCCCGGCCGAGAGCTCGCGGCGGATCGCGTCGATCGTCCCTTTCACCCGGGGAGATTCCGGCGGATCGAACTCGAGCGTCGGCAAGATCAGAACGGCGGCGTCCAACTCATCGGCGCCATAGGATCGGACGTAGGCTCCGCGACGCTCGTCAAAGCCCCGCGCCCGAATATCCGCGGCGAGGGCGTCGCGCTCCGCAACCCAACGCTCGAGCCGCGATGGACGCGTTCGGCGCGATCGAGCGATCCGCGAGACTCGGTCGAGCGCCAGCCATGCCATGAGCTTCGAGTGAACGTAGTGCGCCGGCCTTTCCCGAACCTCCCAGATGCCGGCGTCGGGTTGTCGCCAGTTCTTCGCGATCCAGTCGGCCGTTGACCTGACGGCGCTCCAGATCGCGGGATTTGGCTTCCCTCCGTGCTGGAGGCGATTCCATGCCGTGTCGACCACCCAGCCGTACACGTCCAACTGGTGCTGCCTCCCGGCACTGTTGCCGATGCGAACGGGCCGGCTCCCCCGGTATCCCGGTGCCGCCGGAACCTCGTGTTCGCCGCGCTGCGGCTTTCCGTCGACCGAATAGACGACGTGCAAGCGGGGCCTGGTCAACCGACTCGCCTGGAGCAGCCAGTGGAGGAAGGATTCGGCTTCGTCGTCCAGCCCATTCGTGAGGAACGCCGTCACTCCGATGCTCGCGTCCCGCGGCCACGCGAATCGGTAGTCCCAGTTCCGGCCACCACCGATGCGCTCGGGCAGTGACGTGGTCGGAGCGGCAACGGGCGCGCCGGACGGCGCATAGGTGAGCAAGCGCAGCGTGATCAGGCTCCGCACGACCTGGTCGAGGACCGGCCCCCGGTACGTGATACGTGAGGTCCAATGTCGCCACCACTTGTCTGTCTCGTCCAACAGCCCGAACGCGTGATCCGGTTCCACGAACACGAGAGGTTGCCGGTCGCTCATGGACATGACGAAGGTCACCGGTCGTCCCGGTTGGACGTCGAAGGCGAGCGCTTCGCCCGGCACGACGGGGAGCTCGGGAGTCGATCGGAGCGCGATCGCCGTGGTTCCTCGAAGCGACACCAGCGCGCGTGACCGCCGCTCGTTCCTAAGCCGGTCGCCATTGAGGCCCGATCGGGGGTCGTACACGACCCGCACCAGTGCGGGCGCTCCTTCGCTCTCGAGTCGACGCACCAGGACGACCTGCGGGAGGAGGTGACCGGTTACCTTCAGCACCATCCCCTCGGTGAGCCGCACTTCGGCCCGCCGAGTTCGCCACCTGGTTTCGAGAACCGTGGAACTCTCCCGATACCGGCGAGTCACATGCGTACGACCGTCGACGTCTAACGAGAAGCGACCGGCGCGGTCGCCGCCCACCAGGCGTCCAAAGATCGGATCAGAATCGAACCGCGGAAGGCACAGCCAGTCGATCGAGCCTTGCGCGGACGAAAGAGCCGCGGTCCGGCCGTCTCCGATCAGCGCATAGTCGCCGATCGGAGGCAGATCGGGAGCCTCCATGGCGTCGATTGTCTACGGAATCAACCGATGACGGCCGGTCACTTCGAGAACGCCCACCGATCCGGGAGAGGCACCGGTTCAGGCTTGTGGCCATCGGGTTCGGCCTCGGCGGGTGGCGGGGTCGTCTCCACGGCTGCTGCCAAAGGCGAAACCGGCGCTCGGAGCAGCAGACCCCTTCCGATCGCCGCGGCCACCAAGAGGAGCCCGCCTGACACCGCATAGGTCAGGCGAACGCCGATGGTGCTTCCGAGCCATCCCGCGAGCAGCGCCCCGGCAAGGAAGCCGGAGTTCGCTACGACTTCGAACGCCGCAAACACCCGTCCCCGGAATCGGTCGGGAACTCGCTCCTGAAGCAGAGACTCGTACGCGACGTTCCCGACGGCATTGGCGAGCCCGGCGCACAACCACGCCAAGAGCACCGTCTGAAGACCCGACGCGCCCGCTGCCGCGATCGCCGCAACCCCGACAATCGCGATCATCACCACCAGAAGCCGCTCGCGCGCCCATTTCCGGGCGAGTGCCGGAGCCGCCACGGATCCCAGGACCATACCGAGCCCCCAGCTACCCGTGACCAAGCCGAGAGCGGTGGGGCCCAGCGAGAGGGTGCCCAACACGAACAACGATTCCAGCGGCGCCTTCGTCGCCGCGGCAACGAGGACAATTCCGATCACGATCAACAGGCTGCGGACCAGGGGAGTGCGGATCGCGTACCTCGCTCCATCGGTCAGGTCGTGAATCGTTGTGCGATCGTCGGCCGGCGCTGTTTCCTGCTTCAAGCGAAGCCCCCTGAGAAGAAGTGCCGAAAGCACGAATGAACCGGCGTTCAGCGCGAACGCCGGTCCCGCCCCGACAGTTGCGACCAGGAATCCCCCGAGCGCAGGTCCCGCCATGATGGCGAAGTGCATCGTCCCGCCCACCATGGCGTTGGCCGCCACGACCTCCTCCTTCTTC
>DATABA010000098.1:0-28621 GCA_036259835.1 Actinomycetota bacterium
ACCAGCGTTTCCGGGAGCGAGTCGCGGAATTCGATCAGTTTCGGTGCCCGGTATCCGGTTAGACCCTGTTTCGGGTCCTTGCAGAACTCGCGAACCTCTTCCTCCGTGATCTTCTCGCCCTCGCGCGGGACGATGTAGGCCTTCACCGCCTCGCCGGTCTTGTCGTCCGGCAACCCGACCACCGCCACCTTCTGGATCTTCGGGTGTCGGTACAGGACCTGCTCGATCTCGGTCGGGTACACGTTGAACCCCGACACGATGATCATGTCCTTCTTCCGGTCGACGATGTAGAAGTAGCCCTCTTCGTCCATCTTGGCGATGTCTCCCGTGAGGAGCCACCGCCGGCCGTTCGAGTCCTCCTTGATCATCCCTTCGGTCTCTTCCGGCCGGTTGAAGTAGCCCTGCATGATTTGCGGTCCGGAAATGATCAGCTCTCCCTGCTGGCCGGGTTCGACTTCCTTGGTCCAGTCCTCGATGTCGACGATCCGGCAATCCGTGTCGGGAACCGGCAGGCCGATCGAGCCGACCTTCACCTTTCCGTAGATTGGGTTGGCATGCGTGATGGGGGACGTCTCCGTCAAGCCGTAGCCCTCCACGACTCGGGCCCCGGTGATGCTCTCGAACTTCTCGGCAACGGCCTTCGGAAGCGGCGCGGCGCCGGAAAGACATGCCCGGATCGACTTCAGGTCGTAGTTCTTGGTTTCCTTCCCCTCGTTGATCGCGATGTAGAGCCGCGGAACACCGGGGAACAGAGTCGGCTTCTCCTTCTGGATGACCTTCAGGGTCGGCTCCAACTCGAACCGCGGCATCAGGATGAGCTTGGCGGCCTTGTAGACGCCGAGGTTCATCGCCACGGTCATCCCGTAGGAGTGGAAGAACGGGATGATGCAGAGGATCGAATCCTTGCCCTCCCGCAAGTCGGGGAACCAGGACGCGCCCTGCATGACGTTCGCCACCAGATTGAAATGGCTCAACATGGCGCCCTTGGAAAGCCCGGTCGTCCCGCCCGTGTAGACGAGCCCAGCAAGGTCGGTCTTCGCGTTGATCTCCGCGGGGGGGACCGGCGCATAGGAGCCTGACATCATCTCCTTCCACCACCGGACCTTCGCGTCCGGTGGGACCGGGGGCCAGGGCTCGCCGGCCTCCTTTGCGTGCTTCTTGAGCGTTCGCGGCGCCAGAACGTTCACCGGGAAGGGAGCGAAGTCGGTCACCTTGCTGACCACCAGCTCACGGATTCCGACCTCGTCTCGAACGGCGGCAACCTTCGGGTATAGCGCATCCAGGACGACGCAGACTTCGATCCCGGCGTCCTTCAGCTGATGCGAAAGCTCTCGCTCGGTGTAGAGCGGGTTGTTGCCGACGGCAATGGCCCCGATCCGAATTGCGGCGTAATACGCGATGACGTACTGCGGACAGTTCGGAAGCACCAGGCCGACACGGTCGCCCCGCCCGACGCCCAGTGCCGCGAGCACCCGGCTGAACTGATCCACCTCCTTGAGGAGCTGGGCGAAGGTCAGCTTCTTCCCGAGCGGCGCTCCGGGCAGCCAGAACGAAACGGCCGGTGCGTCCGGAAACCGCTTCGCGGAGTCCTCGAGAAGCGAATAGAGAGACTTCTCCGGATACGGCTCGAGCGACTGCGGGACGTCGGGCGGATAACTGGCCAACCAGGGACGATCTTCCATCGCTGCTCCTCCGGGCTAATAAGGGACGCTCATTATGTACCCTTGACCGCGGTCCCTCCGCCGACCCCTGCAACCGGGAGCCTTCTGTGAACGAAATGGCCGACGTGCTGCGCGCCCGAGCCGAAGCGGCACTGCCGCCGGTCCAGGGACAACTGCGTATCGCCGGCCTTCGAGAACCGGTCGAGATCGTCCGAGACCGGTGGGGCGTCCCGCACATCTACGCCCGGAACCTTCACGACGCCTACTTCACCCAAGGTTTCGTGGTCGCGTCTGAGCGGCTGTTTCAGCTGGACTTCACCGCTCGGCTCGCAACGGGAAGGCTGTCGGAGCTGCTGGGCGACCTCACTCTTTCCATTGACCGGTTCGTTCGTACCGTCGGCTGGAACCGGGCCGGGCGCCGGTACACCGAACGATGGGACGACCTCTCCTGGGAGATCTCGGAGGCGTACGCGGAAGGTGTGTTCGCCTGGGTCGACACCATGCCGGTGCGGCCCATCGAATACGAGATCCTTCAGCAGGACCCAGTGTTCGAACGAGGACGAGAGGGAGTCGAGATGGCGGCGGCGAACGCGGTCTTCTTCGCCTGGACACAGTCGACCAACTGGGACGCGGAGCTGCTGCGCGCCGAGATCGCCGAGCAGCTCGGATGGGAAGAGATGCTCGCCCTCTTTCCCGACCTCCCGGCCGACGCTCCGCCGGTCGTTCCGGGGAAGGACGAAGGAATCGGTGGGCGGCTCGCCGCGCTGGAGCTGCTCCGCCAGGCGCCGGTCCTCCCGGGAAGGCAGGGCTCGAACAGCTGGGTGGTCTCCGGTGAGCGAACCACCACGGGGATGCCCCTCCTGGCCAACGATCCACACGTCTTCGTCCAGGTTCCGTCGATGTTCTACGAGCTGCAGCTGTCGGCTCCCGGGCTCGAGGCGGGTGGTGTGGCGCTCCATTTCAGTCCGGGCGTCCTGATCGGACACAACGAACGCATCGCCTGGGGTTACACCACGCTGCCCGGAGATTCACAGGATCTCTTCATGGAACGGCTCAACGAAGATCGGACCGCTGCGCTCTACAACGGCGTGTGGGAAGAGCTCACCGTGCACCGCGAAGAGATCCGCGTTCGGGGTCGGTCGGAACCGGAGATCGTGGAGGTCCGCGAGACGAGGCACGGTCCAATCCTCGAGTCGTACATGGTCGGGATGGCGAACCCCGAGGTCGTGGAGGAGGGGCTGCGCGAGACCTACGCGATGCGGTGGGTGGGAATGGAGGACATCACCATCCCGTCCACCGTCCACAGGGTAAGCACCGCCGCCAGTTTCGACGAGTTCCGCGCCGCCCTGGCGGACTGGACATGCTCCGGGGTGCACGCCGTATACGCCGACGTTGACGGCAACATCGGCTATCAGGCCGCCGGCCTCTATCCGGTCAGGAAGAAAGGCGACGGCACCGTTCCCGTCCCGGGTTGGACCGACGATTACGAATGGAACGGCTACATCCCATATGAAGCCCTTCCATGGGCGCTGAACCCGAAGGAGGGCTTCATCGCCACGGCGAACAACCGGCCGCACGGCGAGTCGTACCCCTACCTGATCGGCCGGGACTTTCTGCCCCCATATCGAGCGCGACGAATCGCCCAGTGCATAACGGAGCGCGCCGTCCACGACGTCCAATCGTTCGCTCGAATGCAGATGGACACCGTGTCGATCCCGGCCCGAACGATGATTCCGTACCTCGTCTCGATCGAGCCGGCGGGAGATCGCCAGAAGCAAGCCCTGGCCATCCTGGGGGATTGGGACTTCGATCTGCGGGCGGATTCGGCGGCCGCCGCGATCTTCGAGGTGTGGTGCTGCCGCATCGCGGACGAGGTGCTGCTGCCCCATCTGGGCGCCGAGCTGTACCGGCACTTTCACTCTCACCGACAGTGGGGAACCATCGCGTTTCAGTACGAGGTGCTTCCCGCGATCCTCGAGTTCCCCACCGCCAGATGGTTCGGCGAGGACGGCCACGCGGGACGGGACAAGGTTCTTCTCCGCGCCCTCGACCGCGCGCTCGATGAGCTAACGGCAGCGCTCGGCGACGACATGACGGAATGGCAGTGGGGCGTCCTTCACACCGTCCAGTTCGCCGGGCGCTTCTCGATCCTTCCCGACCTCGGGGAGCTGTTCGTGGCGGGCGAAGGTCCGTTGGGCGGCGACGAGCAGACCATCGCCCAGGGGCAGTACGAACCAGGAACGCCGTACCGCGCCCTGGTGGTTCCCGCATGGCGCCAGATCATCGATCTGAGCGACCTGGACGCCTCGGTCGGGGTGCAGCCTCCGGGACAGTCCGGGAATCCGGCGAGCCCGCACTTCAACGACCAGTTCGATCTGTGGATGAACGGCCGGCATCACGCCTTGCCGTTCAGCCGGTCGGCGGTGGACGCGCAGGCCGAGTCGACACTCAACTTGCTGCCGCCCGAATAAGCTGGAGCTGTCATGCCCAGATCGAAAGCGAAGCGCCGGAGATATCAACCGCCGCCGAAGAAGAAGCCGAAACCCAGCCCGCGATGGTTCGGCGTGCTTGTCCTCTCGATCATGGCGATCGGGGTCGTAATGATCATCCTCAACTATCTCGGACTGATTCCCGGGACGGGCGGCCAGGCGACGAACTTCTACCTCTTCCTGGGGCTGGGGTTCATCGCGGTCGGGTTTCTGGCAGCGACGCAGTGGCGGTAGCCGGAGCGTAGCGGTGCCGGTTTACGAATACCGCTGTCGCTCCTGCGGCAACACCCAGGAAGAAATCCAACCGATGGGGGCGCCCCCTCCCGGTCCCTGTGAGGTGTGCGGGGGAGAGCTTCGAAGAGTGTTCGGACGTGTCGGCGTTCGATTCTCGGGATGGGGATTCCGGAGCACCGATTCCTTGCTTCCGGACAACCGGCCGAAGAAGGACTTCAACCAGCTGCGTGAGAAGGCTGAGGAGATCGCCGAGGGCTGACGTTCGCTAGTTGAGTTGCGGTTGCTGCCTCGGCCGCCGGGTGACCTGCATCGGTTCGCCGCAGTGGCGAGGGATCTGAATCTCGCCCACCCGCGTGACGTGGAACTCGGTTCCGCATTCACCGCACACCAAAAACACGTCCAGATCCTGTACGTCTTCGGGTTCGACTCTTTCTCGCGGTCCAATGCCGGCAATGGCGCGGAGAAACACGAACCCGGCGAACACGATGACCACAAAGAAAACGACCGCGATGGACCAAAGAAGCCAGGTGGCGATGCCGAGCACGCCTTCAAGCTTACGGGCTAGTCAGGTTCGGCCATTTCGAAGATGGAGCCCGTCCCGAAACGTTTTTTCGCGAACGCGTGAGGGTAATTCGGTAGAGGCATCGAGACATGTGCCCGCAAGGCGCCCCCCAAGCGAAAAGGGAGATGCCATGGAAGCCTCCACACTCCTTTGGGCCCTGGCGGTGATCCTGGTGATCGCCGGGATCGTCACCCTACTCAGAGGTGGGATCGTTGCCGGCGTCGTCCTCATCATCGTGGGGTTGCTGGTGGGGCCCGGCGGCGTAAGTATCTTCACCGACTGACCTAACGAAACGGCCGGGAGGTTGATCCCTCCCGGCCGCTTCGTGTTTGCTTCTCACCTCCGCGCGAGCGCGCGCACATGTAACTCGATCAAACGGTCGCTGTCTGGCTCCTTCGCCAAAGCAACACGGAAAGCGCCAGGAACCATACCGTGATGAGGAACGACGCCGGCGTGAAGATGACGTTGAAGGCAAAGGTTGTGACCGCCCCGGCCAGGAAGTTGATCGCTCCGGCGAGGACGCCAGCGATGCCGCCTATGATCCCGACCACTGCGACCCACCTCGGGTAGGTTCCGTCGGTCCAAAGCGCCATGCCGGCAACAATCGGAGTGACGCCAAAGAAGAGGATCGTCGACCCGATGAAGAGAGCGTTCTCGAAGCTCTCGGCTGCGCCGGCCGCAAGAGCGATGGTGGATTTGGCGGCGCCGGTTGCCTCCGCCCACGCCGTCGCCAAGCCCCAAAGCCCGTATCCGTCCATCACGAACGAAACAGCCGTAACCGCCGTGCTGACGAGGACCAACGCGAGGGCAGGACGAGCCCACGGTGACGGGCCGCCGCTGATTGAGCGATACACGGCCACGAACGTAACCAGACCAAGCACGAGCGCGACCACGAACCCCAGGTGAACCGCGAGCCAGGGCCCGAAGTCGGCGATCCGCTGCAAGCGAGTCTCGGTGGGCTCACCGAAGAGGTTCCTCGGGTGGACGGCGTTCGTGATGAGCCCAATCGCCGTGCCGACGAACCCCGCGACGGCCCCGGCCTTGTAGAGACTTCGGTCGGAGGACTCGGCGCCTCGACCGGTGGGCGTGGCGCCCCGCGCCTGAACAGTGGTAGCCATTCTCCCGCCTCCCTTCTCGCTCAGCCTACTGACTGAACGGCAGTCAGATTCTAGAGAAGGGAGCGGCCCGACGCGAATGAAGGCCCGGGTGCCTAGCGGGTATTAGTCGGCCCGGTGGGGGCTATCCGAGGCGCTCGATGATCGTGGCGTTGGCCATGCCGCCGCCCTCGCACATCGTCTGGAGCCCGTATCGGCCGCCCCGCCGCTCCAGCTCGTGGAGCATCGTCGTCATGAGCTTCGCTCCCGTCGCGCCCAGCGGGTGACCAACGGCAATGGCGCCGCCGTTCGGGTTGACATGCTCCTCGAACCACTCGTCGGAAACGCCGAGCTCGCGCTGCCAGGCGAGCACGACTGAAGCGAAAGCCTCATTGATCTCCACCACCTCGATGTCCTCGACCGCCAGCCCGGCGCGCTCCAGCACTCTCCTCGTCGCCGGAATCGGCGCCGTGAGCATCAGGATCGGCGAGTCGCCGGCGAGTGAGAACGAAACGAACCTCGCGCGTGGTGTGAGCCCAAGTTCATCGGCCTTCTCCCTGCTGGCGATGAGCACCGCCGATGCCCCGTCGGAGATCTGAGACGAGTTCCCGGCCGTGACCGTCCAGTTGAGTTGCCCCGGGAACATCTCCTCGAAAGTCGGGTTCTGGAATGCCGGCGGGAGCGTTCCCATCTTCTCCCGGTTGGGCTCGAACCGGATCCCTTCGTCGTAGTCCAGCAGAACCTGCTCACCCTCCGCGCCGGTCACCTTCAATGGGAGGATCTCCCGCTTGAAGTAACCATTCTTCGTCGCCTCCGCCGCCCGAAGGTGCGACCGGTACGCGAAGTCGTCTGAGTCCTCGCGGGTGATGTTCCACTTCGACGCGATGAGGTCGGCCGAAATGCCTTGCGGAACGATCTTCCCCTCGTACCGAGCGAACATCTGATTGCCGAAGGGGTTCTGGCCCATCATCGAGGACCCCATTGGAACTCGAGTCATGTTCTCGACGCCGGACGCGACCACCAGGTCGTAGGCGCCCGCCATCACACCCTGCGCGGCGAAGTGGATGGACTGCTGGGACGAGCCGCACTGGCGGTCGACGGTGGTTGAGGGAATCGTCTCAGGGAACCCAGCCGCGAGCCAGCCGTTCCGTCCGACGTTGATGGACTGCTCGCCGACCTGCGAGACGCAACCCGTGATGTTGTCTTCGATCTCGCCCGGGTCGACGCCGGCCCGGGCGACGACTTCCTTCAGCGCCTCGGCCAGGAGGTCGACCGGGTGGGTCTCCTTCAGGGAGCCGTTTCGCTTGCCAATCGGCGTCCGAACGGCCTCAATGATGACGGCTTCGCGTACCTCAGGCATGAGAGAAGCTCCTTCCTCTGGTCGCCAGTAACCTACCGATCAGTAACAAATCTTAGCTGACTGTATTCCCGGCAGGCGGCTCCGTCAATCGCGCCGCCCGCCCTGGTACCAGCGTCAACAGTGCAGCTGGAGCGAGCAGGCATATCCAGAGGGCCCAGCTCAGCCCGGCCCGCCCCGCCACGAACGCGACCGTAAGCGGAAGAAGCGCTCCAATCAGGTCTGAAGCGCTGGTGAGGGCGACGGCCGTGCCGCTTCGGCCAGGCAGGGCGTCATAGAGGCGAGCGTTCGGCACCGTGTACCAGCCGGCGGTGACGATGCTGAGTGTGCCCAGCGCGACGAGCTTGCCCGCAGGCGACGGAGCGACCAGGAAGGCCGCGAAGACGGCCGCCCCGACCACGGCGCTGATCCGCAGATACGTCAGGCCAGGGACCGTTCGAAGGACCGCGAGCATAACCGCTTCGCCGACAAGTCCGGCGACCGTCGAAACAGCGACGGCGAGTCCGGCCCCCGTTGGCGTGAAACCGACCACGTCCACGAAATACAGGGCGGTATAGGCAAGGAGAACGTCCAGCATTAGATCGCTCAACTGAAGGACCGTGAGCCACCGCACCACTTCTCGATTTCGAAGCTGCCGGACGGCCTCCCGCACAATCTTCCAGGCGTTTGACCCATCCGGGTGAGATCTGAGGTGCGGGGCGCGCAACGTTCCAATTGCCAGCGCTCCGCCGAGCGCTGCCAGTGCGACGACCGGCATTCGCCACGAAATGCCCAGTCCAGCCGCCGCCGCGACCATCAGCGGCCCGGAAACCACGCCAACCGACCCGGCCAGAACCCACCGTGCCATGTTTCGTTCTCGCAAGCTCGGCTCCATGTCCATGAGCGTCGCCTGTGACAGGCTCACGAACGCTCCAGATGCCGGCCAAATCACGATGAATGCACCGAGGAGAACCGGGAAGCCTGGCGCCGACGCAACGGCAATGAGGCCTGCGGCAAACACGAATCCCCCGGAGACAATCAATAGCCGTCGGCGACCCGAATCGGCGAGGATGCCGAAGGTTGGCTCGACCAATGCCGAGATGAATGTCGGCACGCTGAGAAGGACGCCGATGTCCTGATACGAAAGTTCGAGGTCCCGACGGATCAGCGGGAGCGCTGCTCCCCACACTCCGAATACGAGCTCGTCGAAGAGCTCGATCGTGAGCAGGATCAGGACCGGGCGCGGTAAGCGCCCTACCGAAGCGAGTTAACGGAACGGGGACCGCATGCTCACATCAGCATGAAAGCGTTTCGTTCCAGCGTCAAGCCGTTTCCGACCGGGCCCACGCAAGGTACCGCTCGTCGACGAATGTCGATCCCACCGCGGTGAGCTCCGGCGTGTCGTACGGATGCCGATCTCGGACGAACTGGACCAGCCTCTCCATTCCTTCGCTCGGGACTTTCAGCAGGCAGAGGAACTCTTCGGTCTCTTCCCTCTCGCCTTGCCATCGGTAAACGCTCGTGATCGGCCCGATCACCTGGACGCAGGCCGCGGTTCGAGCTTCAACCGCATCGCGAGCCAGCGACAACGCCTGCTCTCGCGATTCGAGCGTCGTGATGAGCTGGACCAGCGACACGACGCGCTATAGCCCTTCGAACGCCGAGGCGACGAGCTGCTCTTGCTCGGCGCTGTGGACGGTGGCGCTCCCCGACGCCGGGCTCCCGCTTTCGGGACGAGACACGTGCGTGAGCGCAACGCCCTCCGGAAGCACCCGATGGAGCCAGCCGTGAACGAACCGGTACGCTCCCATGTTTTCCGGCTCCTCCTGGACCCATCGGACCTCGCTTGCCGACGGGTACCGTCGGATTTGCTCCAGGATCTGGTCGGCCGGGAACGGGTAGAGCTGCTCGACTCGCACCACGGCGGCGTCCGCGGCGCGCTTCTCTCGTTCGGCGACCAGGTCGTAATAGACCTTCCCCGAGCAGAGGATCACTCGCCTGACCGCCTCAGCTGTGGGATCCGTGGAGTCCGGAAGGACCTCTTTGAAGCCTCCGGTGACGAACTCATCCGTTCTGCTGGCCGCGGCCGGCAGGCGCAGCAATGACTTCGGGGTGAATACGATCAACGGCTTGCGGATGTCTCGGTGAACCTGGCGCCGGAGGAGGTGGAAGTACTGGGCCGGGTTTGTGGGAACGGCGATCTGGATGTTGTCCTCCGCGGCAACCTCGAGGAAACGCTCGATGCGGCCGCTGGAGTGCTCCGGACCCTGCCCTTCGAAACCATGCGGGAGGAGAACCACCAGCCCGCTGGTCTGACCCCACTTGTCCTCGCCGGAAACGATGAACTGGTCGACGATGACCTGAGCCTCGTTGACGAAGTCGCCGAACTGCGCTTCCCAGCCGACCAGGGCGTCCTTCGCCACGACCGAGACCCCATACTCGAACCCGAGCGTGGCGAACTCGTTCAGCGGGCTGTCGTAGATCAGGAATGGCGCCTGCTGCGGGGACAACGTCTTCAGCGGGAAGTGCTCGTGACCGGTCTGGTAGTCCACCAGTACCGCGTGGCGCTGGCTGAACGTCCCCCGCCGCGAGTCCTGACCGGTCAGCCGAACCGGGATGCCGTCCTCCACCAGCGAGCCGAATGCAAGCGCCTCGCCGAGGGACCAGTCCACTCGGTTCGTATCCAGAAGGTCGCGGCGCCGCTCGAGCTGTTTCGCCAGCTTCGGATGCGGTGTGAACCCCTCCGGCCATGACGTGACCGCGCGAAGGATCCGATCGAGGGTTTCGCGTTCGACCCCCGTCTCGACGGGAGGACGCACCGCTACCGGTTCGGGCCGGGTGAGGTCCACCTTCGCGGGTGGAGGGGCGGTCGCTTTCGTCTCGTCGAATGCCTGCTCCAACCGTTCGCGGTAGTCCTCGAGGGCCGCCTCTGCCTCCTCGACCGAGATGTCGCCGTTGTTGACGAGCGCTTCCATGTACAGCTTTCTCACCGGCGGGTGCGATTCGATGTCCCGGTACATCAGCGGCTGCGTGTAGCTGGGGTCGTCCCCCTCGTTGTGTCCGTACCGGCGGTAGCAGACGAGGTCGATCACCACGTCCTTTCGGAACCGCTGTCGAAACGCGAGCGCGAGCCGGGTGACCCATACGCACGCATCCGGGTCGTCGCCGTTCACGTGGAAGATCGGGGACTGGATCATCTTCGCGATGTCGGTGGCGTAGACACTCGAACGGCCGGCCGAAGGAGCGGTGGTGAAGCCGAGCTGGTTGTTCACCACGACGTGAACGGTTCCTCCGGTCGTAAAGCCCGGCAGGGCGCTCATCGACAGGGTCTCGGCCACCGCACCTTCGCCGGCGAACGCGGCGTCGCCATGGATCAGCAGCGGCAGGACCTTCGACCGGTCTTCTCCGTACGTCCAATCCTGCGCGGCGCGCGCCATTCCCTCCACCACGGGGTCCACCGCTTCGAGGTGACTGGGGTTTGACGCCAGCTCGACGGTCATGGTCTTACCGTTCCGGCCGGTGAATTTCCCGGTCGCACCGACGTGGTACTTGACGTCGCCGGACCCTTGAACCGTGTCGGGATCGATGTCGCCTTCGAACTCGCGGAAGATACGGGCGTAGCTCTTGCCGACGATGTTCACCAAGACATTCAATCGCCCGCGGTGGGCCATCCCCATCACTACCTGCTCGACGCCCTGCTCGGATGCCTCTTCGAAGAGCGCATCGAGCATGGGGATGAGCGATTCGGACCCTTCCAGGCTGTACCGGCGGTGTCCGACGTATTTCGTGTGAAGGAAACGCTCGAAGACCTCGGATGCGTTCAGGCGCTCAAGGACGTGATGCTTGTCTTCCCGTGAAAGGTCTTGCGAGACGCCTTCCACGCGTTCCTGTATCCACCGCTTCTGGTCGGGCTCCTGGATGTGCATGTACTCAATCCCGGCGGTGCGGCAGTACGTCTCGCGAAGAAGGTCGAGGATCTCTCTGAGAGGACGCTTGGGACGGTCGCCTGGAAGGTCGTCGACGAAAAACTCGCGATCCAGATCCCACAACGTGAGGCCGTGGAATTCGGGGTCGAGCTCCGGGTGGTGGAGAACTTCATCGGTCCGCAGCGGGTTGAGCTTCGCAATCAGGTGGCCGCGAACCCGATACATGTTGACCAGGCGAAGCACGGCGGCCTGCTTCTCGTCGAACCCTTCGGAAGCTTCCGTTCGTGGCGTCGATCCGCGGTCGGCGGTCCACCGGACCGGTTGGTACGGGATCTCGAGACTCGCGAAGATTTCGTCGTAGAAACCGTCGCCTCCGAGCAACAGTTCCTCGAGCTTCGCCAAGAACAATCCGGACTCGGCGCCCTGGATGATTCTGTGGTCGTAGGTGCTGGTGACGCCGATGACCTTCCCCACACCAAGCTCGGCCAGCGTGGCGGCATCCGCGCCCTGGTATTCGCTCGGGTAATCGATTCGACCCGTCGCGACGATGAGTCCCTGCTTTGGCATGAGTCTCGGCACGGAGAGCTGCGTGCCGATCGTTCCCGGATTCGTCAGCGTCGCGGTGGTGCCGCGGAAATCGTCCGGGGTGAGCTTGTTCGCACGAACCTTTCGAATGACGTCTTCGTATGCCCTCCAGAACTCGGCGAAGTCCATGTCGCTGGCGTCCTTGATGTTCGGGACCAGGAGGCTCCGCGCGCCTCCCTCCTTTTCCACGTCGACCGCCAGGCCGAGGTTCACCGTCTCCGGTCGAACGACGTGGGGGTGCCCGTCCACCTCCAGGTAGTGGGACTTCATGACGGGGACGGCCTCAAGCGCCCGAAGGATCGCGTAGCCGATCAAGTGGGTGAAGCTGACCTTTCCGCCACGGCGCTGCGCGAGGAAACCGTTGATGACTCGCCGGTTCTCCTCGAGGAGCTTCGCCGGGATGAACCTGAACGATGTCGCGGTGGGGATCTCGAGGCTCGCTTGCATGTTCCGCACGATTCGCTCGGCGCCGAACCGAATCCTCTCCGCGCCTTTCGGAACCTTTTGCCCGCCCGGTGCCGGCGACGTCCCCTGCCTTACGGTCGGGGCCGTCTCCGGCTTCCTTGTCGCTCCGGCTTCCGTAACTCGCTCCGTTCCGACCATCGGTTCGGCCGTCTCTTCAGTGCTCCCATCCCGACCCGCTCGTTCGACGGTTGGGCGGAAGTCTTCGAAGAACTCTCGCCAGGCCGGACCCACCGACTCCGGGTTCTCCCGGAACCTTCGGTACATCTCGTCGATCAGCCACATGTTCGGCCCGAGGGCCGAAGGGTCAATGTCGGTATGTCCGCTCATACGCTCCTCTGGCGGCGCAGCCACGCGCGGGCGTGCCGGATCGAGCGTACCGCTCTCAGGCCGAGCGGAAGAACTCGACCGTCTGACGAAGCCCGTCCTCGAGCGCCGTCCACGGCTTCCAGCCGAGCTCCTTCTCGGCGAGCCCTGCCTCCAGCGCGCTTCGGAGCAGATCTCCCTCACGGAACGGACCGAAGTTCGGTTTCCTTCGGAACCCGACTGCGGCGGCCAGGAGTTGGAAGATCCGGTTCACTGAGGTCTCCAGCCCCGTACCGATGTTGTACAGCCCGCCCGAGCCGCGGTCGGCCGCCAGTGCGAAGGCGTGAACGGTGTCGTCGACGAATAGGTAGTCGCGTGTCTGGTTGCCGTCGCCAAAGATGGTCGGGGTCTCGCCGGCGAGCATTTTCGAGGCGAAGATGGCGACCACGCCGGCCTCGCCGTGGGGGTCTTGGCGGGGACCGTAGATATTGGCCAGCGCGAGGGCCGTGAAGTCGACGCCGCGGTGCTCCCGGTAGAACCGCAGGTAATCGAGCGCAACCGCCTTCGAGATCCCGTACGGCGACACCTGCTGCGCGCCCCGGATGGCGGTCTCCTTGACCGGGATCGTGCGCGGCTCGCCGTAGAGAGTTCCCCCCGACGCGGCGAACACCACCTTCCGAACACCGCATGTGGCCGCGGCCTCCATGAGGTTCAGCAGCCCGAGAATGTTGACGCTCGCGTCCAGCATGGGGTTCTGGACAGAGACGGCCACAGAGGCCTGCGCCGCCAGGTGCATCACCACATCGGGTCTATGTCGCTCAATGATGGTGCGCAGCCCTTCCAGCCGGATGTCCAGGGTGTAGAACGTGAATTGCTGCCCATAGCCGCGCGCCTCGTCGAGGTTTGCGATTCGACCAGTGGAGAGGTCATCGACGCCGATAACACGCTTGCCCTCAGCGAGGAGGCGGTCGGCGAGGTGTGAGCCGATGAAGCCCGCCGCGCCTGTCACCATCACCGTATCCACGAGCGGGGAGGTTAGCGCGACCGGCCACCCGGCTACCGGCGAGCCACTGGAATGACGAACTTCAGCGCCGTGTGCGAATCGGAGAACCTGACAACCTTCGTATCGACCAGCCCGGCGGTGACGCCCGCCTGGATCACGACCACGTCGCGGACTTCGGGCCTCCCCTTTGGGGATACGACCCACACGGCGCCGTCCCGTTTCATGTACGGCTCCACACGTTCGAGTCGCTTCAGGTCGCGTGGTTTATCGGCCGCCATGAACACCATGTCGGATGCCTTCCTCAGCCTTCCGATCGAGACGTCGGCTCCTCGCGCCCTGAGGTCCTTGAGGAAGCCGTCGTCCTTCACGCCCACCACGCTCACTCTGAAGTCCGGTTTGACTCCGAGTTTGTCCAGGAGGCTCTTCGGAGACCGAATGTTCTCTGCCCACTTTTCCGCCTTCGGCCCGAGGTGGAACGCCGCCTCGCCCCCGGAGAACTTGACGCGGAGCACGCCGTTCGTGGATCGGACCGCGCGAATGTCCTTGAGAGGAATGGAGACCCGAAAGGCCCCGCGGAAGACGAGATGATCGGTTTCGAGCTGTGCAGTCCCTTCGGACGACTTGCCGTCGAACTCCGCTCTGCACTGAACCTGCTGCCCCATGAAACCCCATTGTCCATGACGATTGCCGCGGGCGGCCGTGTGCAGAAGGGCTGATCGACATGACTTCGAGGAAAGCCGCGTTCCTGGTTCCGGGCGGCATCGAAGCCGTGACGGGCGGCAACCTTTATGACAGGTACGTCATCCAGTCTCTACGACGGGGCGGTTGGAGGGTTTCTATGGAAGAGCCCGACGTTCCGGTGGATGCCGACGTCGTCGTGGTCGACAGTCTGGCGTTCACGAAAGGGCCACCGAGAACGGATGCCCGGATCGTGGCGCTGGCGCACCAACTCCCGAGTGCGGCGAACCGTCGCCCGGAGTGGGAAGAACCCGAACGCCGAACACTTGCAGCCGCTTCGCTCGTGGTGGTGGTTTCCGAACACCTTCGAGCCACGGTGCGTCGCTTCACACACGCGCCGATCGAGGTCATCCCTCCAGGTCGGGACCACGCGTCCACGGCCGAGGCGGCAACCCTTGAAGGAAAGGTCGTTCTGTGCGTCGCCAACGGCGTTCCGGGAAAGGGAGTTCCCGAAGCGATTAGGGCGTTCGGAGATGCTGGCGTTCGCGGAGCACAGTTCATCATCGTCGGCGATCCCCGCAAGAACGAAGCGGAGGAAGCGCGAATTCGATCTGCCGTTTCCGCCGCCGATGGGACCATCCGTCTTGCAGGCGTGGTCGACCGTGACGAGTTATCCCAGCTCTACGCTGCGAGTCGCCTTTTTCTCACTGCATCGAGATACGAGGGTTGGCCCATTGCGGTCGCGGAAGCGATGGCCAGCGGGCTTCCCATCGTCGGCTTTGACGCACCGGGCGTTCGCGAGCTGGTCCGGTCAGGTAGTGACGGCGTTCTCGTTCCACCAGGAGACGTCGCCGCTCTTTCAAGAGCAATCGAGCACGTGTTCAACGACCGAACCCGCGCGAGGGCCATGGGCAACGCAGCTCGCGAACGGGCTCTTGCGTGGCCAACGTGGGAAGAAACCGGCGAACGATTCGGAAGCGTGATGAGGACTGTTGCCACTGACGCCGCGTTTTAACTTCGTTCAGCGAACGCCGGCGCTGTAGCCCCCGTACGCTTCCTCTGACTCCCACACCCGAACCGACAGCGTCTCGGCTCCCTGTCCGCGAGCCAGCGGCGCGAGGGCGGAGTGCGCCCACTTCGAAAGCACCTCCACCGTTACCGACTCCGCGTCAGGCGGCTGGATGAAGGCGAGGTCCTTGCCGTGGAGATCGGCGGCCAGGGACTTCACGGCGGGAAGAAACGCTTCCAGATCCACCACCATCCCGCGCTCGTCGAGGCCGGGGCGATCCGCCGTGACCTCCATTCGATAACGGTGAGGGTGCAGCTTTCCCTCCGCGCCCGCGGCACCCGGGATCAGGTGGAACGCTTCGAAGGTCGCGACGGCGCCGACCTCGAACCGACCGGTCATGGATAGCGAAGCGCCGCGTGAATCAATCCTGGCTCCTCCTGATCGATGGCAGCATACGCCCGAGGCGCTTCCTCGAAGGAGAATTCGTGCGTCGCGAGCAACTCAAGAGGAAGCTCCTGGATGAGCGACCTCGCGACTGCGCGACGCCGCGCTCGATCCCATCCCTCGAGTGAGGCCGGGATGGTGGAGACCTGGCTGCTCCTGATCGTGAGGCGCCGACGGTGGAATTCCGCGCCGAGCGGCAAGGCGGCGACCTTCGTCCCGTACCACGACGCGACCAGAGCGGTCCCCTGATGCCGCAGGAGATGCAGACTTTCGGCGAGCACGTTCGGGTTGCCGCTGGCCTCGACCAGGAGGTCGACCCCACGCGAATCCGAAATCTCCTTCACCGCTGCTTCCAGCTCGTCGGGCGATGCGCTTGTAACACCAAACGACCTGGCGATCTCACGCCGCCATGGTTTCGGTTCCGAACCAACGACGCGGGCTCCGGCGCGCGCAAGCATCGCCGCCGAGAGAATCCCGACGGCGCCGAGCCCGGTAACAATCACCGCGTCCGCCAAGCGCGGTTCCGCGTCGAGCGAGACCTGCAGTGCCGTCTCGACCAGCGGGAACAGCGTCGCCACCCGTGGATTGACTCCTCCGACGTCCACGACCTCGGAGCTTCTCGTAACGAAGAGGTCCTGATGTGGATGCAAGACGAACACTGTCGCGCCCTCGCGAACCTCTGTCCGCGACTGAATGACTTCCCCCACGCAGCTGTACCCGTACTGAAACGGGTAGGCGAAAGTTCCTCCGAGAGCCCCGATCGTTTCGTCCAGTGGAAGCGTTGGATGGAGCTCACCCCGGTACGCAAGCATCTCGGTTCCTCCGCTTATGCCGGAGTAACGGGTTCGGACCAGTACCTCGCCCGCTCGTGCCTCAGGGATATCGATGTCGACGATCTCAACCTGCCGAGGACGGACGAAGCGCACGGCACGGCCTTTCACCGCCGGTACCCAGTGATCATCAACGGAACAATGCGGCCATCCGCCAGATCCGCTCGCATCGACGGGTCGACTGAGTCCAGTGACCCTGAGATGCCATGACCCGGCCACGTTCCGACTTCGATTCCCTCGAGCCCTGCTCCGGCCAGGCTGGAGACCACGGCGGTCGATCGGAGTGCCCGCCACGGCTGCGGCGCGGAACGAGCGAACCGTGGGACCTCAAGCCCTTCCCAGAACGACTCGGTCAAGGCGAGTACCCCTCCCGGACGGAGAACCCGGAAAACCTCATGTGCGAACTTTCCATTGTCCTCGATGTGTGCGACCACGCCGAGCGACCACACCTGGTCCGCCACTTCGGACCGAAGCGGAAGCGATACGGCAGAGCCGGCGACGAATGTCACCCGTTCCCGACCAGAGGAACTACCATGCAGTCTTCGTTTCGCTTGGAGCAACACGTCGGGCAACGCGTCGACAGCGAAGACTCGGCAGCCGGTCAGGCGGGCCAACCGCCGGGCCGGTCCTCCGAGACCCGCCCCGATGTCCAGCACCACATCGTCCGGACGCGTACCCACGGCCGCGGCGATTCGATCTACCATCTCCGGCGGCCCGGACCAGTGTTCACGGTCGCCAGCGAGAGCTTGCCCGAGGTAGGCCTCATCCATATCGGACATAGCGAGCGGATACCCATGAAGGCAGTTCGAGCAAACCGTTTGGGCGGTACGGGCTCCGGGAACGAGCGAGCCGTGACACTGGACACCACCAAGAGCCGAGCTCCCGCAGAGGTGGCACGACTTCCGATCGCCACAACCTCGGGGGAGTTCGATTTACGGGCGTTCCAACTCGCGTCCGGATACGTCTATCTGGCTTTGGTCAAGGGAGAGATCGGCGATGGGCGTGCGGTTCTTACCCGGCTTCACTCTGAGTGCCTCACCGGCGACGCCCTCGACTCGCTGCGGTGCGACTGCGGAATTCAGCTTCGGATGGGACTCCGAACCATCGCCGCGGAGGGAAGGGGGATTCTGCTCTATGCGACCGGCCAGGAGGGGCGCGGCATTGGGCTGGTGAACAAGCTCCGCACGTACATGCTTCAGGACGAAGGTGCCGACACGGTTGAGGCAAACGCGCTCCTCGGCCTCCCCATCGATCGCCGCGACTACAGCGAAGCGGGGGCCCTGCTTTCGATGCTCGGCGTGACGAGCGTTCGGCTTCTTACCAACAACCCCGCGAAGGCTGCCGGCCTCCGGGCGGGCGGCATGGACGTGGCGGAGATCGTCCCGATCGTTTCGTCTCCGCACCTGCGAAACATCGAATACGTCAGGACGAAGCGCCGTCGCCTGGGACACCTGTCTCCGGCGACTTCCGCCTATGACGGCGTAGCCGAGATCTCGGACGTCGAGTCGGTTCTGGGGAACGGGATGCCACCGATGGACCGCCCTCGCGTTGTCCTGAAGTTCGCTCAGACCCTGGACGGCCGAATCGCCAGTCGCGGTGGGGACTCGAAGTGGATCAGTGGCGAAGCGGAGCGAACGTTGTCGCACGCGCTCCGAGCCGGCTGCGACGCCGTGATGGTCGGAGTGGGGACCGTTGCCACAGATAACCCGCGATTGACCGTTCGACTGGTCCCAGGTGCGTCGCCCCTCCGAGTGGTCCTGGATTCAGCGCTTCGTATTCCCGACGAGGCCCACGTCCTCGATCAGAGCGCCGGCACGATCGTCCTCACCACGACCCGGGCCACACTCGGCCGCACGGAGAGTCTGCTTCAGCGTGGCGTGGCCGTTCGGGTGATCGAAGAGGGACCGGACGGCGTGGACCTCAGGGAAGCGCTTCGAACTCTGCGCGAGGAAGGGATCGAATCACTTCTTGTCGAGGGAGGAAGCCGCGTCATTACCTCGTTTCTCGCAGCGAGAGTGGTCGACCGGGTGGTCGTGGCGATCGCACCGTCGATCCTCGGGTCGGGCACCGAAGCCGTGGGTGACCTTCAGTTTCGAACGCTCCGGGATGCGCTTCGGTTGGAGGACTTCTCGACGTTCCGGGTGGGAGACGATCTCGTCGTCGCAGGCGACCTCTAGCCGGCCTCGGCGCGTTTTCGAACTTCGAGCTTTCCGTCCCGGACGCGAACCTCAAACGGCTGCTGATCCGACGTGGCCGGCCCTTGGACGACGCTCCCATCGTCCAACCGGTACGTGCTCCCATGGCAGGGGCATGTCACCGTCACGCCGTCGTTGATGCGACCGTCGTGTAGCGCGCATCCGCGGTGGGCGCACTTGTCGAGGATGGCGTTGATCCGGCCGTCCCTCTTGTAAAGGAGGATGTCCACCTTGCCGGCCCTACCCATGACCGGCGCACCTTCCGGCAATTGGGCCTCGTCATAGACCGCAGTCCAGTCCGTCGGCGATTCCTCGAAGGCGGTTTGGTTGACCCCGATCCCCTTCGAGTACGTCAGGCTCCCGCCGAGATACGCGGACAGGAGGGCCGCACCGTAGCCGAGCGTGGAAAGGGCAACACCTAGGCCACGTTTCTTGCTCTTCCTGGCGAGCCAGGACAGCGTGTACAGCGCGAGGGCGGTGGAGTTACCCGTGGCGTGAACCATGCCGATGCGCCGCTGCGCGCCCCACAGGTCGGCCCAATCCGACAGCCCTGCGGCGGCCGTCGGCACCGCCGAGAGGACGCCAACACCGACGAGCCGGTCAGAAGCCTTCGCGGTACGGTCGCCGCCGACCAGGTCGAGAATTGCGGCGCTGGTCCACGCCCCCACCACCAGGTCGGTGAGGACCGGATGAATCGGGTGCCCAAGCCACGTTCCGCTCAGGACGTCCTTGATCCGCGTCCCCTCCGGCACGAATTGGCCGACCACCTTCTGCACTCGTTCGGCGAGCCCATCGAGGGCGTCCAGTCGTTCGATCTGGTCCGTCAGCAGCTCCCTGGGGATCGGTCTCACGGTTCCACCTCGCTTCGTCGCGCCTCTGGGGCGTTATTCCCGCCCCCGCGAGGTGAGAACCAGGGCGATCTCGGGGTATGACCTGAGCGATAAGTCGGGCCATTTCAAGACCGCAGCCAGGAGGTGGGCCGTGGCGGCAGATCAGGACACCCCGGGTGAGGAGCGACGGAAGTCCGTTGAGCAGCAAGTGAGCACCTTGCTCGGATACCTGCAAACGCCCATCAAGCAAATGCAGAACTGGGTTGATAGCGGGCAGCTCCAGTCGACCATCGACAACCTGCAAGAACGGGCGGAGCGGGCGCAGGAGGGAGTGGAGCGCGGTCTTCGAGCGTTGAACGAAGTGCGCCAGGGCGTTCAGACGCACCTCAAGAAACAGATAGAGGACTACGAGCGCGAAAAAACCGAGCGGCGAGAGCGATTGGAGGCCGCCATCGCTCAAGTTCTTTCGCCCCCAGCCGAGTCCCCGCAGACATCATCCTCTGAAGGCAGCGCGCCACCCAAGGCAAAAGGAAGCTCGAGGAAGAAACCCCGGGGTAAGAAGAGCTCAGGAAAGAGCTCAGGGAGGCAGCAATGACCCGCGTGGAACGAACCATCGACATCGACGCCCCTCCGGAGCGGGTGTTCGAGCTTCTCACAGACCTCGACCGACTCCAGGAGTGGGCGACCATCGCCGGGGAGGCCGAGAATCCACCCGCGAAGCCGCTGTCCCAGGGAGCGACGTGGCAGCACAAGGTCAAGGTGGCCGGCGTTCAGCTCACGGGCGATTGGAAGGTCGTAGCCATCGACCCGCCGCGGCTGGTGCAATACGAAGCGACCAGGGAAGAGGGCGGCTGGTTGAAGATGCGCCAGCAAGTCGCGCCGACGGACCGAGGGAGCCGCGTCGAGCTCGAGGTGGATTACGAGCTCCCATGGGGGGTGCTCGGCCAAGCCGCGGACAAGCTCCTTGTTGAACGGCGCAACGAACAGGAAGCCGAAGAGTCCCTACAGAACCTCAAGGACATCCTGGAAGGACGCCAGCCGAAGCACGACTAACTGCCCGACGGTTCGCGATCAGCGCACAGTGACGCCGACTTCCTGGACCAGATTGTAGCCCAGGCCCTGAAGGTTCCACGGCTGCGCCAGGGGCTGAGCGTCACCGGTTTCGTCGGTAGCGCGGCACGAAAGCAGGTGCTCGCCCGGAGTGGCGTTCCATTCGAAGGACCAGCCCCGCCACGCCCACCGGCCCACCGGCTCCGCGAGCTTCGCCTCGAACCATTCGCCGTCGATTCCGACCTCGACCCGGACGATCGCTGCTTTGCCGCTCCAGGCGCGGCCTTCGATGCTCACCGGGCCGGCGTCGAGAAGTCGCTGGCGTTCCGGGAAGCCGGGGAAGCCCGGTGGAATCATTAGAGCTCGAGGGCGCATTCGGGTCACGCGCTCCCCTGGTTCGTCCTCGGACTGCACGTACCGATACGCCACGGCCTGGTGGAAACCCTGGAACGGTTCGGTCAGCGCGTCGATTCGTACGAGCCATTTCACGCTCGTCATGCCGTACCAGCCGGGCACGATCAGGCGTAGAGGAAAGCCGTGCTGGGGCTCGAGTGGCCGTCCGTTCATTTCGTACACCAACAGGACTTCTGGCCGCATCGCTTCCGCTAGCGGAAGAGATCGCCGGTAGTCGAGCTCCTCACCACCCTCTACGCCGTGGTCAGCGCCGGCGAAGAGGATCTCCACCGTTCCCTGTTCCAGGCCGGCCTCTTCGAGGACTCCGCTGAGGGGGGTCCCGGTCCAGGAGGCGGTCCCGATCGCCTCGTTCAGCCACGGCTGCGTCATGGGTCGCGGCTTCAACCTGGCGCGGCCGTTGCCGGCGCATTCCATCGTGACCGGCATGGTCGTCGCCGGCTTCGACCGGATGTCGTCGAGCGACAGTTCAATCTCGCGGCGAACATTCCCGCCGATACGAAGCCTCCACGACGCTGGGTCGAGCAGCGGGATGTCGAAATGAATCAATAGGTAGTGAAGGCCAACGGGGGTGATGTCGTAGCGCATCGCCTCGAGCGGCATGCCGCGGTTCCGGGTGGCCTGGGCGAGCTCCATCTCGCTGATGCCCTGTCCCGGAGCGGCCAACTCGACCATCAAGCCCGAGTCTGCTGGACCATCTCTTCAACCGCAACGGGCTCTACCTTAATGCAGCATCCGCTGTAGGATGCAGCTGCCGTCCTTGAGTCGAAATCCGGATCAAGGGCTGATGCGTATTACACCCGAAGAGACGAAAGGAGCTCGCATGAAACGGCGCACGACCATCGCCTCCTTGATCGCAGCTGGACTCGCACTCACCGCGCTGCTTGCGGTGCCTGCATTCTCTGGCCTGAGCGACGCGCCCCTGTTTGCTTCTCTGAGAGGGCAGAACGAGATCCCCGACGCAGACCCGGACGGTAGAGGCGGTTTTACGGCAATCGTCGACGGCAACCAGTTCTGCTACGGGCTGACGGTCACGAACATCGACCAGCCGATCGTCGGGGCGCACATTCATAGGGGCAACGCTGGAGAGAACGGTCCTGTCGTGATTCCGCTTACCCCACCGAGCACGAGCGATCCAGGCGCGTCCAGCGCGTGCACGACCGCCGATCCTGGCCTCCTCCAAGAAATCCTTCAGAGGCCAAGCCAGTTTTACGTCAACGTGCACACGGGGACTTTCCCCGGAGGAGCGATCAGGGACCAGCTGAGGCGACACCCGCGATAGGGCGCGTCCCGGCCCTCGAGCTCGATACGAAGGAGTAATCGAGTCGTTTCGTTAGCCGCGCACGGAAAACAGCCGCCAATCGCCGCTGATTCCCTTGAGCGCGTGTTCACCACGGTCGTCGAACTCGAGGCCCGACCCGGCGACAAGATCCGTGACGGTCCTCGACACCAGTACCTCGGACGGGTCGGCGAACTGGGAAACCCGCGCTCCGATGTGCACGGCAATTCCCCCGACATCGGGCCCTCGCAGCTCGACCTCTCCGGTATGCAGCCCTGCCCGAAGCACGCCCTTCCATCGTTGGTCTCCGAGCTGAGCGGCTCGTTCGGTGGAAGCGACGATGACTGAAAGACTCCGTCGAAGGACTCCACGCAGGGAGTCGGAGCTGCCCAAGAGCTTGTCGGAAAAACAAGCGATTTTGCATTGGCCTTCCGACCTAGTACACGCCGTTTGACCAGCGGTTTTCAGACTTGATCGCACGGCCCACGCACTCGCCCGGCTTAGGTGCTTTGAGCTCCCGCCGAAGACCGCAGTATGGGTCGATTCGCGAGTCGCTTCGCCCTGGCGGTCGCGGCGGTCGTGCCTCTGATCGCTACTCCCACAACGCCTACCACGGCTGTCCGGGTCCCCCTCCCTGTCGTATCGCATGGAGCAGCCGCGTACCAGGGGAACGGAACGGTCAACGAGATCGTCCGCATCCCAATCCCTCTTCCAGAGCCGAAACCTGTAAAGACGCGGTTCATGGTGGTTCGCATCGAGTCGAGCCTTCCGATCTATTCAAAGCCGGGGGGCGGCGCCGTTATTGGGACATTCCCTTCGATCTCGAAGTTCGGGACGCAGATGGTTGCGTGGGTACAGGACCGGAGCAAGAGCGGCCGTTACGGGAAGGTCACTGTCCCGTACACGATGTATCCGAGACCGGGCTGGATCAAGATCGAAGGGCTGAAGAAGCGCTACGTGAAGTACTCCGTCGAGGCCGACGTGTCGAAGCACCGCCTCACGCTTCTGAAGTACGGCAAGCCGATCATGACCGTCCCGACGGCGACCGGAATGCCGTCCAGGCCAACGCCGCCCGGGCGGTACCACGTGGTCGACCGGTGGGCGAGCAATCCGTACGGATCGTTGGGGGCATTCGTCTTCGCGCTGTCTGCCTTACAAATCAACTATCCCGGTGCCGAGTCGGGGCTCTTCATCATGGCGATTCACGGGACGAACTCGCCGTCCACGCTTGGGACGTCGGCGAGCAACGGCTGCCTCCGGGTTGGCGCGAAGCCGTTGAACCGCCTGATCCCCGCGCTCGAGCTCGGCACACCCGTCATCATTCGCCCGTAAGGTCGACCCGCCGCCGTCCCAGGTGGTGGAGATGACCGGATTCGAACCGGCGACCCCCTGGTTGCAAACCAGGTGCTCTACCACTGAGCTACATCCCCGTTATCTAGCGCGGTACGACCTTTCAGCTTGACCCCAGCACTCCAACAGCACTAATCGCGCCGTTCTCGATTGCCGCCAGGCCCAGAAGGAGGAGCTAACCCTGGTACGTGCAGTGGCCGTCTCCACGGAACCATGATAAGTGACCTCGACGCGAACACTTTCTCTTTCGCCTCGTCACCTTCGAGCTGCGTCATCGAGGAGCCTCCTCCGCTGAGCCCTTTCCCCGCGCGGCGCGCGTACAGACCCCGGCGGGTAACCCGTGGCAGAGCGGCGTCGAGCGATGTTCAAGTCGCCGGACGCCTTCGCCAGAGGAGGTGAACCCCGATCATCGATCAGCCACTTGGATTCCTCGGTCTTCCCTTCCGACGGTGGACGCAGCGACATAGCGTGCGCGGCTGGAACGTCGGTCCTGCCGGTTCCACCCTGGAAAGGGTCAATATTGGTGGGAAGGCTTGGTCCTTTTCAGTCCTTCGTCCGACGCGAAGATTCGACCCTCTCTCGAACCCTGGTGAGAAGCCAGTTGAAGCCGCGCTCACCGCTCTCCTCCATGGCCTCGAACGCGCGAGCGATCGCGCCCGACGCTTCCTCAGGACGGCCGGCCTGGACGGCAGCGTCGGCGAGCAGAGCGTTGAAGACGGTCTGAGCCATCCGCACGCCAGTTTGCGTCATCGAATCGATCCCAGCACGAATCTCGTCCGGATCGTCTGAGCCCCATCCGTGGAAAACGTGTCCGAAGGCCTCCCACACGCGGAAGCCACGAGCCGAGGCCAGAGACACCAGCTCGGCGCCTCGACGCCGGGCTCGCTGCCGGTCCGCGATGTAGGGTCCGGCCCACGCGTCGAAGAGCGTCGTAAACGCCCGGCTGTAAGGATCGTCGCCAGCAATTGCCAGTGCCTCCTGAATGGTGCGCTCCGCCTCTTCGAGCCGACCAAGCTCGAGAAACGTGGCGGAGAGGTGACAGCGGGACGCGATGCGGGTGTCCTGTAGACCCGTTGCGAAGCCCCCGGGCTCGATCTTGTCCCCATACGCGATGGATTGCTCGAAGTTCGCTATAGCGTCGGTCAGCCGTCCGGTGTGCCAAGCGACGATGCCTGAAGTCTCATGCCCGACGCTCAACCACAGGGGGTCGTCGAAGGCACGACCCTGCTTGAGGATCACCCGGGCAAGTTCCGCCGCCCGCGTGAACTCCGCCCGCACGTTGAGGAACAGCACATGCCCCCAGAGGCTGGTCAACCGAATTTCGGGCTCGAGTTCCGAAGACACCTCGACCGCTCGCTCGAATGCCTCCCCTGCGTCCGGCGACGCCCACCCCTCGAGGCGGGCGAGAACCGTGCCGAGGCTCGTCTGGATCGAGAACTCCAAGCGGGTGCGATCGGGGTGCGCTGGAACCCCGTACAGCAGCTTGAGCGCTCGCCGGAGGTGCTCGGCCTCATCTTCGTACGCAAACTGCGCTCGCGCAACGTCGGCACCCGCCATGACGAATGGCAGCGCTCGCTCCGCGCCCAGCGCGGAAGCACCGAACCAGAAGTGCGACGCAACCTGCTGTACGCGAGACGGATCCCGGTCCGCTCCGACGGCCAAGAGCGCCTCCGCGAGCAAGGCATGGATACGCGCTCGTCTAGGTGCACTGAGTCGCTCGAGGAGCGTTTCCCGGACCAAGTCGTGCGCGAAACGGAATCGGCCCTCGACGTGCCGGTCCTCCTCGAGCAAGGAGGTGACGATTCCGGCTTCGAGGACGTTCAGGAGGGCGTCGCGGTCCATCCCGGGGACGTTCGCGATCACCTCGAATTCGAACACGCGGCCGTGGACGGCGGGGACGGTCAAGATCGGAATGGCCGCCTCAGGGAGGCGGCTAAGCCGGCGTCTCACGACGCTCGAAACACCGAGTGGAATGACGGTCGGAATCGACCTCTGATCCGGCCCGAAGCCTCCCTCACTGCTGATCAGCCTCAGCACCTCCATGATGAAGAAGGGGTTGCCACCTGTTCTGTCGCGGATGTTCGCGACGATCGACGAGTGCGGCCTTTGATGCGTCCGTTGGGTGATCATCTCGCCGACTTCCTCCTCCGGAAGGCCCGTCAAGGCGACGTGGGTAACACCCGCACGGGCGAGGGTGTCGAGGGTCCCAAGGAGCGGGTGGCTATCGGTGATCTCGCTGTCCCGATACAGGCCGACTAACAGGAACGGCGCCGCCGAGATCCTGGCGGAAAGGAGTTCCAGCAGCTGCAGGGACGGAATGTCGGCCCACTGCAGGTCGTCGACCACAACGGCGACAGGCTTCACCCGGGCATGCTCGAGGAGAACCTCGATAACTCGGTCGTAGAGACGAGTCCGAGCAAGCGTGTCAGAGAACGGTCCCTGGTGATCCCGTTCGCCCCCCCGCTCGAGGACGGGGACGAGGTCCGTCAGATGTCTGTCAGCTCCCGGTGCTTCTTCATCTGTTGCCACCAGCTGCCGGACGATCTGGGTCCACGGCCAAAAAGCGGGAGCTGCATCCCCTGAGTGGCTCGAACCCCAGGCGACGGTCAAGCCGGCCGAGGTCGCATACCGGGCGACCTCTCGCGCCAGGCGTGTCTTGCCGATACCGGCCTCGCCCAGGATCAGCACCAGGCGGCTCTGGCCACCGACCACGTCATCGACTGCTGTCTGCAGTATCTGCAATTGGCCTTGACGTCCGACGAATGCATCTGGGTCCGGTTCCGGCTGCGACGGTTTCTCCTGCCGTAGCGGGAGCTGTGGGACCTCAACCTCGTGATCGCGCGGTGGAGTCCAGTTCAACTTTTCCGACTGGTCGAGGATGAGCTGTTGCATTTCGCGGAGTTCCGGCCCAGGGTCCACTCCGAGCTCCTCGCGGAGCATCTCGCGCGCGCGGTTGTACGCTTGCAGCGCGTCCGCCTGACGACCCGCGCGGTAGAGCGCAAGCATCAGCAAGGACCACAGCCGCTCCCGCAGCGGCTCGGCATCGAGGAGCACCTCAGCTCTTGCGACGGCCCCACGCGCGTCTCCCGAAGCGAGTTGCGCTTCCACGTGCATCTCGAGCGCGTCCCAGCGAATGGCCTCCAAGCGGGCAGCCTCGGCCCTCGCGAACGGTTCCGTCTCGAACTCGGCGAGCGCGGGGCCGCGCCACATCGAGAGAGCATCCTCCAGGCGCAAAAGAGCGGCCCTAGGCGCTCCCGAGGCCAGTGCAGCCCTGGCCGCCTCGACTCCCTGTCCGAAACGCCACGCATCGAGCGTCTCGAAGGGGATCATCAGCGCGTAACCAGGCGCCTTCGTTACGAGAATCCTTGGCCGCTCGCCAGGCTGTCGTTCTGGCTCGAGCGCCCGGCGGAGGTTGGAGATGTATGCCTGCAGAGAGCCCGTAGCACTGGGCGGGGGCTCGTCTCCCCAGAGCTGATCGATGATGCGATCGAGGGACACGACGCGATTGGCCTCTATCAGCAGCGTGGTGAGGACCGCTCGCTGCTTGCGTCCCCCGAGATCTACTGGCTTGCCTTGGATCCGGACCTCCAAGGGTCCCAGGATCCCGAAACTCGCATCCATTCAGCTTCCCCCCAAGACGCGTCGTGGGGATCGCACGACTAGAAGGGGCACTTGATCATATTCGGGCTCAAGTCGCCCCAATAGTCGTTCACGTCACAGCTCTAGCTCGTAAACGCCCTCCTCGGGTGACAACTCCTTCCGAACGGGTCTGAATCCGATCGTGACCAGGAAGCGACCCGCCGCTCGGGTTGGCGGTGATGCGACGACTTGCCGGTGCCCCTCTGCCCGCAGGACGTCGAAGAGCTGGGCGAACAAACGTCGCCCGACGCCGCGACCGCGGGCGGCAGGCGCGACCGCTGCACCGACGATCCGCATGATCCCGGCAGAAATTGGAGCGACCACCGCTGCGGCGGCTGGAACTGCGTCGCCCGCGAACTCCGCGAGATAGAAGATGCGCGCTCCGTTCGGGGGCCCCGGCGAGATATCGCTATCCCAGCGTCGCAGCAGCGCCAGCGCCTCCTCACTCTCCAGCTCTTCCCCGACTTCCCTCAACACGAGCCACTCAGCGTCGATCAAGGCGCTTCCTCCCCAAATGAATCTCGAAGAGTTCAGCCCGTCGCCACATCGCGACGAACGAGCGCCAATAGCCCGAAGAGTCCGGCACCGATGGCGTACAGCGCGAGCACGACGGCTGCCGCGGGTGCGGACAGAACGTCCACGCCGTTCGCGGTGACACGGGCGAGACCGTGGGCGGCCTGTCCCGGCAGGAACTGCGCGGCATCACGCAGGAAGCCGGCTCCCAAGTTCTCCACGACGAGGATCCAGACCAGACCTCCGACGATCGCCGCGACCTGATGGCGGACGAGCGCGCCGACGCCGACCCCGATCATCGACCAGAAGGCACCTGCCGCGACGAGGCCTGCACCGGCAAGCACATCGCCAGACGACCAGCCGGGCGTCACTCCCTTCATTCCGAGCAGCGGGATGGATACGGCCAGCATCACGGCCTGCGCTGCAATTACGAGGACGGCGCCATTCACGGCGGCCGCGCCGCTCTTCGCCAGAAGGACCCGTCCGCGGCCCGGCGCCACGAGGAAGGTTGGCACGATCGTGCCGTGGCGGAACTCGTCGGTGAAAGACCTAATTCCCGCAACCAGCGCGAACATCGCCAGGTTTAGTGAGGCCAGGAAGAAGGACTGCTGATCTCGGAGCTCGCCCCCCAACGTCGTCGGCTCACCACTGGTGATCGTGGAGAACGCTCCGAGGGAGGCGACCACCGCCGCACCGGCAATGAGTCCGAATGTCCCTCGCGTGGTCGTCAACTTG
>DATABA010000099.1:0-3677 GCA_036259835.1 Actinomycetota bacterium
TGGTCGGCGAAATCATGGACGCCTCCAACGGACAGGGATCGTCGGTCAAGCGACGCGAAGACATGCACAAGATGGCGGAGGCCAACAAGGCGTTCGCCCATTACAGGTGGTAGCGATGAGAACGGCGACAGAGACAGAACAGAAAGCAGGTGTCGGTTCGGCGCGGTCGGAGCCGACCGAGCGGCCTTCCCGAAGCCCGCTGGTCATTCGGGAGTATCCGCTCATCCGCACGCGGAACATCGGGATCATGGCCCACATCGACGCCGGCAAGACCACGACGACCGAGCGGATCCTCTACTACACGGGAAAGTCGTACAAGGTCGGAGAGGTCCACGAGGGCACCGCGCAGATGGACTGGATGGTCCAGGAGAAGGAGCGCGGCATCACCATCACCTCGGCCGCCACCACGACGTACTGGAAGGACCACTGGATCAACATCATCGACACGCCCGGGCACGTCGACTTCACAGTCGAGGTGGAGCGATCGCTCCGCGTGCTTGACGGCGCCGTTGCCATCTTCGACGCGGTCGCCGGCGTTGAGCCACAGACAGAGACGGTGTGGCGACAGGCGGACCGGTATCAAGTGCCCCGGATGTGTTTCGTCAACAAGATGGATCGGGTCGGCGCGGACTTCGAGCGCACGGTCAAGATGATCGAGGAGCGACTCCACGCCGTTCCGCTGGTCATTCAACTCCCGTGGGGGTCCGAGGGCTCGTTCGTTGGGGTCATCGACCTCATCGAGATGAAGGGGCTGCGGTGGACCGAGACGATGGGCGAGGAGTGGGAGACGTGCGAGATCCCGGCCGAGCTCAAGGGCCGGGCGGAGGAGTGGCGTCACCGGCTCTACGAGCAGCTCGCCGACCATGACGAATCGCTGTTCGACAAGTACGTCCACGGCAAGGAGCCGACCAGGGACGAGCTGAAGCGGGCGCTTCGAAAGGCCACGCTGGAATCGACCGGAACGCCGGTTTTGTGCGGTTCGGCGTTCAAGAACAAGGCCATCCAGCCGCTGCTCGACGCGATCGTGGCCTACCTGCCGTCGCCGCTCGACGTCCCGCCGGTGGTGGGGAGCGACTCGGCGACCGGCGAAGAGGTGGCGAGGGCCCCGAGCGACGAGGAGCCGTTCTGCGCTCTGGCGTTCAAGATCATGTCGGACCCCTACGTGGGGCGGCTCACGTACCTCCGGGTGTACTCGGGCACCCTCCAGAGCGGCGCGCACGTGGAGAACTCCACCAAGCGTCGGAAGGAGCGCATCGGCCGGATCCTCCAGATGCACGCGAACCACCGGGAGGACAAGGACGCTGCCTTCACCGGCGACATCGTCGCGGTGGTCGGCCTGAAGCACACCAGCACCGGTGACACGCTGTCCGATCCCGCGAACCCCATCGTCCTTGAATCGATGCAGTTTCCGACGCCCGTCGTTTCTGTCGCGATCGAGCCGAAGACGAAGGCGGACCAGGAGAAACTCTCCACCGCCCTGACGAAGCTGTCCGACGAGGACCCGACCTTTGTCGTGAAGTTCAACGACGAGACCGCGCAGACGCTGATCTCCGGGATGGGCGAGCTTCATCTCGACGTGCTGGTGGACCGGCTGACCAGAGAGTTCAAGGTCGGCGCCAACGTCGGCAAGCCGCAGGTGGCCTACCGGGAGACCATTCGCAAGCCGGTTCACAAGGTCGAGGGTCGGTATGTGCGGCAGACCGGCGGCCGGGGGCAGTACGGCCACGTCGTCATCGACCTCGAGCCGACGGGTCCCGGTGGCGGTTACGAGTTCGTCAACAAGATCGTGGGCGGAACGATCCCGCGGGAGTACATCCCGTCAGTGGACCAGGGGATCCAGGAGGCCATGGAGTCCGGAGTGCTCGCCGGGTACCCGATGGTCGACATGCGCGCCACGCTCACCGACGGCTCGTACCACGAGGTGGACTCCTCGGAAATCGCCTTCAAGATCGCCGGGCAGATCGCGTTCCGGGACGCCTCGCGCAAGGCGCACGCGGTGCTGCTCGAGCCGGTGATGTCCTTCGAGGTGCTCACGCCCGAAGAGTTCATGGGCGAGGTGATGGGCGACATCACGTCCAGACGCGGCCGGATCGAACACATCGAGGAACGAACCGGGATGCGGGCGATCCGCGTGCTGGTTCCGCTGGCGGAGCTGTTCGGCTACGCGACCGATCTTCGGTCACGGACGCAGGGCAGGGCATCGCACACGCCCATGCAGCTGCACGCGTACCAGGAAGTTCCAGCGCAAATCAGCAAGGAGATCGTGGCAAGAGTGCGAGGAGAGTAAGGAAGAAGTTCGGGAGAACCCCGCGGAAGGAGAAGGCACATGTCCAAGAAGAAGTTCGAAAGAAACAAGCCGCACGTGAACATCGGGACCATCGGTCACATCGACCACGGCAAGACCACCCTGACCGCGGCCATCACCAAGGTGCTCGCGGAGAAGGGCCTGGCCGACTTCACGCCGTTCGACCAGATCGACAAGGCACCCGAAGAGAAGGAGCGCGGCATCACCATCGCCATCGCGCACGTCGAGTACGAGACCGAGCAGCGGCATTACGCGCACGTCGACTGCCCGGGGCACGCCGACTACATCAAGAACATGATCACCGGCGCCGCACAGATGGACGGGGCCATCCTGGTCGTGTCAGCGGCCGATGGGCCGATGCCGCAGACCCGGGAGCACGTCCTCCTCGCTCGCCAGGTGAACGTCCCCTACATCGTGGTCGCCCTGAACAAGGTCGACATGGTGGACGATCCCGAGCTGCTCGACCTTGTCGAGCTGGAAGTTCGTGAGCTCCTCTCGTCATACGAGTTCCCGGGTGAAGAGGTTCCGGTCATTCGAGTCTCGGCGCTCAAGGCGCTCGAGGGCGACGAAGAGGCCAAGAACCAGGTCATGGAGCTCATGGCCGCGGTCGACAACTCCATCCCCGAGCCGACCAGGGACGTCGACAAGCCGTTCCTCATGCCGATCGAGGACGTCTTCTCGATCACCGGGCGCGGGACCGTGGTGACCGGCCGCGTGGAGCGAGGCCAGCTCAAGAAGATGGAGGAGATCGAGATCGTCGGCATCAAGAACACGCGGAAGACCGTCGCGACCGACCTCGAGATGTTCCGGAAGCTGCTGGATGACGTCCAGGCCGGGGACAACGTCGGCGTTCTCCTTCGTGGCATCGACAAGGAGGAGGTGGAGCGGGGGCAGGTCCTGGCCAAGCCGGGAACGATCACGCCGCACACTGAGTTCGAGTCGCAGGTGTACGTCTTGTCCAAGGATGAAGGTGGGCGGCACACGCCGTTCTTCGGCAACTACCGTCCACAGTTCTACTTCCGGACCACCGACGTCACGGGGACCATCAATCTCGCGGAAGGGACCGAGATGGTGATGCCCGGCGACAACACCACGATGAAGGTCGAGCTGATCAGCCCCATCGCGATGGAAGAGGGGCTCCGGTTCGCCATCCGCGAAGGTGGCCGCACCGTCGGCGCCGGAAGGGTCACCAAAGTACTGAAGTGAGCAGCGACGGCAACGAGCTTCGGGGAACGCTTCCCTCGGCCGCGCCGTACAGCCGAACGGGATAAGACTCACTCCGGGGCGGCCTCAGTCCAGATGTTCGACTCCGGTCGGTGTCCCCGGTTTCACGCGATCGAGAGCGAGACGAGCCCCGCAGCGGAACATCTGC
>DATABA010000100.1:0-2385 GCA_036259835.1 Actinomycetota bacterium
AGCTCCTGGACAACCTCCCGTTTCACAGAGTGAAGGCGAGTCCGCACGGAATCGTGGAGCTGTTCGTTTCGCTGGACGGGGATCGGTTCATCCTGGAAGAAGGAACGCCATCATCCGAGGAGGTGATTCGTGCAGCCCCGCCGATTCGCGACGGCGAAGAGGGAGTGTCCAATCTCGAGGCCCTTCGATTCATCGACGAGGCGGCCAGCCTGTTGGACCGAGGCTACATCTGGGTGGTCGACTACGGCTGGCCGTCCGTGGAGCACGGGGCGCTGGTCCACGGATATCGAGAGCATCGAATCGAGGAAGACGTTCTTTCGAATCCCGGTTCGCGGGACATCACGGCTGGAGTGGACTTCGATGCGCTCGTCCGCCACGCCCGATCGCGCCGACTCAACGTGTGGGGACCCGTCACGCAACGAGAAGCCCTGATGGCGTTGGGGTTCGAGGAATGGGAACGGGCCGCGCTGACGGAGCAGGGGAGGCTCCTGTCGGAACGCCGAGGGCTCGAAGCCATCCGAACCTTCTCCGAACGAGGCCGTGCCCGCATGCTGATTGACCCCACCGGCCTGGGGGGCTTCTACGTCATCTGCTTCGGCGTTGGGACGGAACGGCCACCCCGCTCGCTCAGCCGCGGTGGCTAGCGGAGCTCAAGCTGCCCGTGCCGGTGACGCGACCGAGCGTGACGTTCGCCTCGCCCGATACGCGTAGTAGCCCGTTGCGGCAAAGACCAGCGCGCCCACGATCTCGAGCATCGACGCAACCTGTGATAAGGCAGACGCGCCGCCTTCCACGAAGGAGTCGCTGAACACGCTCCAGGTGGGGAGCCAATGGGCGGCGACAAACCCGGCCGCCAGGACGACGCCACCGATGGCCGCGGCATGAGGTGCGTACCGATGCCGGATGAGCGCCATGACGATGAGGGCCGCCGAGAGCGCGATCCCGGCCCTGCCGACCCAAAGAAGCTCGGAGCTCAGAGTGTCGGTCCCGCGGCGGAGGTGATCGTAGTTGTGCAATACCGCTCCGACCGCAAAGAACAACGCTGCGAACTGGAGGGCGCGGTTCCCAGGGCGCATGTCGGCTAGCGGTCGATGTCACCCACCACGAAGAACACGCTGCCAAGAATGGCGATCAGGTCGGGAACCAGCGTGCCGGGAAGGAGCGCCGGGATCACGGCGACGTTCGAGAACGATGCCGTCCTCATCTTCAAGCGGTACGGATAGTCGCCACCATCTCCGACCAGGTAGTAACCCATCAGCCCGAGCGGGTTCTCGGTCCGAACGTAGATCTCGCCCTCGGGAATCTTCATCTTCTTCGGAAGCTTCGGCGAGATGTACTGGCCGGCCGGAAGCCGGTCGAGGCACTGCTCGATGATCTTGCACGACTCCCACATCCGCTGAACCAACACCCACAAGCGATCGAAGGAGTCGCCGCTCTGACCCACCGGCACGTTGAACTCGACCTCGCCGTACTTCTCGTACGGCTCGTCCTTGCGAGGATCAAGGGGAACGCCACTGGCCTGGAGGACGGGGCCGCTGCAGCCGTACGCGATCGCTACGTCGGGCGGCAGGATCCCGATCCCCTTGGTTCGGGCGTGGATGATCTCGTTGCCCATGATGAGGGTCTCGAAGTCCCGAAGCTTCTTCCGTATCCAGTCCAGAACCTCCCACCCGTGCTTGAGGAAACCGCGCGGAAGGTCGTCCTTCAGCCCACCGATTCGGGCGTACGAGTGGTGCATTCGAGCACCCGTCGCGGACTCCATGAGGCCCTGGATCATCTCCCGCTCCCGGAACGCGTAGAACATCGGCGTCATCGCGCCCAGCTCGAGCGGGAAGGAACCCGTGAACATCAAATGGTTCAGCAAACGGTTCCACTCGGCCATCATGGTTCTGATCCACTGCGCTCGTTCGGGCACTTCGACCCCGAGCATCCGCTCCACGGCCATGATCCAACCGAGCTCGTTGTTGAACGCCGACAGCCAGTCGTGGCGGTTCATCAGAACCAAGACCTGGCGCGGATCCCGGTACTCCGAAAGCTTCTCGGCGGCGCGGTGCATATACCCGATCACCGGCTCGGCCGAGATGATCCGCTCGCCGTCCAGCTCCAAGACAATACGAAGCACTCCGTGTGTGGACGGGTGCTGCGGACCGATGTTGAGGATCATCTCTTCGGTTCGAAGAGGACCCTCCACCACCACGTCGATGCCCCCGCCGCGGAGCATCCACGCGTCGCTCGCAGCTGTGTACTGAGCGCGTTCCTGAACGTCCATCAGAAGGAATGAAGCGGCGCGGCCATCAATCGGCAGGGTAGCAGAGGGGTCACGGCGGTAGCCGGGCGAGCAGCTCTCCAGCCTGCTGCAGCTCGCGCCCGGACCGCAGCGGCTCG
>DATABA010000101.1:0-2908 GCA_036259835.1 Actinomycetota bacterium
CGCTCTTCGGCGAAGGCAGTCGCGAATGCGGCCACGATGTCGGGATCGAACTGCGTCCCGCTCGCCAGGCGTAACCGGCGGACCGCTTCGGCAGGAGAGAGCGCCTTGCGATAGGGGCGAGTCGTGGTCATCGCGTGGAACGCATCGCACACGAAGATGATCCGCGCCTCGAGAGGGATTGCCTTCCCGGCGAGGCCGTCCGGGTAGCCCTTTCCGTCCCACCGCTCGTGGCAGGCTCGGACGATCGGAAGCAGCGGCCTGAGGAACGGGACGGGAGTCAAGATCTGAGCTCCGATCTCGGGATGTCGGTTCATCTCCCGGCGCTCGGCGGCCGTGAGTCGCCCCGGCTTTCGAATGATCTCGCTCGGGACGCCGATCTTGCCGATGTCGTGGAACAACGCGCCGAGCTCGAGCCACTTGAGGCGCTCCCCGTCGAGTCCCATGCTCTCCCCGACGATCAGGCTCATCTCTGCCAGCGCCTTGGCGTGGCTTCCCGTGTATTCGTCCTTGGCCTCGAGCGCGCTGGCGAGAGCCGCCACCGTGGACAGGTAAGTCTCCTCGAGCTCGACGAACCTGGCGGCGTTCCCCAGGGCCAGGGACGTGATGTCGGAGATTCCGCGGGCGAAGTTGATATCCCGTTCCGAAAACGACGCCTCCGGACGGGGAGCGAGCATCGCGATGGCTCCGCGTTCGTTGGGAGCCCAGCCCATCGGCGTGACCAACACATCAGTGGATTGCTCGGCCAGACGATATTCCTCGGGGAGCGACCCGATGTCCTCCCGGGATACGACGAACGGCTCATCGGTCGATTTGATGAAGGGCTCCGCGATGGCCCACGGGACATGGTGGCTCTGCAACCGCGATGCAAGCGCCGCGTCGAATCCATCGTGCGCGACCAGCCGAAGCGTTTCGCTGTCGCGGTCCAGAACCCAGATTCCAATGCCGGAGCACCGAATCAGGCGCCGAATGCCGCCCAGCGCCTCATTCATGACCTCGTCGGTCCCGGCGACCCTGGTCATGCGCTGCGAGAGTTCGAGGAGCGTCGCCGAAAACCTCGCCGTATCCCGTTCACTCTCGAGGAGCCGGGCGTTCTCAAGTGCGACTGCCGCGTTCGAGGCCAGTCCCTCCAGGAGCCGGGCATCCTCATCGTCGAACTGGTCCACACCGAGCTTCGAGACAACGATCGTCCCGATGACCCGGTCGCTGGTGATGAGCGGCACGCCGAGGATCGACTCGTCCACCCCTCGCCTTCTCCTCGGACCCCCGGCGAGGTCATCGTCTCTGGCGTTTGAGGAGTAGTAGGTCTGTCCGCTCTGCGCGACATGACCGGCGACGCCGTGGCCGACTTTCCCCACGAGCGCCGGAAACCGCTCGATCTGATAATCGAGGAACTCACCGCGAAAACCGACCGGCACGAGGGTCTCGCCGTCATCGTCCAACAGATGGACCTGGCAGTTGTGGTAGTCGATCAGGGACCGAAGCTCGGCGGTGATCGCCTCGCCAATCTTCTTGACATCGTTCAGCCTGTTCAGCTTGGTGCCGAGGCTCTGAAGCATCCGGAGCTGAGCCACCGACCGCAGCTCGCCGCGAGCCGAAAGGACCGCGAGCCGCCCGCCCATACCGGTTCCGCTCCCGTACATCGGTTTGCCACGCTCGCCGTCGTCGAGGTTCGTCTGGAGTGCACCTTCGGTCTCCTCGTCGAGGAGGTCGGAGGCGTACACGTGGACTCGATCTTTTCCGGTCCGCTTCGCCTCGAGGAGCGCGAAATCCGCGCACGTGATGAGCTCCCGAGGACTCGAGGCGTGCGAGGGACCCTCCGCCACACCGAGACTGACGGTGACCCTTCCCACCGGCTCGATCGACACGTTCCGGATCCCTTCGCGGACCCGCTCCGCAAGCGCTGCGGCGTCGTTGATGGAGCTACCGGGAAGGATGATCGCGAACTCCTCTCCGCCGATCCGGCATATGACGTCCTCGGACCGGGAGGTCTCTCGCGAGACCGCTGCCACGCTCTGGAGAATGCGATCGCCCATCTGATGCCCGTAGCTGTCGTTGATTCGTTTGAAGTCGTCTATGTCGTACAGGACCAACGCCACGCTGGTCCGCTGCCGATGCGCCCTGCTGAGCTCTTCCGCCAGCCGTTCCTGAAAGAAGCGGTGGTTGTGCAGCCCGGTGAGGTGATCGGTGACCACCTCGGCTTCCAATGACGCGCGAATCTCTGCGTGGTCGACGGCAAGCGCTGCCATGTCGCCGAACAGCATGGCCAGCTTGAACTCCTTGATGTTGAAGGCGCGGCCGGCGCCCCTTCGGCTCAGACACAACACGCCCTTGAGCTGGTCCTGGGCAAGCAGCGGGACGGCGAGGATCGACTCGGGCGCCACGCGCTGAGCGTCTTCATCGGCCGTGTCAGCTCCGTCGAGATAGACCTCGTTCAGAAGCTGGGGCTCCCTGGTTTCGGTCACGCGCCCCACGATTGCGGCGTCGCGGGCGGTGTCGTCGGGCGCCTCCACCTCCTCCGAGGAACCTCCCGAGGGGGCCATGAGCATGTGAATCGAGCCATCGGGCTCATACAACACGAGACGCTCGTGGGGAATGAGCTCGGAGAGCCCGTCCGCTACGGCCTCGAGGACGGGGTCGCTCGAACCGTTTGTCTCGACGGCAGTCGCCACGGAGGCGGTGTCGTGAAGGACCTCCGCCGGCTGCCATCGCTCGGGGCGTCCACCGATCACGCCGGCGGTTTCGCCTTCCTGCTCTTGCGCTCTGATGACCATCCCTTTCGTTCGAGCAGTTAGAACGGACGTCCCACCGCGATCACAGCCAGGCAGCAGTAACTAGATAGGGATCGGTTCGGCGCGGAACATAGTTGAGGAAGTGCGCTCTACGGGGCTTTACCCAGCCCGTATGCTGG
>DATABA010000102.1:0-3390 GCA_036259835.1 Actinomycetota bacterium
GTTGCGCTTCAGACCGGGCTCAACGTCGCGTACGACGTTCGGCAAGACCGCAAGTTCGTGAAGAAGCGCGGCATCGCGCTGGTGCTCCTTGCGGCGATGCTGCTGCTGGGCGGCGTTCCATCGCCCTTCTTCACGTTCGGCGACTCGGCGTTCTTCACGGTCCTCGGATGGGTTCTGACGGTGCTCGCTGTGATGGTCCTGTTCTCGATCTTCTACTACCTGGGGCCGAACCGTGAGTCGCCCACATGGCACTGGGTGAGCGCGGGCGGCATTATCGGAGCGCTCCTCTGGATCCTCGCATCGCTGCTCTTCGGGCTCTACATCTCGAGCTTCAATAACTACGCCAAGACCTATGGCCCGCTGGCCGGCGTGGTGGTTCTCGTCCTGTGGTTGTACCTGAGCTCGATCGCGGTGCTCATCGGCGGCGAGCTGAACGCCGAGCTCGAGCGTCAAGCATCGAAGCGTTCCTCCTAGAAGGCGATGTGCCCGCCGTCTCCTGAAGCGAAGTAGGGGTACAGAATCCCGAACGTCAGTCCGTACAGCAGGTGCCCGACGAAGAACGCCAGGAAATCCCGTCTCCCGAACTTCGTGACCAGCCACCCCGGCGCACGCGATAGTCCCTTGGAGATGTCCGGGTCCATCAACGGCAAAACGGCGCCGATGAAAAGGCCCCCAATTACCCAATGAATGACGCCGCCGAGAAGGCCCCAGGCCCATAGGTTGCTGTTTACGTCGAACACGAACCTCACGCCCGCCGCGTAGGCGAGACCGATGGCCGCGCTGATGAGCAGGTGGAAGGCGGTGCCGGCGAGACCCGCGGCCGGGTTCCGAAGCCGCATCATGCCGCCCCACATGAGGTGAAGGTCGAGCTTCACGTCGAGCCCGGCCACGCGCGGCACGACGGTCGCCATCTCCATCATGACGCCGCCGAAAACGCCGGCGGCGACAGCAGGCCAGAAATCGAATTGCAAGACCGCGCCGCCTACAGATCCGCCGGTCCGGTGCGACGCTCGGTCGCTTCCTCCTTGCTTCCGGTGAGCAGGTCCTTCACCTTCCCGGCGGCCTGCTGAACGGCCGCGCCCGAGATCATGCTTTCGTCGAGGTCTTCGGTTCCGCCTGCCGGGACATCGAACAGGAGGCGCTCGCAATACGGCGCGCTCCTCCCGGTCGCATACGCGATGGTGTTTTGCGCCGTCGCCTCTCGTGCTTCCTCGACGGTCCGCTTTCCGGTCACCAGCTCGTGCACCATGTTCATGCCGAGCATGTTGGCGGCTTCGGCATCGCACCGAGCGGCCACCTCACCTTTCGTGCGATCCACGACGATGCTGCCGTCGAAGCGCGCGATGTCGGGAATCTTCTCGGGCGGCACGCGGTAGTCGATGACCTGAGTCAGGAAGTCCGTATGCGGCGCAGGGAAGTGGTGTTCGACCGCGTCGGCTGTCAACTCGGTCTTCTTCCACGGCCCGTTGCGGTACCAGAAGAGCTTTGTCGGAGTGGCCTCGTTCGGCGGACCGTATTTTTCCAGCATCTGCCGAGCCACCTTCTTTTGCGGATCCTTCCACTTCTCCACGATCCTTTCGGCCTCGGCGAGCGGAACCCGTTCGTGCGAGCCCAGGTCGGTTTCGTGCTCGCCCTTGACCTTCCGGGCAATGCCGTCCGCAGCGGCACCCAGGTACGTGGCCATCCGCTCACCCGTTCCGAGCTCTTCCGGCTGCGTTGGTTCTCGTGTCTCGTTCACGCTTTCGCCCCCTTACGTCTCCTGGCGAACCAGCCAAGCTCAGGTCGACTTCCGAGCACCTTCCCCCGCGGGACGACCCGACAGGGAATGCGGCGAATTGAGATGCGCACCTTCGTCCACACCGACGGCGTGGCGATCGACCAGCTCGCCTCCCAGCCATCCGGTGACGGCGCCGAGCACGAGCCCGGCGAACGACAGGACCAACGCCACAGCTCCTGGGTCCTCCGGCGCGTCAAGCCGCAGGAGCCACGAGATCGCGAAGAGGATCAGCAGGATGACATTGCCAAGGCCGTGGGTGAGCCCGACGCTCTTCGCCCGAGTCCCATTCGGAATGGCGAACCAGTCGATCCAGCCGAAGGGCGCCGCGAGAAGCCCCCCGACGATGCCGGCGGCGATCATCCACCACGCCACGTTGGCGATCTCTCCATCGCCGGTGATGAGGAAGATGACGTCGAAGACGACCGCTGTCACGAGCAGCCCGAGTGGGAATGGGATCAGCGTTTCGTGTGCCGCGTGACCCAAGATCTTCGCTTTGCTTTCCATGCGGGCCTCCTTGCCGAGCGTCCTCTTGAGCGTACCCCTCCCAAGCGCGCCCACTCGGGTCAAGCCATGCTCCTCCCTCACATTTATCTGCGACTGGAGCGCTTCGTAGGATGTCCTGCGCACATGGAGACCGCCAACGAGCCAGGCCGCATGAGAGCCGTCGTCTACGACAGGTATGGGCCTCCAGACGTCCTTCGACTCGAGGAAGTCGAGCGCCCGGTCCCCAAAGATGACGAAATCCTGATCAGGGTCCGCGCCTCGACGGTGAACCGGACCGACACGGGGCTTCGCAGCGCGGAATACTTCATCAGCCGCTTCTTCACCGGTCTCATCCGGCCGAGGCGGAAGATCCCGGGCACGGAGTTCGCGGGTGAGGTTGAAGCCGTTGGCGGATCCGTCACGGAATTTCGGGTCGGCGATCACGTCTTCGGGGTGAGCGCCAGCACCGCCGGTGCACACGCCGAGTACCTGACGCTTCCGGAACGCGCCCCGGTTGCGCACAAGCCGGCCGGTATTTCGTTCGAAGACGCCGCCGCCATGCCCGATGGGGTCGTCCTGGCACTGTCGTTCCTGAAACGAGTCGACCTTCGAAAGAAACGGAAAGTTCTGATCTACGGCGCGTCCGGATCCATCGGCACGGCGGGCGTCCAGCTCGCCAAGCACTTCGGCACAGACCTGACCGCGGTCTGCGACACGAAGAATGTCGAGCTCGTGGCGTCCCTCGGCGCCGAGAGGGTCATCGACTATACGAAGGAGGACTTCACGAAGGGCGGTGAGCGGTACGACTTCATCTTCGACGCCGTCGGCAAACTCTCGTTCAAGCTGTGTAAGGAGTCGCTTAACCCAGGCGGGATCTACGGCTCAACCGACCTCGGGCCGCGCGCGCAGAATCCGTTCCTGGCGCTGTGGACCGCCCGGATCGGCGACAAGAAGGTCTTGTTCCCGATACCGCGCTACAGAAAGAAGGACGTCATCTTCCTCAAGGAGCTCATCGAGGCTGGGGAGTACCGGGCGGTCATCGATCGACGCTACCGAATGGAGGACGTGGTCGAAGCACACCGGTACGTCGAGACGGGACAGAAGACGGGAAACGTCGTCCTGACCATCGG
>DATABA010000103.1:0-3352 GCA_036259835.1 Actinomycetota bacterium
AACTGACCCACTACCGCCCCGCTCAGAGGACCCGCGACCTCAACGGCGTATTGTCGAGTTCGCGATGGCTGATCGAACGAGCGAGAACGCCTGGATCCTCCGACTTGGGAGCGCGGCGGGTGTGCTCGGCTCGCTCCTGGCGATGGTCGGAAACCTTTTGCACCCCGCAACGCCAACCGGAGACCCCGAAGGAGTGGCCCGAAGCATTGCAGAGAGCGGCGCGTGGGTCGCGGTGCATCTGTTGATAATCGTCGGATTGATCATGATGCTTGGTGGCCTCGGTGCCATCGCTCTATGGATCGATGGTGGGTTGCCCGGCGCGCTGGCTCGAATGGGCCTGGTGACCGCGATCGCCGGCGTAACCGTAGGGCTGGTCCTCGTGATCGTCGACGGCGTTGCGGCGAAACACCTGGCCGATGCGTGGGCCGCCGCTCCGGCGGAAGAGAAGGCCGCGGCCCTTCGAGTCGTCGTGGGCGAAGAAACGATCAATTTCGCTCTGGCGTCTCTGTTCAACATCCTGTTCGCCGGGGTAGCGTTCATGCTCTACGGTGTCGCCGTCGCGTCGAGCGGCGTGCATGCCCGCTGGGCGGCTTGGCTGGTTGCCGTTGCCGGGGCGTGGTCCATCCCGGTCGGCGTGGTGCAGGCCTACGTTGGTGAATCGACGACCTTTACCCGAGTCGCCACCATCATCTCTCCGACCATCATCACCTTGTGGGTCGCGTGGGTTAGCTGGTCGATATGGAGGATGACGGGTTGGGAAAGATCGCGTCAGCCGGCACCTAGCGCCTGAACGACGGCTTCCGCGATGGAGTCGGCGTGCGTACGAGCCTCTTCTTCTGTGGCGGCCTCCACCATCACCCTAACCACGGGTTCAGTTCCGGATGGCCGAACCAGGACGCGACCTCGGTCCCCCAACGCGTGTTCGGCGGCGGCCACGGCCTCCCACACCGACCGCGCTTCGGCGAGCCCGTTCAGCTCCCCCACATGCACGTTCGCGAGGACCTGGGGGAACCTCGTCATGCAGGATGCAAAATCGGCGATGGACATGCCCTTCCTGTGGGCGCGTCCCAGGAACTGCAGCGCGGTCAGGAGGCCGTCCCCTGTTGTGGCGTGCTCGAGGAAGATGATGTGTCCGGACTGCTCTCCGCCGAGAACGGCCCCGGTCTTGAGCATCTCCTCCAGAACGTATCGGTCGCCGACCTTCGTCTCGAGCATTCGGATGCCGGCCGCTTCGATTGCCTTTCGAAAACCGAGGTTCGCCATGACCGTGGTCACCACGAGGTTCTCGGCGAGCTCGCCTCTTTCCTTCATGTCGAGGGCGCACGCCGCGAGGACGTGGTCGCCGTCGACGACGTTCCCGTTGCCGTCGGCGAAGATGGCCCGGTCCGCATCGCCATCGTGAGCCACACCGGCGTCCGCGGCTATCTCAGTGACCGCGGCCGCCACCATCTCCGGCACGGTCGCTCCGGCGCGCTCATTGATGTTCCACCCGTCAGGACGGTCGTTTATCGGAATCACATCAGCGCCGAGTCGGCGCAGGACCTCGGGTGCCGCTTCTGAAGCCGCACCGTGGGCGCAGTCGACAACGATCCGCATTCCGGAAAGCGCGTCGGCGGCACTTTCCTCGAGAAACCGCAGGTAACGCTCGTTGGCGTCTGGTACCGAGTCGATCCGCCCGATGCCGCGTCCGGTTGGTCGCGGACCGGCGTCCGTGTCCACTGCTCCTTCGATCTGCCGCTCGACCTCGTCCGGGAGCTTGTACCCGCTGGAACCGAAGAACTTGATTCCGTTGTAGTCGGCCGGGTTGTGGGAGGCGGAGATCACTGCTCCGGCGTCCGCCCCGAGGGCTCTTGTGAGGAAGGCCACCCCGGGCGTCGTGCACACACCGAGGAGCAGGACGTGGCCGCCAGCGGAACAGATGCCCGCGGCGAGCGCGGCCTCCAGGAATTCTCCCGACGCGCGCGTGTCCCGCCCGACCAGAACTCGTGGAGCGCCCTCGCCGGTAGAGCCGAGCGAGCCGACCGCTGCTCGACCGAGGGCGAACGCCAGCTCACCGGTCAGGTCGCGATTGGCAATGCCCCGAATACCGTCGGTGCCGAACAGCTTCGGCATGGTCGAAGGGTAGTGGTCTTACCGCTTGGAGTACTGAGGTGCTTTCCGGGCCTTCTTCAATCCGTACTTGCGCCGTTCCTTCTCTCTGGCATCGCGCGTGAGAAGGCCTTCCCGTTTCAGGGTCGGTCGCAGTTCCGCGTCGAGGGCGATGAGTGCTCGGGCGATCCCTTGCCGCAGCGCCCCCGCCTGGCCCGAGACCCCGCCGCCGTCGAGTGTGGCGAACACGTCGAGCTCTTTTTCGCGGCCGGCCAGGCGAAGCGGCGTGGTGATCAACATTCGGTGGGCTCGCGAGGGAAAATACTGCTCGAGCGGTCGGCCGTTCAGGAGGAACTTTCCTTCCCCGGGAACCAGGCGGACCCTGGCAATCGCCTCTTTCCGCCGGCCCGTCGCCGTCGGGGCCGTTGTCTCTGTTTGCGCCACCTAGGACTCCTTCTTCGTACGCCGTGTTCCGCGGGTCTTCGACGGTTCGGCCTTGGCGCTCGACTTTGAGCGCGCGGTTCCGGTGCTCTTGGCCGCGCGGGTCGTGCCACGACCTTCTGTCTTTTCTTCCGCCTTTCGCGTGCGGCGGGCCGTCACGCGTTCGGCTGCACGCCGAACGGCCGGTCGTCGCGTCGACTTTTCCTCGCCCGCAGCGGTCGCCCGGGTTCCGGTCCTCGCCGTACCGGCTCGAGCTGTCGACTTCGCCGGCGACGCCTCGCGGGTCGTGGTTCGACCGCGTCGGGCCGCGCCAGCCGTTTCGCGAGCCGCTGGGGGCTTTTCCGACGGACGCCGGGCCGATGGCACAGGGGCGGGCGGTTCGATCTTCGGCAGCCCTTCCCACCTCGGGAGCTCGCCAAGGCTGAGTGGAACCGGCTTCTGCGGTCCGTGCGGGTGCTCTGTCCCCTCGTAGACCGATAGCTTTCGGAAGATCTCGCGTCCCAGCCGGTTCTTCGGAAGCATCCCCTTCACGGCGAGCTCGACAGCGCGGGTGGGGTGGCGCGTCATGAGCGTCGAGAACGGCATGGTTCGAAGGCCGCCCGGATAACCGGAGTGCCGGTAGTACATCTTCGATTCACCCTTGTTGCCGGTGACCCGAACACCACGGGCGTTGATCACGACGACGTGGTCGCCTGTGTCGGCGTGGGGGGCGAAGATGGGCTTGTGCTTGCCCCGAAGGATGGTGGCCACGTGAGCGGCCAGCCGGCCGAGGACAGCGCCTTCTGCATCGACCACGTACCACTTTCGGTCGATGTCGCGCGGC
>DATABA010000104.1:0-4075 GCA_036259835.1 Actinomycetota bacterium
GAGATGACCACGTCGACAGACGCCGCAGGGACCGGGATCTCCTCGATGTATCCCTTCAGGAATTCGACGTTGGTCGCTCCGGCTCGGGCCTTGTTCTCGAGGGCTCTCGCCAGCATCTCGTCGGTCATGTCGAGACCGAAGGCCTTGCCGCTTGGTCCGACTCGGCGGGCGGACAGGAGAACGTCGAGACCGGCGCCGGAACCGAGGTCCAAAACCACTTCGCCCTCGTGAAGTTCGGCCACCGCGGTTGGGTTCCCGCATCCGAGCGACGCCAGGACCGCCGACTCAGGCGCCAAGTCAAGATCAGCGCTCTGGTAGAGGGCGCTTCCCCAGATCTCAGGTGAGTCCGAGCTGCTCGCCGAACAGCCGCAACCGTCTCCGCAGCACCCCGATCGGCTTGTCGCGGTGAGTTCGAGCGAACGAGCAGCCCTCGCGTAACGATCACGGACCGCGTCTCTGATGCGTGGATCCATCACTTCCGCCATCGCGTCCCCTTTCCAACATCGGCCACGTCCCGAAGCCGAGCCATCGCCGTCTGGTCGACCGAGTAATAGGCCCACGTTCCTCGTTCCTCGCGATGAACGAGTCCTGTCTCCAGAAGCTTCTTGAGGTGATGACTGACCGTGGACTGGCTGAGCCCCGTGGCAGGCGCCAGGTCACAGGCGCATACCTCTCTGTCGGCTGAAAGAAGCAGGTTCAGGATCCTGATTCGAGCGGGATCGGCGAGCGCCCGGAACAGGTGGGCCGTGGCTTCCGCCTCTGCCTGCGTCATGCTGGAAGCTGCGATGGGTGCACAGCAGGCGACCGCAGAGCGATCGTCGATGACCGCCAGGCTCAGTCGCGGCATCGGAGGGTGGGGGTTGAATCGATGATCATCGAACCAGAGGCTAGGCCCTGATTCGACCAATGTCAAACCAAGCCTCCCGAGCCAGCATGAACCGCCGGCCCGGCAACTACGCCGAGCAGGCAAAGACCTACGACCGAACGCGCGGGGCGAGTCCCACGATCGTCCGGACTCTCTCAGGTCATCTGGGACAGCCCGATGGTCGCTCGCTCATGGACATCGCCGGGGGAACCGGCAACTACACGCAGGTCCTGCAGGCGCGAGGCTTCCGAGTCCTGATCGTGGATGTGGAGTTCGAAATGCTGCGGCGGGCGGCCGAGAAACTGGGTCCGGGTCGATCCGTAGGGGGGGACGCTGGGCGGCTCCCATTCAGGGATGGGTCGAGTGACTGCGCCGTCGTCGTCAATGCCATCCACCTGTTCGAGGACTCTGCCGCCGCCTTTCGAGAGGCCCGGCGGGTGATGCGGGAGGGTCCGCTCGTTCTCACCGCGTTCACCGAGGAGAACAACGCCTCGCTGTTCGTCCACGAATACTTCGGCCTCGAATCACTTCCCTCTTCCCATGTGGCAGCAGGTGAGGTCGAACGGCTCTTGAAGGAGGCGGGGTTCGGGACCGTCCGGCACGAGCCATTCGTGTACACCGACACCGTCGACGGCTCATTGAATGCACTCCACACCAACGCGCTCCACCTGGCCGGTCCGGCATACCTCCGAAACACGTCGTTCTGGCACGAGCTCGACGATGAAACCCGCCAGAAGGGCCTGGAGGCCCTCGCGTCGGACCTCCGGTCAGGCGTCCTGGAGCGCCGGGTGGCTGAGAGCTTCCGACGGGCCGCCGAGGTCGGGCATGGGACCGTCTTTGCGGCCTGGCCGTGACCGGGGGTGAGCAACAGGGCCAGGGGTATATTCGAACCGGGCTCACAAGGAGGCATCGCAATGGCGCAGCAGGTCCAGAGCGTGCAGGCTGACCAGGAAGACTTCATGCCCTTGATGGGCATCGACCACGTGGAGTACTACGTGGGGAACGCGCGGCAGGCGGCCGCCTATTACTCCAAGCTCTTCGGATTCAAGATAACGGCCTACGCCGGCCCCGAGACGAAGCTCCGGGACCGGGCCTCGTACGTCCTCGAGCAGGGCGAGGCGCGCCTGGTGATGACCGGGGCGATGGGGCCGGAGAGCCCGATCGCCGAGCACGTTCACGCCCACGGCGACGGCGTCAAGGACGTCGCGTTCCAGGTCCCCGACGCAACCGAGGCGTGGGAGCAGACCACCAGCCGAGGAGCCGCCAGCGTCCTCGAGCCCACCGTCATGGAGGATGAGCACGGAAAGGTGGTTCGGGCCTCGATCGCCGCCTATGGCGACACCATCCATTCGTTCGTCGAGCGAGAGAACTATTCCGGCCCGTTCCTCCCCGGCTACCGCGCCGCGGACCCGATCCCCGACAACGAACCTCCGGTCGGCATCCTCAACATCGACCACGTCGTCTGCAACGTCGAGCTCGGAAAGATGAACGAGTGGGCCCGCTTCTATGCCAACGTTCTCGGCTTCGGACAGCTGGTCCACTTCCGGGACGATCAGATCTCGAGCGAATACACCGCGCTGATGTCGAAGGTGATGTGGGACGGCAAGGGCCGCGTCAAGCTGCCGATCAACGAGCCCGCCCCCGGGAAGAAGAAGAGCCAGATCGACGAGTACCTCGAGTTCTACCGGGGTCCTGGTGTCCAGCACATCGCCATGGCCACCGACGACATCGTGTCGACCGTCGATTCGCTGAAGGAACGGGGGGTTCAGTTCATCCGCGTGCCAACCACGTATTACGAGTCCATCTGGGACCGGGTCGGTGCAATCGAGGAGGAGTACTCGGATGTCGAGCGCCTGGGGATCCTGGCGGATCGCGACGAAGAGGGATATCTCCTTCAGATCTTCACGAAGAATGTCCAGGACCGGCCGACGGTCTTCTACGAGCTGATCGAGCGGCGAGGCTCCAGGGGCTTCGGCCTCGGAAACTTCAAGGAGCTGTTCCTGGCTATCGAGCGCGAACAAGCCGAACGCGGCAACCTGTAGTCGGGCGCGGCGTGCGGTTTCTGGGCCTGGCGACCGACTACGACGGCACCCTGGCCCACCACGGCCAGGTCTCCGAGTCGACGCTTCGAGCGATGGAGCGGGCCCGCGAGTCCGGCCGTCGGATCATCCTGGTGACGGGTCGTGAGCTCGAGGATCTCTTTCAGGTCTTTCCGCAGGTCGAGCTGTTCGACCGCGTCGTGGCCGAGAACGGCGCCCTCATCTACCGGCCCGGAACGCGCGAGGAAAAGACGCTGGCCGAGCCTCCCCCGCCCGAGTTCATCGAGGAGCTCAAGAAGAGGAAGGTCGAACCATTCTCGGTTGGGCGGGTCATCGTGGCCACGTGGGAGCCTCACGAAACGGCCGTGATGGAGGCCATCCACGAACTGGGTCTGGAGTTGCACATCGTGTTCAACAAGGGCGCGGTGATGGTGCTGCCCTCCGGAATGAGCAAGGCGGCGGGCCTTCGGGAGGCGCTGGCCGAGATGAAGCTCTCGCCGCACAACGTTGTGGGCGTCGGCGACGCCGAAAACGACCACGCCTTTCTTTCCATTTGCGAATGTTCGGTGGCCGTGGCCAACGCACTTCCCACCCTCAAGGAGCGATGCGACCTCGTCACGGAAAACCCGCATGGAGAAGGCGTGACCGAGCTCATCGACATGCTGGTTGAGGACGACCTTCGGCGTCTCGAGTCTGGGATCGCTCGGCACGACGTTCCCATCGGAACGATTGACGAAGACAAACCGGTCACCGTCACCCAGTTCTACGCGAACGTCCTGGTCGCCGGCCCCTCCGGCAGCGGCAAATCCACGTTGAACACGGCGTTCCTCGAGCGCCTCGTCGAGACCGGCTATCAGTTCTGCCTGATCGATCCCGAGGGGGACTATGGAACCTTCGAAGCAGCGGACGTACTGGGAGCGGCGGACCGGCCACCCGATGTCGACGAGGTCATTCGACATCTGGAGTCATCACAGGACAACCTGGTCGTGAACCTGGTGGGACTTCGACTGCTCGATCGCCCGGACTTCTTCAGTGTGCTCTTGCCTCGCCTTCAGGAGCTTCGGGCTCGGATCGGGCGACCGCATTGGGTCATCGTCGACGAGGCCCATCACCTGCTGCCGTCGAGCTCCGAGCCTGTTTCGTCGGCGCTGGCGCAGGAACTCCACGGCAT
>DATABA010000105.1:0-5475 GCA_036259835.1 Actinomycetota bacterium
GTCGTGGAAGGGCGAGCACATCGCGATGGGGACCAATGTCGATCCGTACCAGCGAGCTGAAGGTCGCTATCGACTGATGCGCGGAATCCTTTCTGCGCTCCGCGATTTCGAGAACCCCTTCTCCATTCTTACGAAAGGTTCGCTGATCCTTCGCGATATCGATCTGCTCCAACAGGCCGCGGAAGTCGCTGACGTCGGGACAAACGTGTCGGTTGGTTTCGTCGACCGAGACCTCTGGCGAGCCGTCGAGCCGGGAACCCCCAATCCGCTGAGGCGGCTCGAGGTCTGCCGAACCCTCAACGAGTCAGGAATACCCTGCGGCGTTCTCATGGCGCCGATCCTCCCGTTCCTGACCGACTCGCCGTCGCAGCTTGCCGCCACGGTGAAGGCGATCGCGGACTCGGGAGCGACGCACGTTTCGCCGATCGTCCTCCATCTCCGCACCGGCGCCCGGGAGTGGTTCATGAAGTGGCTCTCGGAAAACCATCCCGATCTGGCTCAGCGATACGAAAAGCTCTACCCGAGATCGGCCTATGCGCCCAAGGCGTACCAGGAGGAGATCAGCGAGCGTGTACACGAGCTCGCGCGGAAATTCGGCGTTGGAGCGTCGAACCCCCTGAACGCCCGGCGGATCCGTCATCGAGAAAAGCAGGGTCCGCCGGAGCAACTCTCGATGCTTTAGATCGACCGCAGTCGGTTACGTTCGCCGCCGAACCTCCTGTCGCCAGCACTGCGTGTGCCAGTGCCTCCTCCCCTCCACGTCGCCATCGGCGACCACAACGAAATGGGGCGTCCCCGGTCGAATTTCTTGCTGACACCCTGGACACCGATACGTCCGGTGAACAGCTCCTGTAACCGGCTGAACGGTGAATCCGTCCGCCCTTGCCCATGCCGGAGCCGCCCCCGTGAGCGAGGTGGAGGGAGGGCGCGTCCTTGCTCGCTCTCGCCCGGAGCGGTGCCGCCGAGGCATCAGGCTGGTCGAGACCCACGACCGCCTCTGCTGTTCACTGCAACACCACCTCGCGAACGAAAGAAGCGGCAACCGCAGCGACCTCACGGCCGATGTCGAAATCGCCTCGCCGCGCACCGCGCACGCGGAACGAGTGGTCGCCTCCGTCTATCCGGTGCAGCCGCGCCAGCGGCTTCAATCGCTTGATGACTCCCTCTATCAAATCGAATCGCGCCAACGAGTCGGCGTCGCCCTGAATGAAGAGCATCGGCACACGCACCTCTGAGAGGTGGCCATCACGAAGCCGATCGGTTTTCCCCGGTGCATGTAGGGGATAGCCGAAGAAGATCAAGCCGCGCCCGGGGAATTCGTCGCCCTGCTCCGCTGCGACCATGGACGCCATCCTCCCGCCGAGCGACTTACCAGAAGCGATGACCGGAATGCCGCCACCCCGGTTCTCCGCGACGTCGAGAGCCGCACGCCACGTTTCCATCAAGACGGCCGGCCGGTCGGGCGTTCGGCGTCCGTCGTCCGCGTAGGGAAAGTTGAACCGGAGAGTTGACACGGCCTCAGCAGCCAGACCATCGGCGATGCCGTCGAAGAACGGGTGCCGCATGTCGTTCCCGGCGCCGTGAGCAATCACAACCACCGCAATCGCGTTTTGCTGTTCTCGCCATATTGCCGAAACAGTCCGCTCCCGGAACGGGATCTGGATCTGCTCGCCCGCCACCTCTGCTTGCCGTCCGCTCATACCCCGATTATCCGAAAGGCGCCGGCGGTCGGCGATGCGAGAATCAAGTCGTGGCCGGGAACCTGTACGTCGGGACGTCGGGGTTCGCGTATGACGAGTGGCGCGGTTCGTTCTACCCGCAAGAGCTGAAGCAGCGCGACATGCTTCCCTACTACGCCCAGCGTTTCAACTCCGTGGAGATCAACTACACGTTCCGGAAACAACCGGAGGAGCCAGCTCTATCGAACTGGCGGAACCTGGTCCCCGACGACTTCGTGTTCACCTTGAAGGCGCATCAGCGGATCACCCACTGGCTGCGATTGGCGGATGCCGACTTAGCAGTGTCCGACTTCCTCGAGCGGGCCAAGCTCCTCGGGCCGAAGCTCGGAGTCATCCTCTTTCAATGCCCGCCGAATCTTCCCTTCGACCGTTCATTGATCGAGTCGTTCCTGGGATTCCTTCCGCCGGGCCCTCGCTACGCGTTCGAGTTTCGCCACCCGTCATGGGGCGCGGCCAAGGAAGTGCTGGCCTCTCAACACGCCGCGTGGTGCGTGGCCGAGACGGAGGACACCGCGTGGCCCGCAAGCCTCCCGGCGACGCCGTTCGTCTACCTCCGGTTGAGAAAGACCGACTACTCGGACGACGAGCTACGCGATCGGGGCAGGAGGATCTCCGACACGCTGCGCTCGGGGACCGACGTCTACTGCTATTTCAAACACGAGGAAGGTGGACTCGGACCGCGTTTCGCGGAACGATTTCGTGAATTCGCGCTCGCGAGCGCTGAGGTCTGAGCCGAAAGAATCACTGCCGCCCCGCAGCTTCCGAAAGGGCCGCCACCATCCCGTCGAGGATTTTCGGGTCGGAGACCTTCCGGCCCGAGCTGTCCGTCACGTAGAAGACGTCGACCACGCGCGGCCCGTACGTGGCGACCCGAGCTGCGTGGACGTCAATGCCCCGCTCGGAAAACGTCCTGGCCAGATCGAACAACAGGCCCATCCGATCCGGCCCATGCACTTCGACCAGCGTGTAGAAGTCGGAGCCCTCCTGATCGACACGCACCTCAACAGGAACGTCCGTCGAGACCGGCCGATAGTGTTCGCGAAGGGAGCGAACCTCTGCTTCGAGCCGACCCAAGTCGGCGGCCCTGGTCATTCGAGACCTCAGTCGCTCCCACCTCTCCTCCGTGATCTCCTCCTCGAAAGCGCTTCTGATCTCGAATATGTCGAGGGCGACACCTTCCGCCGTTGTGAAGGCGCGTGCACTGTGGATCGAGAACCCGGCCAAGGTCAACGCGCCGGTTATTGACGCGAGTAGACCGACTCGGTCCTCTGCCGACACGGCGAGGATCGCGCTTCCCGCGTACCGCCCCGGTCGCAAATGCGTCCGCAGCTCGTTCGCGCCGGGCCGAGGCTCGATTAGGTTCAGGTGCGCAGGCGCATCCGGTGGCTCAACGGACATGAGGTACGAAGGCGGCACGGAAGACAAGAAACGCTCGGCGTCCTCGGGCCGCGCTTCTGTCAACGCCTCGCGCACACGTGCTTCCGCAAGCCGAAGCCGCTCCGCACGACCCCGGTCCATGAGGCCGCGCTCGAACGCTCGGTTGACCTTCGCCACGAGCTCGCGAACCAAGGTCATCCGCCAGGGAGTCGACGCGGCGGGGCCGGTGGACGCAGCATCGGCCACCGTGACCAGGTAGAGCATGGCAAGACGCCGGGCGTCACCGACTCGGGCGGCGACGTGAAGGACGAGATCTTCGTCCTCGAGATCTCGCCGCGTCGCCGTATCCGAGAGCAAGAGATGCTCCTCAACCAGGAACACCACGTCGCGACGGACGTGATCCGCGACGCCCATCCTGGTGAGCACCTGCGCGGCGATCTCGCTCCCGGCCGCCACATGCGACCCCCTTCCAACCTTTCCGATGTCGTGAAGCAGCGCGCCGAGGAGGAGCGCATCGGCATCTTTGATCAGCAAAGCCGCCTCGACGTCAAACGCCTCATCGGCCCCCCTCAGCAAGCGCGCCGTCTCCGCGGCCGTCGTGAAGAGGTGAACGTCGACGGGAAACCGGTGATAGGGGTCGCGCTGCGGACGCCCTCGGACGTGGTGCCATTCGGGAATGAATCGCGGCAGCAGATCGAGAGAGTCCATCACTTCCAGGGCACGCGAACCGGCTTCTCCCGATCGAAGGATTCGGAGGAACGCCGATAAGGTTTCCGGCGTCCAAGGGAGGTCCCCGTGCCGCGTCCCTTCGTCCTCGACCGCAGCCTGCTCTTGCGGCCCCAGCGCGGTTCCGCCTTCCGCAACCTGGGCAAACGCTTCCATGACTGAGCGCGCGAATGTGCTCCTGTTCGACAGATCAAGCGAGGCAGTCGAACCCTGCCGCCCCGACCGAGCGGCTCGGGCGAGCACCGCTTCGGTCGCCATCTCCACCTGCCGGCCGACGATGCAGAGGTCACGCATCAATGCATCGCGCCCCTCCCAATCACGTTCGCTTCCGTATCCGAGAAGTCCCGAGACGGCGTGTTGATGCTCGGCCAGCAGACGGTTTGACGACGCGCCGGCCACGCGATGAAGAGCTGTTCGAGTTTGCAGGAGCACGTCGAGCGCTCGCCGGATCTTCGACGTGTCGTTCGCGCCGAGGAGACCCGAGGACGACAGCGCTTCGAGGTCGTCGACTTGCTCGCTCCTTTCCGTGAGCGCCTTCACAACCCAAGTAAGAACCTGGACGTCCCGGTGCCCGCCGAGGCTTTCCTTCAGGTCGGGTTCCAACGCGCGTGACATCGAACCGAACCGGGTGCGCCGCTCCTCTCGTGACTTCTCGACCTGAGCGAGGAATTTCCGTGGCGCTTTCTGAACAACTCCGCGAGCCGCGTCGCTCGCCTCGGCGACGAGACCCGCCGATCCGGCAAGGCGCCGGATGCTCAGCAGCGCGGTCAGTGAGTCCAATCGGCGACGTGCCTCCGCGCGGCAGTCGGCCACAGTTCGAGCGGAATGACTGACGCGAAAGCCTCCATCCCACAACGGATACAGGACCGCCGATGATGCGAGGCGCGCCGCTTCGCTATTCCGTCCGCGAAACAGGAACATTAGGTCGATGTCGGACCCCGGCGTCAGTTCGCTTCTTCCGTATCCGCCGACGGCCGCGACGAGGACGTTGCGGTGGCCGTAGCTCCAGATGTCGCCGCGCGCGCCCTCCTTCCCGGCGAAGGGGTTGTCGTTCGGGACCGACCCGTCCGGGTTAATGCGCACGAACTTGCCGAGGTTCGACGCGAGGCTCTGGGCCGGGTCGAAGCGCATCCTGTCGCCGGAGGTGATGAAGAGCTTCCCGTCCGGCGCGAAGATGAGTCGGTTCCCGAAGTGGCCCCGCCCCACCGTCTTCGGCTCCTGCCGCCAGATGACCTGCACGTCGCGCAGGCGGTTGCCTTCCAGCCTGCCGCGCGCGACGGCGCCGCCCCTCGGGATGTTGTCCGTCTTGTCGAGGTATCCGCCGAAGCGCGGGTCGCCCGTCTCGGCGAGGCCGGCCGGCTGCTCGTCGGCGGCCTCCGAGTAGGAGAGGTAGACGAGGCCGTTGCGCGCGAAGTCGGGGTCAACCTCGACGTCCATCAGCCCGCCCTGTTCGGACGGGGTGCCGCGGTAAACCACCCTCGGCACACCCTCGACCGGCTCGGACAAACTGCCGTTCGCCCAGACGCGCAGGCGCCCCGGCTTCTCCGTAATCAGCAGCCGTCCGTCCGGCAACAACGCCATTCCCCACGGCTGTTCGAGCGTGGCGAGCCGCTCGATTCTGAGGTCGCCGGCG
>DATABA010000106.1:0-6115 GCA_036259835.1 Actinomycetota bacterium
TTTAGGCTGCGGCCCCCTTTTTGTACGGTGCTTAGGGGGCGAGATGAAGACCGTTCACGTGGCATCGGTTTTTCCAGCCCCCGCCGGCCGGGTGTGGGAAGCGCTTCAGCACCCAGCATCGTTCTTGTATGTGGTTCGCGGCTTGTTCCGGATACCTTCACTGGAAGGGAGAACCGAGCCGTATCGAGAAGGCGAGTCTGGAAGCGGATGGATCTTCCTCTTCCACGTCATCCCTCTACATCGGCACCATGCGACTCTGGAGTCGATCGACCACGACGAAATGACGATGAAGAGCCGCGAGCATGGCGGAGTGATCCGGTCCTGGCGTCACACCCTCCGCGTCGAGCCGCTAGACAACGCGCGATGTCGGTATCACGACGTCGTCGAGATAGACGCCGGTGATCTCACGCCGCTGGTTGCTGCCTTTGCTCGGCTCCTTTACCGATATCGTCACCGCCGGTGGCGAAGGCTCGTCCTGAAGCATCTGGTCGAACGGCGGGACGCTCCGCGAGCTACATAACGGTCTTCGCCGCGTCGCGAAACGACTCGAAGATAGCCTTCGAGTCTGCGGAGGCGATGTCGGGATAAAGGACGTGGACTTCCAGTTGAGGGGACTCGCGGCGAATCGACAGTCTCCACACTCCGCCTGACACGGCCGCCAGCCGGTTCCAAGCATCGCGAGCCACGTCGGCGTCGGCCGCCGGCCCATGAAGAACCTGGACATCGTCGTCGTCCCAGTCGGCCTCGTACCAGGCGTCGCGGTCGACGCGGCGCACGCGCTCGAGCCCGGTCCAGCCGCGCCGGTCCCCGGCCTCCAGCTCGAATCGCGGGGATTTGGCCAGACGTCCCCGAAGGATGAGGAAGTCGCGCCTCCCGCGGGCTCTCGCCCGGGCCCACAGGACGCCCAGGTCGCGGGGCTCCAGCACGACCACCACTTCTGCCTGGCGGAACGGCTCGTGCGCATCGTCGATGTTGAGCTGGACCGCGGAGCTCCCCAGCCACCGGAGCCGGGTTCGCCTGCCCAGAAGCCGAAGTCCTGGCTGGAGCCACCGAAGAATGTCGTTGCCCTTGCGGATGTTCCGCTGCGTCCCGATCGCGAACCAGAGGAGAACGACGACCATCAGCACGATCAGGAGAGCCCCAAGAAGCGGCAGCCCGAACACGGCAGTGGCAATCTATAAGTCGGAACCCGAATCAGCAGCTTCTGGAGGCCCGGGTTGAGGAACCGGACGCGTCATCGGGGAAATGCCGGACGGGGAGGCCGCAGGCAGGCCCTCCGCGACTTCCTCTTCGGCATGGCCGGGTACGAGTTCGAACGCCACGCCATCGAGATGCGCACGTCGATGGAAAACGTGTTCATGGCCATCACGCTCGGCGACATGATCGGGCTTCCCGTCCTCCCGCCGTACTACTCGCTTCGGCTGCTCCCGTTTGTGGTTCCGGAGATTTCGACGTGGAAAAGACGGGTACTGAGAGAGAGAGGGTTTGGAGAAGACCACGAACACGAACTCCACGGGGTGTGACCGATATGGCTGAGACGCAGGAGCCGGGTCACCAGGAGCCCGGCACAGAGAAGGAAACCGGGCGGCGCCGCGGCAAGGGGTTTTTCGGCAAGCTGCGCGAGGTCACCTACGGGATGGCCGCCCATGACATGACGCGGCACGCCCTTCGTACGCGGGCCAGCATGGAGCACCTGTTCATCCTGATCACGATGGGGGACCTTCTCGGGGTGCCGATCCTTCCTCCTTACTACTCGCTTCGCCTGATGCCCTACGTGGTGCCGCAAATCACCACGTGGAAGCGGCGAATGCTTCGGGAGAAGGACGTCACAGACGCGATCTTCTAGACCGATGGCGAGAACCGAAGCGCAGAAAGGGGGAACAGGGCCGACCGAGACCGTCACGTCGGCCCGCAACCTGGCGCAGGTGTTCGAGCAACACCCCGAACGCCGCTATGTGATGTTCGGCGGGAAAGGGGGGCTCGGGAAGACCACGTTCTCCGCGGCCACCGGCTACTGGCTGGCCCAGCAGGGACACCGCGTCCTCGTCTTCTCTGTCGACCCGCAGGCCAGCCTGTCGGACATCTTCGAGCAGGACATCTTCGGCAAGGGCGCCGTCAAGATCATGGACAACCTCTGGGCCCAGGAGATCGACGCCGACCGTCACATCAAGGAGTACCAGGGCGAGATCCGGCAGAAGATCAAGGAGATGTGGGCGCTCGACAGCGTCCCCGATGAGATCGAGGACTACATCGAAGCGGCGTCCGCCGAGCCGGCCATGGAGGAGAGCGCGATCTTCGACTCCGTGGTCGACATCGTGGTGCAGGGCGAATACGACTTCTACATCTACGACCTGGTGCCGCTGGGGCACGCGCTCTACTACCTGTCCATGGCGAAGGTCTACGACGAGTGGATCTCCAAGATCACGCGCCTACGAGAGGAGATGCAGGAGTACCAGGAGGTGGCGGCGCGTATGCGCCGCGAGAACGAGGCCGAAGAGGACCTCATCCTGGGCGAGCTCCAGTACATCCGGGGGCGGATCAACGCGGCCTCGAAGATCCTGACCGATCGGCAGAAGACCGCGTTCTTCTTCGTCTTGGTGCCCGAGGAGATGATCCTGCTGGACACGAAGAAAGCCGCGGAGATGTTCGCGAAGTTCGACGTCCCGATCGGTGGCTACGTGGTGAACCGCGTCCTGCCGGAGGAGCTGAGCACCGGCGAGGTGCCCCCATACCTGAAGAACCGAATCGAGATGCAGCGGAAATACATGGAGAGGATCGACCGAGAATTCGGTGCTCAGGTTCTGGCACAGGTCCCCGAGCTCGAACGCGACATCACGGGGCTGCCGATGATTGAGCGCGTGGCGCAGCGTCTCTTTGGAGAGGGATAGGAGTCACGATGGCCGACACGACGACGCCGACCGCCGAGCAGACGCCGACCGCGGAACAGATCGAGGCGGCGATGGAGAAAACCGCCGAGGCGGGCGAATCCATCCGGCAGTTCCTCGATTCGCATCCGAACCTCCGGTACACGTTCTTCGGAGGAAAGGGCGGCGTCGGCAAGACCGTGATGGCCGGGATGATGGCCGTCTGGCTCGGCGAGCAGGGGAAACGGACGCTTTTGGCCTCGACCAACCCTGTCCACAGCCTCTCGGGTCTTCTGGAACAGGACGTGTACGGGAAGGCCACACAGGTGCAGGGCGCGGAGAACCTGTGGGCCTACGAGATCGACACCACCGAGGCCATCCAGCGATCGAAGAAGGAGATTCGGGAGAAGATCCAGTGGTTCCTGAAGTTTGCCGAGATTTCGACGCGGGCAGACGAGTTCGTCGAGGCGGCAACGATGAACCCCGCGTTCGAAGAGTCGGCCATGTTCGAGAACATGATCGACCTCATCTTCCGCGACGAGTACGACATCTACGTATTCGACACCGCGCCGACGGCGAACGCGCGCAGGCTTCTCGGCATGTCGAAGGTCTATGGCTTGTGGGTGAACAAGATGGTGAAGTCGCGAGAGGAAGCGCAGTCGCTTCGCGAGCTGCTTTCGTTCACGAAGAAAAAGGAACAGGACCCGCTGATGGAGTACCTGGTGGAGTTCCGTGAGCGAATCGGCCGCGCTCGCGATCTGTTGACCGATCCGCAGAAGACACAGTTCTTCTTCGTGACGCTTCCCGAGGCGCTGCCGATCGCGGTGATCCGACGATTCATCGGCTGGTTCAACGACTTCGGGATCCCGGTCGGGGGAGTGGTGGTGAACGGCGTGATCCGAACTGAGGATCCGGCCAGCGCTCCCGAATTCGTTCGGAATCGAATCGCCATGCAAGAGGCATACCTCGGGCAGATTCGGAAAGACTTCGAAAACCGCGTACGCGGTGTGTTACCGCTCTACGACGACGAGATCAGGGGCGTGGACGACCTTCGTCAGGCGGCGAAGGAGCTGTTTGCCTGATGATGCGTGACGGTACCTACACGTGTCAGATCGAAGGAGGCACGAAATGAAGCCCGTGAAGAGAGTGCTTGCGGCGGCATTTTTTGCAGGAGTTCTTGCTGTGCCGGCGCCCGCGTTGGCCTTCCATCACGTCGCCGTCCCGGCGGATGAATGCGCTCCAGAGCAGGCGGGCGAGCCGGGAAATAATCAGACGGCCTTCGCAGCGCAGAGGGATCGGAACCCACACTTCGATCCTCCATTGCCGCCTGCGAACACGCCGGGCCAGGCTCCAGAGGAGTGCCCTCCTCAGCGTTAGGAGGTCCGAATCGACGGGCGCCGTCCCGGACGGGCGGCGCCCTTTTTCATTTCCCCTTGAACTGCGGCGCTCGCTGCTCCATGAACGCAGCCACCGCTTCGCGATGGTCCTCGCTCTGAAGACATGTCGCTTGGGCAATTGCTTCTCGCTCGAACTGGGACTCGATCGGCGTCTCGTGCGCCCGGTTGATCAAGGTTTTGGCCTGCGAGACGGCAATGGGGGAATGGGAGGTCACTCTGCGCATCAGGTTCTGGGCCTCTTCCATCCGTCGGTCATCGTCCACAAGTCGGTTCACGATCCCCAGACCAAACGCTTCGGCGGCGTCGATCGTTCTTGCCGCCCACACGAGTTCCTTCGCCACGGCCGCTCCGGCGGTTCGGGCGAGGTGGTGAGAGCCTCCCAGGTCAGGAATGATCCCGTACTGGAGCTCGAGGATGGCGAACCGCGCGTCCGGCGACGCGACCCGAAGGTCACACGCCAGCGCGAGCTGGAACCCGGCACCGAGGGCGTGGCCCTGAACGACGGCAATGGTGGGCTTCCCCATGGTGGCCAGGAGGCGAAACGGACGCTGTGCCATCTGGATGAACATGCCGAACTCGGTCGAGCCGGCGCCCATGCCGCCGAGCTCGGCAAGGAGCGCGAGATCGATACCGGCGCAGAACGACGGCCCTTCGCCTATCAGGAGAACGCCGCGAACGTCGGTGTCGTTGTTGGCGAGTTCGGCGGCTTCTCCAAGCTCAAGGAACATCGCCTGGTTCATGGCGTTTCGCTTGTCGGGTCTGGCGAGCGTGATGGTGGCGATGTGCTCTTCGACTTCGTACCGAATGGTTTCGAACTTGTCCATGGGACCTCCAAGGAAGAAATCGTGCCTGACGCTATACCATCGCGACCGTGAGGGATCTCGGTGAACCCGCGCGCGCGTCCTGCATGTTCTGCGGACGGGCGACGTACGACCCCGACAAGAAATCGCGGCCGTGGAGCCGGGCGGTGGCCGGCGGCCAGCAAGTGCTGGTATGTCCGGAGTGCCAGGCGGAGCGGCCGGACTGGACGGCAAGCCTTGACCGCTGCGAGCAGTGTGGGAGCACGAGGCTGTCTGCCATGCTTGGTGAGGTGATCTGCCGGCAGTGTGGTCATATGGCGCTGCAGGCAGAATCCGCTCCGGATTTGTGACACGCTTTTTTACGGAGGCGGCGAGAGTGAGCGAATCGAGCAACCACCAGATCGTTGAGCGTTATATGCGGGCCTTTCCAATGGACTTCGATGTCCTCGAGCGATTGCGCCATCCGGACTACATCGAGGACTGGCCTCAGTCCGGAGAGCGAATACGCGGCCACCAGAACTACGTCAAGATTCATCAGGCGTATCCGGGAGGCCTTCCTGAAGCGAAGACCCGCAGGATCGTGGGAAGCGAGGACAGGTGGGTTACCTCGCCGTCCTTCACCATCGTTCGGATCAACGGCGCCGGCGACACCTACACCGTCGAAGGGTCATTGACGTACCCCTCCGGAGAGTCCACTCATCTGGTGGCAATCCTGGATCTTCGAGATGGAAGGGTTGCCAAGGCTAGGCACTACTTTGCGGATCCATTTACAGCTCCGGAATGGCGAGCCGGGTGGGTGGAGCCGATCCAAGGAGACTGAAGGGGCGCTCGTCCGGCGTCGCAGCCAGGGGCTCGATTGTGAGCGACGCTTCGTCGGGTTCGACGGTCTGTACGCTGCTAGCGGAACTTCCTCAACGAACGGGCGCTTAGCTCAGCGGTAGAGCGCCGCCCTTACAAGGCGGAGGTCGGTGGTTCGAAACCACCAGCGCCCACCGAATTGTTTGCGTGGCGCGCTACCAGCGGTCGCTCGCGGACCTGGCGTCGGCGAGCCGGG
>DATABA010000107.1:0-1739 GCA_036259835.1 Actinomycetota bacterium
GGGGCCCGCCCCGCACAGAGCGTTCCTCACCCGGAGGGCTGTCACACCCCGGACGAGACCTCGGTCTTGTCGTCCGAGCCCGCGTTGCCCTCTGCCGCCGCCAGGGCGCGGTTGCGGCGGACGGAGGACCAGAAGGACCAGGCGATCAGGATGACGCCGACCGAGCCGGTGATGAACTCGTTGATCTCGTACCGGATGGTGACCAGCAGGATCATGGCGAGCGCGCCGATCGCGTAGTGCGCGCCGTGCTCCAGGTAGACGTAGTCGTCGAGGGTGCCCTCGCGGACCAGGTAGACCGTGAGCGACCGGACGTACATGGCGCCGATGCCGAGGCCGAGGGCCATCAGGACGATGTCGTTGGTGATGGCGAAGGCGCCGATCACGCCGTCGAAGGAGAAGGACGCGTCCAGGACCTCCAGGTAGAGGAACATGAAGAACGCGGCCTTGCCGGCCACGACGACCGCGGAGCGCGGCTTGCCGGCGCGGACGGCCTCTTCCTCCTGCTCGTGCTCGCGTTCCTCCTCCTCTTCGAGCTTGCCCTCGAAGTAGCCGGAGAGACCCCCCACGATCAAGTAGGTGATCAGGCCCGCGATGCCGGAGAGCAGGACCGTCTCCGCCTTGTCGACGTGCGTGCCGCCGTGCTGGTGGGCGTGGGTCGCGAAGGTCATCGCGGAGATCAGCAGGACGATCAGCGCGATGCAGACCGACAGCATGTCGACCTTGCCGAGCTTGGCCAGCGGGCGCTCCAGCCAGCCGAGCCACTTGATGTCCCGGTCCTCGAAGATGAAGTCAAGGAAGATCATCAGCAGGAACATGCCACCGAAGGCGGCGATCGACGGGTGGGCGTCGGTGACGTACTGCTGGTACTGGTCCTTGTCGGTGAGCGCGAGGTCGACGGCCTCGATCGGCCCGAGCTGCGCGCTGAGAGCGACGATCACGACGGGGAAGACCAGCCGCATGCCGAACACGGCGATCAGGATGCCGATCGTGAGGAAGATTTTCTGCCAGAAGGCACTCATCTTCTTCAGGATTCCGGCGTTGACCACCGCGTTGTCGAAGGACAGCGAGATCTCGAGGACGGACAGGATCGCCACGAGCCCGAAGGCGGCCCACCCTCCGTAGAGGACCGCTGCGACCAGGCCGAGCGCGGTGACCGCGAACGACCACCCGAAGGTTTTCAGAAGCACTGGCTACCCAATCGTGTGTGTACGGGTCTCTCCCGTGCCGTACCCGGCTTTACGAACTTTTGAAGCCGAAGTCTAGTCGGCCCCCCTTCGCACCCCACGGGGCCCCGGCTTTTGCTCATATCGCGTTACGAGACGTTGACCCCGAAGTCCAGAGCGATGCCCCGCAGCCCCGACGCGTACCCCTGCCCAACGGCCCTGAACTTCCACTCGCTCTGGTAGCGATAGACCTCGCCGAAGATCATCGCGGTCTCCGTGGAGGCGTCCTCGCTGAGGTCGTAGCGGGCGAGTTCCTGGCCGTCCGCCTGGTTCACCACGCGGATGAAGGCATTGCTGACCTGGCCGAAGGTCTGGCCGCGTTCGTCGGCCATGTGGATGGAGACGGGAAAGACGATCTTGTCGCACTGGGGCGGGACCTTGGAGAGGTCGATCAGGAGCGACTCGTCGTCGCCGTCGCCCTCGCCGGTGAGGTTGTCACCGGTGTGCTCCACGGAACCGTCCGGGCTCTTGAGCTGGTTGTAGAACACGAACCACTCGTCCCCGAGCACCCGCCCG
>DATABA010000108.1:0-4112 GCA_036259835.1 Actinomycetota bacterium
GTGCCCGTCGGGCTTGTTACCGGCGACGACAAGGCGTGCGCGCAAGCGGAGAAACAGATACCGGGCGTCCGGACCCTCGTCGTGAAGCATTCACAGGGACGCGGGGTGGCGAGGACGCTCCATCCCGCGGCGGCGCGGGAAGGGATCAAACAGGCCGCCGTGGAGGTCGTGGGAAGTGCAGGCGACTTCCAGGCGTTCGTTCCGGAACCGCCGTTCGTGCTGGAAGCCGATGTGCTCAACACTGGAATTGCGGACCTTTGCGCGCTGGTGCCGTTCACCGAGCGCGTCGGCCCGAGAACGGTGCGATTCGAGTCGCATGACTTCATGACGGCGTTTCGCTGCCTGCTGACGTGGACCTACATGGGCGAAAGCGAAGCACCCCGCTACGCCGGCACGTAGCGACTAGGCAAGCTCGAACGTGATGCTGCGTCGCGCGGGATCGGCCTCGACCAGACGCACCTCGACCATGGTGCCCAGCTCCACGCCGTCCGCTTTCACTTTCTCGACCACCGGCGGGTCGCGCAGCATGATCCTTGCGTGATCTTCCTCCGCGTCGATGACGGTCGCCCTGAACGTTGAGCCAACGTGGGGCGCCAGCACCAGGCTCTCGGCGAGGTTGAGGACGGCGGCCTCCACAGCGTCCGACCGCCGGTCGGCGTCGGCCATGGTTTCGGGCAGGTTGGGCAGCCCCTTAGCCGCCCAGTCCGGCACCGGCTTGCCGGCGCAGAGCGACACCACGATCTCGTTCGCGTAGCGATCGACCAGCCGACGAAGTGGTGCGGTCACGTGCGCGTACTTCATCCGCAGAGCGCCGTGCTCCATCGCTCCCGCTCCGTCAGCGCCTTCGCCAACAACGGTGTATCCGGCGCCACGGAGCGCGTGGGTCGCCTGCGTGAGAAAGGCGGCGCTTTCCGGCGTCGATCCGTCCTGACCCCGAACGACGTCACCCAGCGACGCCTTGTTGGGCCACTCGATGCCGAGGCCTTTGGCCGCTCGCTCCAGCGTCGCCCGGCGCCGTCGATCGACCGGCGGAAGCGTACGGAGGACCCCGATGCCACCTTCCAGCATGATCGTCGCGGCGCAATGCCCTGCCAGCAGGGAAATCTGGGCGTTCCATTGCTCCACCGGAAGGACCCGTTCATACCTGAACACGTAACCGCTTCCCACGCGGGCTACCTCGCGCGACGGGAGATTCAGGCTGACACCGTCTCGCTCCACCTCTCGGGCCTCGAGAATCCGGCCGATCTCGCGAAGGTGGCGCAGCGGCTCTTCCGCGCTCCCCGAGTCCAGCGCCGACTGAACCTCGGCATAGCTGTACGCACGAAGGCTTCTGACCACGGTCGGTTCCAGGCGCGACTCCTGGACCGCGCCGCTCGCATCGAGATCGATGGTCCAGAGAAGCGCCGGACGATCCACGTCGGGCAAGAGGCTGGCTCTGTCGTCAGACAGGGCCGTGGGATGCAGCGGCGCCTTGCCGTCCGGCAGGTACCGCGTCAGGCCCCGACGCCAGGCTTCTCGATCGATTGCACCTTCGGGAGGAACGAAGGGGGCGACGTCGGCGATGGCGTAGTGAACCCGGTATCCACCCTTCGCCCGTTCGGCGAAGAACGCCTGATCGAGGTCCTTGCTTCCAGGAGGATCGATCGTGACGAACGGCAGATGGCGATGGTCGGCCCTTTCAGGGCGCCCCGACCCCGCACCGTCAGCATCTATGGCCCGCGCCTCCGCCTCGACGTCTGCGGGAAAACCGCGCGGAATCTCGAATTCGGCCCGAATCTGTTGCAGACCTGGACGCAGGTCTTCCGTGGACATGGCGATGCGAAGCCGCGGCAGTGGCACCGAGCCTCGCTAGCTGCGTTGGTTCCGAGGAACTCCCTCGACGAGCAGTTCCGCGATCTGGACGGCATTCAGCGCGGCGCCCTTCCGGAGGTTGTCGCCGGCCGAGAAGAACATCAGGGCGTTCGGGTCGTCCTTCGGCTGGCGAATCCGGCCGACCAGCACTTCGTCGCGTCCCGCGGAGTCGAGTGGTGTTGGGTAGACGCCCGCCTCCGGGTCGTCCATGACCAAAAGGCCGTCGGCTGCCTCGAGGACCTCTCGAGCTTCTTGCGGCGTGACCGCGTTCTCGAACGTGGCGTAGACCGAAACGGCGTGACCGACGGCGACCGGAACTCGGACCGCCGTGGCGGCCACCGGCAGATCGGTGATCCCCAGGATCTTTCGGCACTCGGCGCCCATCTTCAGCTCTTCCGTGGTGAAGCCGGAGCCCTCGGGGTCGAACTGTTCGGCGTGCGGGATCACGTTGAAGGCGATGGTCCGGGGGAAGACGTCCCCGATGGGAAGCGATTCGGGCTCCGGGTATCCGAGCCCCTCCTCCTGACCGTGGAGCTTCTCGATCTGCTCGGCGAGCTCCCGGACCCCCTTCATCCCGGCGCCGGAAACCGACTGGTACGACGAGGTAACCAGCGAACGGAGGCCGAACCGGCGGTGAAGCGGCCCGAGCGGCATGACGGCCGTGATGGCGGTGCAATTCGGGTTGGCCACGATGCCGCTGTGCTGCGACAGCGCGTCGGCGTTGATCTCCGGAACCACCAGCGGCGCGTTCGGATCCATCCGAAACGCCGAAGAGTTGTCCACGATCAGGGTTCCGTCGTTCGCCGCCGGCGGAACGATCTCACGCGAGAGCGGGGTGCCGGCAGAGGTCAGCGCCAGGTCGATGCCTCGATGCCACCCGTCTTCCAGGGGCCGAACGGAGATGTCCGAGCCGCGAAACTCGAGCCGCTTTCCTTCGGACCGAGCGGACGCGAAGAGGACGAGCTCCTCGAGCGGAAAGTCGCGTTCGTCGAGGATCCGCACGATCTCCCGGCCAACCGCTCCGGTCGCTCCAACCACGGCGACGCGAGTCATCAGACCGTGTGCTCCTCTCTGGCCGCCGCTTCGTCCGAGATCGCGAATCGGTCGTGGATGGCCCGAACGGCGCGTTCGGCGTCGGCTTCCCGAATGATGCACGAGATCCGAATGGACGACGTCGAGATCATCTCGATGTTGATTCCCTGTTCCCCCATTGCTTCGAACATCTCGGCGACCACGGCGGGGTGGCTCCTGATGCCGGCGCCCACCAGTGACACCTTGGCGACACTCTCATCGGTGGTGACCCTCTTGGCGCCGACCTCCTTGGTGACCCGGTCGAGCACCACGGCGAGCCGGGGCAGGTCGGACTTCGGAACGAGAAACGACACATCGGTTCGGCCGTCTCTCCCCACGTTCTGGACGATCATGTCGATTCCGGGCCCCTCCTGAGCCACTGCTCGGAAGATCGTGGCAACGACCCCGGGACGGTCGGGCGCATCTTCAATCGTCACCTTGGCCTCGGAGTGGTCTGCCGCGACCCCCGAGATGATGGCCTGTTCCATCCGAACGTCCTCCTCGGTGACCCAGGTCCCGTCCTCCCGCGTGAACGAGGACCGAACCTGGACCTTCACACCGCGTGTTCGAGCGTACTCGACCGCGCGGAGCTGGAGGACCTTCGCGCCTGAGGCGGCCAGCTCCAGCATCTCTTCGTACGAGACCGCATGGAGCTTGCGTGCGTTCGGGACGATACGGGGGTCGGCGGTGAACACGCCGGGAACGTCGGTGTAGATCTCACAGAATTCGGCGTCGAGAGCCGCGGCGAGTGCAACCGCCGTGGTGTCCGAACCTCCGCGGCCAAGGGTCGTGACGTCGTACGCGGTCGAGACGCCCTGGAAGCCGGCCACGATCACGATGCTCCCCTTGTCGAGCGCCTCGCGAATGCGGCCGGGACGAATGTCGATGATCTTCGCCTGTCCGTGGGCGGTGTCGGTGATGATTCCGGCCTGCGAGCCGGTGTAAGACGCCGCGGGAAAGCCCGCCGCGTTGATCGCCATCGCCAGGAGGGACATGGCGATCCGTTCACCCGCAGTCAGCAGAAGGTCGAGCTCGCGCGGATTGGGCATGGGGGTGAGCTCGTGAGCCATGGCCATGAGGCGGTCCGTGCTTTCCCCCATGGCTGAAACGACCACGACCACGTCGTGGCCGGCACGCTTCGCATCGACGACGCGCTCGGCGACGGCCTTGATGCGTTCGACATCGGCCAC
>DATABA010000109.1:0-8063 GCA_036259835.1 Actinomycetota bacterium
CCGTGTTCGGTGTCGGGAGGGATGAACACGACATCTCCGGGATGAAGCTGCGCCTCCCCCTCAGCGCCGTGCAACTCGACGTCACCCTCCAAGATGATCAGCGCTTCCGGTTCCCCGGGATGAAAGTGCGTCGCTACGCCCTCGTCCGGGTAGGCCCTCACTTCACCGAGGCTCCATCGAGTGTCAGTCTCGGAGGCCGAAATCAATTCCCGCCACTTCGATCTCGGGCTTTCATCGAACGGCCCGTCCGATGGTCCGATAATGCGCATCCCATCGAACTCCTGCATTGCCGGCTACCCGTCGACGACGAAGTTCCCTGACTGCTCCAGGTCGTAGAACAGCAGCCTCGAGTTCGGATCGTCGCACGCCTCCGGATTGGCGAGCTCGAACTGCGCGGCGATTTGGGGTGCATCAAATGCCGTTCTGTCCACGGCAACACCGTTGCGAGGCTCGCCATTGTCCTCGAGGAAGAACTGGTTTCCCCCGCCCAGGAACGGTTCAGCGGATCCCTCCGCATGCTTGAAGCGGTACTTGATTGCCGCCCTGTTGTGCCTCACCTCGATGCATGTGACTGGCCCTTCCACCGAGAAGGGCTCGATCGGCCCGAGGCCATCGGGATCGCCGTGAGCTTCGACATGGCCGGTCGGTCGTCCCTGTTGGTCACGGTGCGCCGCGACGCTGAGGCGCACTTCGCCGATCAACGGGGGGATGAACTCATTTCGTCCCGTTCCGACACCGAATATGCGTGGGCTGTCTCCCGGCCTATGGGAAGCCAGCCCCAGCGTGGGGACGCTCACGGCCCAAATCGAAGCAGCGACGGCCGCGATCAGAGTCGTTCGGCCAATGGAAAATGACTCCTTGCCACGGCCTGTCTTGATGCTGGCGCCGCCCATGCCCCGCCTCCAATCAGTGTGCCGGTGACTAGTCATATCGAACTAATCAATACGCTCCGAACCCCCTGAAGTCAAGGCGCGTGGGATGGCGCTGCCCCGTTGCGCCCTCGGATGGGCCGACGAGGCTGGCGCCAACCGGAGGAGAGGAGGCATCGATGCTCGGAGTTTCGGATGGCGCGTTACTTCCGGAGGCTCGTCGCGGGGTTCTGGAACGCATCGACCGTGGGTCCGATAATGCGCATCCCATCAAAGTCCTGCATTGGCGACCTCCTCTATCGACGGTTCGAGTCTGCCAAGAGCGCGTTCCGGACCCGAGAAGCGTGTGGGGCAGCGCGGAGCTCTTCGTACGTCCCCAACGCAGCTTCCAATAGCTCTCGTGCGGTAGCGTCGTCCGAGACCTCCGCCACCGCCTCCCGGGTCCGAGCCACCTCGAACCGCATGTGAAGACGGTCGAACTCTGCCTCCGCTCTCATGGAGGCTCTTTTCGCGTTGCGTGGGTCGCCCTGCGCAGCGAGGCTCATTCCCTGGGCTCGTGTGGCCATGGCTCGCAATAGAGGTATGAACGCCGCGAGGGCATGGATTTCCTCGATGAGATCTTCAAGCGCCTGCCATTCACCGCTCAAGGTGAGCGCTTCCATAAGCGGAGGGGCGGCGGTGGTCCGGTCTTGCACAGCGGAAGAAGCCCTCCAAGCGGCTTCCGCTGATTCCCGACCCGCCCCTATTTCCCCAAGCGCGATATGGACGTTGGCTGCCAGTGCGGTCAGATAAGGGTCCTCCTCCAACCGCATCCTTCGCGTCAGGGCTTCACTCTGCCCTCGCTCCCCACGGTGAGCGAGAGCTAGAGCAGCGAAAAGCGGGCCGCTCCGCAGGCGAGGACACTTCACCGAACTTTCGCCTTTGAAGACGAGCAGATGTTCATCCAGTGTTTTTATGAGGTCGTCCCACCGGCCCAGTTGATAGGACGCCTCCATCATGGAAGTGCTTGCATGGAGCAGCTGATGGGCGCTCGTTCCCTCGCTCAGATCGCGGGACCGCATCGCCAGGTCCAGTCCGAGGACGAAATCGCCTTCCACCTGGTTCATGATCAAGGCGACCTCGTGTAGTAGATCGGCTTGACGGCCGCGGGACGGTATGTCGTCCAAAACTGCCAAACGCCGTGGAGCCAGGTCGAGCAGTTGATCCAGCCGACCGTCGTTCCAATAGAGCGGTTGCAGGACGTCCAGGGCCAGGTCCTTCAGCTCAGCGTTTCCGAGGCGGTCCGCCAGCGCTCTCGCCTCCTCGCCGATTCGAATCCGCTCCTCCGTCGGAACGGGATCAGGTCGCCGAAATATCGTCCATAACCGCCGCGCGCCGGCGGTGGTCGCCAGCAGCCTGCACCTGGTCTCGTCGTCGTCGCTGGCCGCCAGGCCCTCGTGCAAGAGAGTCTCGAACTCGGTCGGATCCCATTCGTCCGCGAACGCCCCGGACTTCCAGGCGATCATCCCGACCTTGGCGCAAATACGCGCGGCGTCGGACCGCCGTGAAGGATTCGGGCGCACGAGCTCAAGCGCTTCCTGATACCGGCGGACGGATTCATCCGCCCGAAACGCCGTTGCATGGTCGTCACCCTCTGCCTCGAGCACGCGGCTCCGCTCGTCATCGTTCGCCGCAAGAGACAGCGCCTGTTTATGCAACTCCAGCGCGCGGGGAACCTCGAAACGGCGGCGGGCAATGTCGCCGGCGGCGATGGACGCCTCGAAGCCCTTTCGGCGAACGGTCTCCATCGCGTCGGAGTCATCGGGCCACGCCAGATCCGCGCCCTCGATGGTCGCCGCCCTCCCGTAGTGATGCGCCAAAAGCTCGGTGAACCGATCCGGATCGCTTCCCGCCAGGTCCTCCACCCACGCCCCGACCTCGGCGTGCGCCCTCGCGCGGCGGGTCTTCGGGACGCTCTCGTATGCGACGTCATGAACCAGGGCGTGCCGAAACGCATACTCGACGTGTCCCGGTAGCTCGGACACCGGGCGGCTAACCACCAGGCCCTTCTCGGCCAGGAGCTGGAGATGCCATCCAATTTCGGTGTCGCCAACGAGTCGCTCAAGCGGCTCTTGCCAGAACGTGCGCCCGATCACGGCCGCTTCCTCCAGCGCGCGTTTCTCCGTGATGGGCAGGGCGTCGATACGGGCCGACAGCACCGCATGGATTGAATGGGGAAGGGTCACGTCTGCTGCTTGAGGGGTGGCCCGCCACCGGCCGTTGTCCCGAACGAGCAGACCTTCATCGATCAACCTCCTGAGGAGCTCTTCGACGAAGTAGGGGTTCCCCTCGCTCTTCGCGAGGACTTGGCTGTGGAGCTGCGGAGGGAGGTCGCTCTGTGACAGAAGTTCGCCCACCAATGACGCGCTTTCCTTCTCCGAGAGAGGTTCGAGTACGAGTTGCCTGTACCGCGACGGATCCAGTCCGAACTCAAACCCTTCACTTCTGAACTCGGGGCGTGCGGTTCCGAGGATGACGAGGGGACCGCCCGCTTCGGAAGCGATGGCCGCGAGTCGCTTCAGCAATACCTCCGTCGCCCAATGAAGGTCCTCGACCACCACGACCACCGGTCGGGATGCCGCCTCGGCAGTCAGAAACCGCACCCAGGCCGAGGTGAGCTCCTCCGCGACTTCCTTTGGCTCAAGGCCCCTCAGCGGATCGACTGGAAGGGAGACTCCTGCGGTCGCGGCAAGGCTAAATACAGTGCGGTCGAAATTCGACGTCGTCCTCCCGCCATCCGTGCGCAGGACCTCAGCCCGGATCTTGTCGGCCGTTTCCGCTGGCGTGTCGTCCAGCGAGACGCCGCACACTGCGCGGAGGATTTCGCCAAGCGCTCCAACCTCGGTGCCGGGTCCCGCTGACGGGCATCGTCCTGTCACAACCATTGCGCTCGAGTCGCTTGTTGCGACCGCCCTGCTGAACTCCTGGATCAGACGGCTCTTTCCGATACCCGGCGGCCCAAGAACGAGCACGAATCGCGGGGACTTCGTCCGAGAAGCTGTGTTGAGGGCTTCAAGAAGGCTCTGCAGTTCATGGCTTCGACCGACCATCGGCGACCGCAGTCCAGGAACACCTCGCGAGACCGTCGGATGAGGAGCGAGGACGGGATAGATCCGAATGGAATGGGACTTCCCCTTCACCGTCACGTCGACGGCATCCCCGAACCGGAAGCCTTGCTGGATCGTCTCGTGAGTTCGCTGCGTGACCACCACCGCGCCGGGTCCTGCTTCGCTTTGGACGCGAGCCGCGACGTTCGCAGCGTCGCCCAGGACAATCCCCTTGCCGAACGCCTGGCCCGCTACGGCCACGACCTCTCCGGTGTTGATTCCGACCCTGACCTGAAGCTCGACGCCGTGACGCCGCTTCAGGTTCTCGTTCATGCCCTGGAGCCGTCGCACCATGTCGAGGCCGGCCATGACTGCCCGGCCTGGATCGTCCTCGTGAGTCACCGGAAGCCCGAACACGGCGAGGATTGCGTCTCCGACATACTTCTCGACCGTGCCTCCCCAGGCCTCGATCGCCGCCGACATAGCGGAGAAGTACGAATGAAGGATCGCTCGTAGTCGTTCGTGCTCGAGCCGCTCTCCGAGCTCGGTCGAACCTACGAGGTCGGCAAAGAGGACCGTGACGATCTTCCGCTCTTCGAGCTGCGTTTCGGGACGAAGGGCGGCACCACAGGACGGGCAGAACCGGGCTTCGTCGACGACCGCGGCCCCACAAGAATCACAAGCCCGCACTGCTCAATACTCAGGGGAGTGGCCGGAAGTGTCCATATCCGTGAGCGGTAAATCGACGCTGTGGGCAGCCGGCCTCCTCAGGAGGCAGGACGAAGAAGGGAGGGAAGGGCGATATGGGGGAATCCATGGGACTGCTCGAAGCGCACGATCTCGAGGTCCTGACATCGAAGACCTTGGCGCATGTCGCCACGATCATGCCGGACGGCTCACCACACGTCGCACCCGTATGGGTCGATGCCGAGGACGGCCTAGTTCTGATCAACAGTCCGGAGGGGAGGGTTAGGCTCCGAAACCTCCGCCGTGACCCCAGAGTCGCTCTGTCGGTCGTCGCCGAGGGGGACCTCTACGACAACATTGCCGTTCGTGGTCGAGCGGTCGAGATCACGCACGATGGAGCCGACGCGCACATCGACAAGCTCGCTAAGAAGTACGTGGGTCGTGAGCGCTTCGGCCGCTACGAACCCCAGAGGGTCCTGGTCAAGATCGCTCCGGAGCGAATTGCTCGCTATCGCGACTAAACCCACTACATCGGGAGGCATCCCGTTTCAACTGAACCAACGTTGCGCCCCGGGACGGAGCCGACGTACGCTCGCGCCGAACCGACGAGAGGAGGGGCCCATGCTCGGCGTTTCGGATGCCCGTCATTTCCGGAGGCTCGTTGCGGGCTTCTGCCTGATTGCGGCGCCGGCCGTTTTGCTGATCGGCGCCCTCATCCATCCTCAGAGCCAGGACGACACCGCGGCGCACCTCGCGGTCGTCGGTGAGAGCCCCGGCCGCTATTACCTGGCTCACGCCATCATCCTGGCCGGACTGGTGCTCTTCCTCCCCGCAATCCTCGGGCTCATGCACCTGCTTCGGCAACGTGCGACAGCGTTCGGCCACCTAGGGGGCGGTCTCGTGATCATCGGGCTGTTCGGAGCGGCGGCCGTCGTCGGGGTGGACGGCATTGCCACTTCGGAGATGGGAAGGGCCGGAGTCAACGCGGAAGAGATGGCCGCGCTGCTCGAGCGCATCAGGGAGTCGGCCGGCCTTCGGATCTTTGGCGGCGTCGGCGCTTTCGGTTTCCTGCTCGGCGGGCTGCTGCTGGCATACGGCTTGTGGCGAGCCGGCGCGGTGCAGCCGTGGATCGCCGGCGGAATCGTGGTGGCCAACATCGTCCTCTTCATCGGACAGGTCAGGGATAACCGGGCCATCATCGCGGTCGCGGGCGCAATCGCGCTCATCGCGTTCGGAGCGATCGGCTGGCGGCTCCTGACCGAGTCGGACGAACAGTGGGCGAGGGAGGCCTCGCGGGGCTAGAAGAGGTACCGCGCCGTCGCCATCGCCGCTGCGGCGATGAGGATCAAGGTCGTGATGATGTATGACACGCGCTTCTGTCGCGACTGAGTCGCCTGAAGCATCATCATCAGTTCCTGGCTCGGGGGACCGCCTCCTCCCGCGATCTGCCCTCCGAGCCCGACAAGGCGCTTGACCGTCGGCGTCAGCACGAGAAGCACGAGTAGCCAGGCAGTGATGCCGGCGATCGCTCCGACGGTGAAGCCGATCCCGATGCCCGTCTGCATCCAGTTGATGTCCAGGCCACCCGAGGTGCGCCAGTAAAGGAATCCACCGGCCACGACGGTCAGCGTCGAGACGGTCACGAACCAGACCACGGCCTTCCGCTGGCGAACCAGGTGAGCGAAGAACTTGCCGCCCTCCGGACCGAACGCCTGGAGCGTGGGTCCGACGAACGCCACGAAGAACACTCCGCTCCCGACCCACAGGATCGCGCTGACGACGTGGATGATGCGGAAGGTGATCATGTACGCGTCCATCGTGGCCTCCTCATGAGGTTCCCGAAAACAACAGCAGCCGCCATTCGTCGGGAACGCCTTTCAGCGCGTGCATACCCCGATCGTTGAACTGAAGCCCCGAGCCCGTAACCAGATCCTTGACCGTGCTCGAGACGAGGACCTCTTCCGGCAACGCGAGATCGGCGATCCGCGAGGCGATGTGAACCGCGATTCCGCCTATGTCGTTTCCGCGGACCTCGCATTCGCCGGTATGCACACCGGCTCTCACGCGGAGCTCGAGCTTTCGCGCCTGTTCCACCAGAGCCGAGGCGCACCGGACAGCACGGGCGGGGCCGTCAAACGTGGCCAACGTTCCGTCCCCGGTGAACTTGATCGACGTTCCGTTGAATCTCGCCACCTGACGCCGAACCATGTCCTCGTAGCGATCCAGCAGCTCGCTCCACGCCCTGTCGCCCACCCGGGCGGCCTGCTCCGTCGAACCACAGATATCGGTCAGCACGATCGTTGCCAGGATCCGGTCCGGCTCGGCGGCCGGACTGGTGCCGGTCAGGAATTCCTGAGTCTCCTGAAGGATGCGTCGTGCGTCGTCACCCCACGGCAGGTGATCGCCACCTTCTATCTCCACGTACTTCGCTCCCGGGATGTGCTCGGCCAAATAGCGTCCGCCCGCCACCGGAACCGCGATATCGCCGTTGCAGTGAAGGACGAGTGTGGGAGCGTTGATAGTTGGGAGCACGTCAATCACATCAGCTTGGAACACATTGGATTTCAGCAGCTTTGCCGCCATGGCCGGGCTCGCGCCCGTCCGCTCCCACCTTGCCCACTGCGCTCGGGCGTCTGGGTCATTGGCAAGCGAAGGGGTGAACCATTCGAGAGTGAAGCCCGTGCCCCACCTCTCCGCGTCGAGGAACTGCTTGAGCCGCTCGAGGCTTTGGCCGTGCGGAAACCGATCGGACCGGACGAAGGCTGGAGAGGATCCATACAGAACGAGGTGGGTGACCCGTTCGGGATACGTCGCCGCGAAGAGAATGGTCATGGGGCCGCCTTCGGAGACGCCGAACAAGGCCACTCGTTCGACTCCCGCGGCGTCCATCACGGCCCGAACGTCGTCCATCCGTTCCTCCAGGGTCGGTACCGCGGGCGCCGGATCGGATAATCCCGTGTCTCTCTGGTCGAACGCGATGACGCGCGCGAAGGTCGAGAGCGCCTCATAAAGGGTCCTGAGTGCGGGGATATCCCACGCGGCTTCCACATTCGAGACGAACCCGGGACAGATCACCACGTCGATCGGGCCGCGGCCGAACACCTGATAGGCGATGTGAAGTTCGCCGCTGCGGGCGTATCGGGTCTCGGCTTCCACGGCGAGTGGATGCTACCCCCGTTGCGCCCGGAAAAGCGCGGACGTACGGTCGCGCCGAACTCACGAGAGGAGGCGCCCCATGCTCGGTGTTTCGGATGCCCGTCATTTCCGGAGGCTCGTTGCGGGCTTCTGCCTGATTGCGGCGCCGGCCGTTCTGCTGATCGGCGCCCTCATCCATCCTCAGAGCCAGGACGACACCGCGGCGCACCTCGCGGTCGTCGGTGAGAGCCCCGGCCGCTACTACCTCGCCCACGCCATCATCCTG
>DATABA010000110.1:0-14425 GCA_036259835.1 Actinomycetota bacterium
GGAGCCCCTCGCTTGCGCCTGCCCTCCCTGCTGGCCGGCCGGCTCCTCTCCTCCCCTGGTACACGCTCCCGCCACGAGCGCGAGCATCGCGGCAAGGACTGCCGTCTTCGCGAAGAGGCCTCTTCGCATGTCCTTCCTCCTTCCTGACTTCGGCGACCACCGCCAGCTCTGGCGCGGGGCCAAATCATCACACGCGCGGCGAGCGCGTGCAGGCCCTCCTCGTGACCCGGCCGCTGTCAGAAACCGGCCCGCGGCCGCTCCGGGAGGTCCTGTGCACCCTCCTTCACGGCGTTCCAGATCTCCTTGAAGAGATCCGCGGCGTAGGACGGCGGCTGGCTCTTGTCGCCGCCCATGGATCCGCGCAATGCCATTGCGGTCAGGTCGATGGCCTTCTCGAACAGTGCTCGATCGATTTCGGATGCCACCTCAAACCTCCTTGACGAGTCGTCGGGTCAGTAGCGGGACGTAGGGTACAAAACGCCAGTTTCGCCGGGCTAAGCTCGGACCGTGCTGGTGAGCACGACGTGGCTTTCGTCTCATTTGAACGACCCCACCCTGGTCGTCGTGGACATGCGGTGGCGAGAGGACGGATCCGCCCCGGCCCTCTACGAACGAGGCCACATCCCGGGGGCCGTATTCCTGGACTGGGCGACGGATATTGTCGAGCCAGACCACCCCATCGCATTCACGTTGGCGTCACCCGACCGGTTCCGAGAAGCGATGGAGCGATGCGGGATCGGCGACGAATCGACGGTGGTCGCGTACAGCGACCAGTTCGGATCCGGACCGCACCGGCTCTGGTGGGCTTGCCGTCTCTACGGCCACGATCAGGTGTTGGTTCTCGATGGCGGTCTTGAAAAGTGGAGGGCCGAAGGCCGGCCGTTGTCGAACGAGCCGCCGCATGATCGACCGCGCCGGAAATGGACTCCTGCCCCGTCTTCACGTCCCATGCTCGCCAGTGCGGTGGACGTGCTCGCCGCATCGAAGGAATCCCATTCGGTCGTCGTTGATGCACGTCCCGCCGAGCAATTCCTAGGGGAAGCGGTGTGGTTTGAAACCGGTTCGGTTGCGGCGGACCCCGACGGGATGGCCCGAACGCCTCGCGGCGACTTTCGCGCCGGCCGCGTTCCGTGGGCGACGAACATTCCCGCAGCGGACCTGTACGCCAACGACTTCACGATGAAGCCGCCGGAAGAACTCCGTGAACTGTTTACCCAAGCCGGTGTTGAGCCTGAATCGAGAGCAATTACGTATTGCGGCGCGGGGATTGCGGCGTCGGCGGTCCTGTTCGGACTTGTGCGTGCAGGATTCGAAGACGTCGCACTGTACGACGCGTCCTGGGAAGAATGGGGGCGTGACCGTACAAAGCCGATCGCTCGTGGGCCGTAAGGCGTCAGGCCCCCGGCCTGCCACCTCTAGCGCTCCCGTCGGAAGTCGCCCATACTGCGCTTTCACGTAAGGCAATGGGGGCGGCCAGTGGCCGGCGAGTCACCAGTGATTCAGAGCCCGGGTCCACGGGCGCAGCAGGTCGGCGACGAGATCAAGGTCTTTCTCATCGCGGACGTCCGCGGCTACACCCGATTCACGCAGGAGCGAGGAGACGAGGCCGCCGCTCAGCTCGCGGCGAAGTTCGCCGCTGTCGCCAGGGAAGGTGTTGACGGTTCAGGCGGCTCCGTAATCGAGCTTCGCGGAGACGAGGCGCTCGCGGTCTTCAGTTCACCTCGTCAGGCTGTTCGGGCCGCCGTTGGATTGCAGTCGCGTTTTCTGGAGGAGACCTCCGCCGATCCCTCACTCCCGCTCCGCGTTGGAATCGGTCTCGATGCGGGGGAAGCCGTTCCCGTGGAGGACGGCTACCGCGGCGGGCCACTGAACGTTGCCGCGCGGCTGTGCGCCCAGGCGGCTCCCGGGGAAGTGCTCGCGAGCCACGAAGTGGTGCACCTGGCGCGGCGCGTTCAAGGCGTGATGTTTGTGGAGCACGGCCGGCTCCAATTGAAAGGACTTGCCCAGCCGGTCCAGGTTATGAGGGTCGTCCTGGAGGCGGCCAATCCGTACAAGGGGCTGCGGCCGTTCGACGAGGAGGACGCCTCGGATTTCTTCGGACGCGACGCATTGACCGAACAACTCGTTGCCCGGCTCTCCGAACCTGGAGAAGGCTCGCGCTTTCTCGCGGTGGTGGGACCGAGTGGAAGCGGGAAGTCGTCCGTTGTGAGGGCCGGTCTTGTGCCCGCGATACGAGGTGGGGCCCTTCCTGGCTCGGCCCGACACGTCGTCACGGTGATGCTCCCGGGGACGCAACCCACGAAGGAGCTCGCTGCGGCCCTTCAACACGTCGCGGATGTAGGTGGTCGGACGCTAAGCGATCTCGTCGAGAACGACCGGCAGCTCACGTCTGTGGTCGACGAAATGCTGCGGTCGCGTGACGAAGAACTCCTGCTCGTGATCGATCAGTTCGAGGAAGTTTTCACTCTGGTCGAAGACGAGGAGGCGCGGATGCGATTCCTCGAGACCCTTCGTGAGGCCGTGCTCGAGCCCGCCAGCCGCCTTCGGGTCGTCGTCACATTGCGAGCGGATTTCTACGACCGTCCGCTTCTGTACAAGGGATTCGGCGATCTCGTCGCTGCACGAACCCAGGCGGTCACGCCGCTTTCGGCCGATGAGCTGGAGCGCGCCATCTCGGGGCCTGCGGAGAAGAGTCGAGTCACGTTGGAACCCGGACTCGTCGCCCAGGTCGTCGCGGACGTGACCGATCAGCCTGGTGCCCTTCCTCTTCTTCAGTACGCGCTGACCGAGCTGTTCGAGCATCGCCGAGGCAACACCCTGACCCTCGATGCCTACCGTGCCGTCGGGGGCGTCGCCGGCGCACTGGTCCGGCGGGCCGAATCCGTCTACGACGAGCTGGACGACGAGCAGAAGCGGGCCGCTCGGCAGCTGTTCCTACGACTGACGACGTCGGTGGACGACACGGAGTTCACTCGGCGGCGCGTTCGGCGGACTGAGGTCACGTCCGTGCAGGGCCAAGCGGCGCCGATGGAGTCCGCGATCGAGGCCTTCGGAGCGGCGCGGCTCCTCTCGTTAGACCGCGACCCACTCACAGGGAACCCCACGGTCGAAGTCGCCCACGAGGCCCTTCTTTCTGAATGGACGCGGTTGCGTGAATGGCTCGCGGCCGCTCGTGAGGAGCTTCTGACACAGCACCGGCTTGCTGTCGCGGCGAGAGATTGGCTCGACGCCGGCCGAGACCCTTCCTTCCTGGCTTCTGGATCCCGCCTCGATCATTTCGAGACATGGCGAGACGGGTCCGGACTCGCTATGACGCCCGAGGAACGAGAGTTCCTCGAGGCCTCGGCGGCCGAACGCGACCGGCAGCGCACCGAGGAAGAGGCCCGGCACGCGCGGGAGGAAGCCCTGGAGCGCCGGTCGTTCCAACGGCTTCGAGCACTGGTGGCTGTTCTTGCCGCGGCGGCACTCGTCGCCGGAGGGCTCACCGTGTTCGCGTTCAATCAACGCGGACGAGCGGAACGAGAGAGTCGTGTGGCTACCGCGCGGTCGCTTGCCGCTGCGGCGGTAGCGAACCTTGATAGCGACCCGGAGCGGAGCATCCTCCTCGCGCTCGAAGCGGTCGAGCAAACGAGGTCCGAGGACGGTTCGGTCCTGCCGGAGGCAGAGGAGGCTCTCCATCGGGCCGTGACGGCGTCACGGATCGTTCTTTCCGTTCCCGGCGTCGGAGGAGCGCTGGATTGGAGCTCCAGGGGCGTCTTTGCGACCGAGGGTCCCGAGAACACCGGAGTGATCGACATCAAAGATGCGAGCACCGGCCGGACCGTTCGGAAGTTCAGGGGGCACTCCATCGATGTCAACCGCGTCGAGTTCAGCGAAGACGGCTCGATGCTGGCGACGACAGGTGACGACGGAGCGCTGAACGTCTGGGATCCCGTCACCGGCCGGTTGATCTCCAGTGTCACGGGCCCGACGCACACCGGTGCGATTACGAGCAGCGCCTTCGGCCCTTCATTCAGCGAGGATGGCTCGCTGCTTTCGGCGTCATGGCCGAATGACGAAACGGTACGGATCGTCGATCCGGCCACGGGCGAAGTCGTTCGGAGCATCGGAGGGTTACAGGGCGGTCCTGTCGACACGGCACTCAGCCCCGACGGCCGCCTGCTCCTGGTTTCTCACTTTGAGGGCGAAGTCTTCGTTTTCGACGTCTCATCCGGGAAGCGGTTGTTCGATTTGCGGGGTCATGCGGACTCCGTCAATACGGTCGCGTGGAGCCCGGACGGACGACGTATCGCGACAGCGTCCAACGACTCATCGGTCCGTGTCTGGGACGGCACGACGGGGCGGCACGCATTCACGCTATTCGGCCACACCGGGTCGGCAACCACGGTCGATTGGAGCCCGGATGGTGACCGACTGGTCACGGCAGGCTCGGACGGCACGGCACGCGTCTGGGAGACCGGGGGAGGCAGCGGCAGAGAGCTGATGTCGTTATCTGCCCAAGAGACCACGTCGGGAACATGGGCCGTCTTTTCTCCTGACGGGACGCACGTGATGACCGGCGACACCGCGATCACGGCAGTGAAGATCTGGGACGTGAGCATCGGGGGCGACGCGGAGTGGGCGAACTTCCCCACGGATTCCCTTGCCCGCGCTGACGTTGCGTTCATGCCCGACGGCCGGGTCGTTGCCCCGATACGAAGGGATTCGGTGTCCGTCTGGGACGTCGGCAGCCGACGTGAGGTTCAGACCATTGGCCCCGGCCGAGGCTCCCCCCGGCCGGTCACCGCAATCGACGTCAGCCCGGACGGAACGATGATCGCCACCGTCCGGGAGTTCGCAACAGTCGCGAACGTCTGGGATTCGAGAACGGGAGAAGCGGTGTTCGAGGTGGACACCGACTTTGCATCGATAACGGCCGTCGACTGGAGCGGCGACGGCACACACCTCGTTGTGTCCCTCTACGACGGACCAATAGAGATTTTCGACCGCTCCGGTCGTGAAATTCGCCAGCTCCGCGAGGAGGCGGGATACACAGTCCTCGACGCTCGGTTCAGCTCGGACGGCCGCCTGCTCGCGACCTCCGGCTTGAACGAGAGCAATTTCCGTTCGCATGCGACGATCTGGGACTGGGAGCGCGGTCGGACGGTGAGGAGGATCCAACAACGGACACCGATCGAGGCGGTCGATTTCGATCCCACGGGACGCCTCATTGCGACCGCTCATGGAGGCGGATCCGCTGAGGTTTGGGAAGTGGACAGCGGTCGAAGCGTCGCAAGGCTGGCCGGCCACTCGGGTCCTCTCAGCGACATCGCGTTCAGTCCGGAGGGCTCGCGCGTTGCAACCGCCGGCCAGGATGGCACCGTTCGTCTTTATGACGCACGGTCAGGGCGCCAGCTGGTGGTTCTGCACGGGCACGACCTCGAGGTGTCCGGAATCAGCTTCAGCCCGGATGGCAAGAGGCTCGCCTCGGCAGGTCCCGACGGCGTTGTGCGGATTTGGGCTCTCGACCTCGACGACGTCATCAGGATCGCGAGGCGGGAGGTGACCCGAGGCCTTACCGACGACGAATGCCGACAGTACCTTGACGTCAATCAATGTCCGAGGGACTGACTCGCCGTACCCCCGCCTGCCCAGTCGGGCGAGGGAGTAACCCTAGGCCTCGGGCGGCGGGTAGACGTGCCAGTGGTGCGGGAGGATCAGCTCATCTGACTCTTCCGGCCCCCACGAACCCGGTTCGTACTCGACCGCCTTGGGAGGATCGTTCAGGACCGGCATGAGCACTTCCCACGCCCGCTCCACCTCGTCCTCCCGAATGAACAGCGTGTGGTCGCCCTCCATCGCCTCCAGGATCAGCAGCTCGTAGGCGTCTACCAGTGGCGTCTGCCATCGCCGGTCGTAATCGAAATCGAGTGTCGCTCGGTCGAGCTCGAGGCCCAAGCCAGGCCGCTTCACGTTGAGCGCCAGCGAGATTCCTTCGTTCGGTTGGATCCGGAAGATGAGGGCATCGCGGCCGACCGGCGTCGGCGTTGGCTCCACTCCACGAAACACGTTGTAGGGCACGTGCCGGAATGAGATTCCGATCTCGGTGACCTTTCGCTTCATGCTCTTGCCGGTCCGCAAGTAGAACGGGACGCCCTTCCAGCGCCAGTTCTCGATCTCGATCTCCATGGCGGCGAAGGTCTCGACGTCGGACTCCGCTCCGACGTCTTCCTCATCTCGATACCCGCGGTACTGCCCACGAATGAGTTTCTGCGGATCGACGGGACTCATCGCCCGGAGGACCTTCACCTTCTCGTCACGAAGCCGGTCCGGTTCGTACGAAACGGGCGGTTCCATCGCCATAAACGTCAGCACCTGAAACAGATGCGTTTGGACCATGTCGCGGATGGCACCGGTCTCCTCGTAGAACGCGCCCCGGCCTTCGACTCCGATTTCCTCCGCCACCGTGATCTGCACGTTGTCGACGTACCGGCGGTTCCAGCTCGGCTCGAACATCCCGTTGGTGAACCGGAACGCCAGGATGTTCTGAATGGTCTCCTTCCCCAGATAGTGGTCGATCCGGAAGATTTGCGACTCGTCGAACACCTCATGCAGCTGATCATTCAGCTCTCTCGCGCTGTCCAGGTCGTTGCCGAACGGCTTCTCGATGACGATCTTCCCGTTCTCCTGCATGCCGCTCTCGGCGAGCCGCCGCACGATCAGGGGATAGACCGCCGGAGGTGTTGAGCAGTAGTAGAACCGGCCACCTTCGGTCCCAAGGTGCCGATCACACGCTTCGAGCCGTTCGTCGAGACCCTCCATCGCTCCTTCGCTGTCGAACTCTCCGGCGGTGTACGCGAGTCGTTTCTTGAACTCGTCCCACTCCGGGCCGGACGGGTCCACCTTGCCGAACTCCTTCACCGCTTCAGCGGCGAATTCGCGGAACTCCTCGTCGGCCATCTCGCTGCGGGCGTAACCGACGATCCCGAATCCCTGCGGGAGCAAGCCCTCCAGGAAAAGGTGGAAGAAAGCGGGCAGGAGCTTTCGCCTGGACAGGTCGCCGGACGCCCCAAAAATCACGATGGCCTGCGGGTCCGCGGGCTTGACCGTGGCCATCAGTCCCTCCCTTGCAATCCGCGCTCGCCGCTCACAGCTCTCCTCCGGGACGCGCTTCCGGAGACCTCCCCTTCCGAATGGCGTGACCACCGAACTCGTGACGGAGCGCCGCGATCACCTTCGCCGCGTAGGACTCGTCCTGTCTCGAGGCGAACCGGTTGAACAGGGCTAGCGCCGTTATCGGGGCGGGCACGCTTTCCTCGATGGCGGTCTGTAGCGTCCACCGTCCTTCTCCTGAGTCCTCGACGTACCCGGAGACGTGGCCGAGGTCGGCGTCGGTCCTGTACGCATCGACCAGCAGGTCGAGGAGCCACGATCGGACCACGCTTCCGTGCCGCCAGATCTCGGCGATCTGGGGAAGGTCCAGCTCGAAACGCGAGGCGCCCTTGAGGATCTCGAACCCCTCGGCGTAGGCCGCGAGCAGTCCGTACTCGATGCCGTTGTGGACCATCTTCACGAAGTGGCCCGCGCCGGGTGGACCGACGTGCGCGAAACCGTTCTCGGGAGCCAGCGCGGCGAAGATCGGTTCGGCCCGTTGATACGCCTCGGCGTCACCGCCGACCATGAGGCAATACCCGTTCTCCAGCCCGTAGATCCCACCCGACGTGCCGCAGTCGAGAAACCCGATCCCGGCCGTCTGGAGGTCCTCCGCCCGCTGGGCCGACTCTTTCCAGTTCGAGTTCCCTCCGTCGATGATGGTGTCCCCCTTCGACAAGAGGTCCCTCAATGAGGTGACCGTGTCGGTGGTGATCCGGCCCGCGGGCACCATGATCCAGACGATCCGGGGCGGTTCGAGACCGTCGACCAATTCCTCTAACGACGCTGCGGTCTTGGCGCCGGCCTCGCCCGCGTTCATCCGGGCCTCTTCAACCGGGTCATATGCAACGACCTCGTGGCCATGCCGCAGAAGCCGAACGGTCATGTTTCCTCCCATGCGGCCGAGGCCCACCATCCCAATCTTCATTGCATCACGCTCCCTGTTGGCTGAGACTCTGCGAGAGCATCTTCAGGTCTGTGTCTTCATCCCGAAGAACGGCCGCGTCCACCGGCCGCCGGCTCTGGATGAGCCCGGCGGAGCGGCGAACTTCTCTTCCGCGGTTCATTCCCACCACCGCGTCGACGACCCCGTTCTTCACGTAGAAACCGACGAAGTTCCGATCCTCCAGGCTTCCGCGGACCACGAGCTCGTCCCATTCGGTCGCGAAGCCCATGTACTGAAGGTTCACGTCGTACTGGTCGGACCAGAACCAGTGGGGGTCCGCGAATGGCGTCTCCTTCCCTATCATGTTCCGCGCCGCGGCCGCTCCCTGCTTCAACGCGTTATCCCAGTGTTCGACTCTCATCTGCCGGCCGAACAGGGGGTGGTCGTGGTTCGCCACGTCACCCGCCGCGTAGACGCCCTCGACATTCGTCCGGCAGAACCGATCCACGACGATGCCGTTGCCGACTTCGACATCGGTGCCCTCGACCAGATCCGTGGCCGGCCGGATTCCAACCCCAACCACGGCGAAGTCGCATTCGATTCGATTTCCCTTCGACGTCAGGATGGCCTCGACCCGGTCCGTTCCCTCGAACCGCTCGACGCTCTCGTCGAAATGGAAACGCACGCCTTGATCGCGATGGATCGACTCGTAGACCTTCCCGATCTCCGGACCGACCACCCGAACCAGCGGAAACTGGAAGATCTCCACGACCTCGACCTCCACGCCGAGTTTCCTCAGCGAGGCGGCGACCTCGCAACCGATGAAGCCGGCCCCGACCACGGCGGCTTTCCGACCCGGCTGTGCCTCGGCTCTGATGGCATCGGAGTCCTCGACAGTGCGGAGGTAGAGAACACCTTCGAGGTCGCCCCCTGGAACGGGAAGCCGTCGATTGTGGCCGCCCGTCCCAATCAGAACTCGGTCGTATGGAATGCGGTTGTCGTCGCCCAGCTCGACCATGTGGCCCCCCGGATCGATCCTCGATGCGGTCGTCCCGAGGAAGAGCTCGACGTCGTTCTGTTCGTACCAATCGCCGGGACGGAGCAGGGCGTCGTCGAACGACTCCTCTCCGCGGAGATATCCCTTGGAAAGCGGCGGGCGTTCATATGGAGGGTGGATCTCCTCGCCGATCAGGACGATCCGGCCATCGAAGCCCTCGTCGCGAAGTGTCGAGACGGCGGCTCCCCCGGTGAGGTTCGCCCCGACGATCACGAACGTTGGACGTCGGTCCGCCATTGGCGACACTGTACGTCGCCCGCGGATGTCCTTGCGTCACACTGACCGGCATGCCAGAGCTTGCGGACGTCGAATACTTCAGGCGGTTCTTCTCCCGGCACGCCGCCGGAAAGCGGGTGGCCGGGGTGTGGGTGGATCCGACGATCCTCAGGAACGCGACACCGGACGCACTGCAGGTCCTCCTCCGGCGACGCCGCTTCGAGGAACCAGGTCGTCTGGGCAAGTGGCTCATCTGCCCAACGGACGGGCCGGTCTTGCTTCTCCACTTCGGGATGACCGGCGATCTCATTTCGTCGGACGAAGAACCCATGCGGCATCGGCATGACCGGCTGATCATCGAGTTCGGCGAAGGCGGCGAGCTTCGGTATCGGAACATGCGCAAGCTCGGAGGCGTCTGGATCGTTCACAACAACGATGAGCAGGCCGGACTGCTTCGGGCGCTCGGCCCGGACGCCCTGTCCATCGGTCGACACGATTTCCTCGCGCGCCTGGACCGGCGTCGAGGTGGATTGAAGGCGGCCTTGATGGATCAGGCATTTGTCGCCGGCATCGGAAACATCCTCGCGGATGAGATTTTGTGGCAGGCCCGGCTGCATCCGAAGACTCGTATCGAGGAACTCACCGATGAACAGCGAAGGACCCTTTACACCGCGATCCGCAGGGTCCTGCGTGAGGCTGTCGAGAAATATGACTACATCCCGAGGAAGCGATCGTGGTTGAGCAACGTCCGCGGGTTGAGCGACGCGGCATGCCCACGGTGCGGCGCGCGGCTGGAGCGAACCGTCGCGGCGGGGCGGACCACGTATTTCTGTCCGGTCTGCCAGACAACCGGCCAACCGCCCGGCTTCTCCTAGGGCTGGAGCACCACCTTCACGGCCCCGTCCTGCTTCTTCTGAAACATCTCGTACGCTCGCGGCGCCTCGTCAAGCGGCAAGGTGTGGGTGACGAAGTCCTCCAGCCCGAGCGGATCGTCGTCGGACAACAGCGGCATCAGGTCATCCGTCCAGCGCCGAACGTTCACCTGCCCCATCCTGATCGCAACCTGCTTGTCGAACAGATCGCCCAAGGGAAACATCGGCATCGCCCCGATGTACACGCCGGCCAGCGACAACGTGCCCCCCCTTCGGACCGCTCCCATGCACTCATGCAACACGTTCATTCGGTCGAGCTGGAGCTTCGTCGCCTGAAGTGCCCGGTCCAGGCCGGATCCCGCTGCCTCCATTCCAACCGCGTCGATCGCTGCGTCGACCCCTCTACCTTCGGTCTGCTCCCGCAGGGCCTGGATGACCTCCGGCGTCTCGGTGAAGTTGATCGTCTCCACGCCATGCCGCTTCGCCATCGCCAGCCGCTCCGGTATCCAGTCGATTCCGTATACCCGTCCCGCACCCTTGTGGAGGGCGACCCGGGCGCACATTTGGCCGATGGGCCCCAGCCCCCACACGCCCACCGTGCCTCCCGATGGAACGTCCCCATACGTCACCGTCTGCCATGCCGTCGGCAGCACGTCGGAAAGGAAGAGGTATCGATGATCTGGCAGTGCGTCCGGTACCTTGATCGGTCCGTAATGAGCCTGGGGAACCCGCAGGTACTCGGCCTGACCGCCCGGCACGTGACCGTAGAGGTGGGTGTACCCGAACATGCTGCCGCCCTTTCGGACGTTCTTGTTTTGCGTGGTCTCGCACTGAGACTGAAGGCCCTGCCGGCAGAAGAAGCACGACCCGCAGGAGATGTTCGCCGGCACGACCACCCGATCCCCCGGCCGAATGTGCGTCACCTCTGGACCGGTTTCCTCGACGATCCCCATCGGTTCATGCCCCAGGATGTCGCCTGCGCCCATGCCCAACGGGATGAGCCCCTTGTACAGGTGCAGGTCGGACCCGCAGATAGCCGTGGACGTGATCCGTATGATCGCGTCGGTGGGCTTGTGCAGAACGGGATCCGAAACGTGATCGACCCAGACCTCCTCCTTCGCGTGCCAGACGACCGCCTTCATCGCGTGCGTTCATTTCGGTATAGAAAGACGTGGAGATGAATCCCAGCCGGAAGCTCCTGATGAGCGCCGGGCTCTTCGCGCTTTCTCTCGTCCTGGTTGCGGGAGCCGCTGCGACTCAATCGGTCGTCCCGCTGTTCTTGGCATGGATACCGCTCATCCTGGTGGCCTGGGTGCTCACACGCCCAGGTCCTGACTGGGAACCGTCAGCGACCACCTCGGACGGATCCCGTGAAGGAACGCCGGCCGGGGAAGACACGACGCCGACACGGGGCGAGCGAACGACCTAGGCCGAGGTCGAGGACCCGCCGGTTGAGCCCGTTCGCGAGCCCGTCCCGCGGGAAGAGGTCTTGCGCGAGGATCGCTTCGCCGTACTCCCACCGCCTCCGGCCCGCTTGGACGTCGATCGTTTCGCCGGTGTTCGGCTGGAGGTCTTCGGCGAGGTCGTCTTTGCGGCACCTTGCGTGCCACGACCGCCGACTCTGGAGCGAACTCGTCCCGTCGCGGCCACCACGGTATCGCTGGCGCGTTTGGCAACCGCGGGCGCTCGGTCGGCGATCTGCCGGGCGACCTTCGGCGCGCGCGAGCTGACGGCGTCGGCTGCCTTCTTCACCGCGGAGGGCGCGCGTGCGGTGGCTCGCCGAACGACGTCCGGCGCCCTGTCCGCCACTTTCCTGGCCACCTGAGGAGTGCGGTCGGCAACCCGCCGGGCAACCAACGGCGCCTGCTCGGTCACCTTCTTCGCCACTCCGGGCGCTTTCGCCGCAACCTTTCCCAGTGCCTGTGCGGCCTGATCCGCCAGGTCCTTCGCCCTCTTGCTCATCGGCAAACCTCCATCGTCGTGCGCCGCGACACCACGCGGCCTCAACCAAGCGTACCCTCTTGCTTGCATGGCCGTGAGACGATCGTCGACCCCCTCCGACGCGTGGTAGGGAGCAGGAAAGCCGGCGAGCCGCCGCCACGCGTCCGCGATCTTCCCCCGCCGCGGCGAAGCGGGAGCGTCATAGGACCACTGGTCGGGGCATTGTTCGCATGGCCCTATCGGGCGATCCTCGCCGGCCTCTACCGGGCAGGACTACACCCCTGGCACTTGACCGTTCTATCGCTCATCACGAATGCCGTCGCAGGATGGCTGCTTGTAACGCACCGGTTCCTTCTGCCCGGGATACTGCTGTTGGCGGCGGGGCTCTTCGACGTCTTCGATGGCGGCCTGGCACGGCTCCGGGGAGAAGCGAGCCGAGCCGGCGCCTTCCTCGACTCGGTGGTGGACCGCGTATCCGATCTCATCGTGTTCGGCAGCCTCTTCTGGGCGCTGATGGACCAGGGACAAGGGACCGCCGCCGCCCTGGCGATCTCGAGCCTGATTGCAGCCCTGATGGTCAGTTACGTGCGCGCGGAGGCGGAAGCGGTCGGCCTGTCCATGACAGAAGGGTTGATGCAGCGCCTGGAGCGCTACGTCCTTCTCATCGTCGGGCTGATCGTCCCGGGAGCGATCCTTCCGGTCTTGGTCGTCCTGACGGTCCTCGGTGGTCTAACCGTCCTGCAACGAATGACCTCGGCATGGCTCCGTCTGGGCGTGAAGCCCGAAGACGGGAAATCGAAGTGACAAAACCGCCCCTCCGATTTGACGCCCACGGGGTGCCGGGCGTATAAACACGCCTGGAACTGCTGGAGTCTTCGGACTCCGGCAGTTCCGTTTTTGGGGGCATTTTCTGCGCCCCGAACCCTTCGAACAGCCGGCCGAGCGCGATACTTCTCATCAATGACGTCTCTCGTCCCGGCACGCGCTTCGAACGCGAAGTCGTCGAACGTTCCGCGCGCCCCCGGCCGCCGCTTGGTGGCGTTGGCCCTCGCAACCCTGGCACTCGCTTCGGCCTGCACGGGTGATGTCGGTCCCGAGGAGGACGCCGCTCCCCGGCCGAGGTTCACCGGCGGAGCTCTTCTGATCTGGGCGGACGAGCCCCGCGCCAGGGCCCTCCGCCCGTTCGCTGACCAGTTCACCAGGGACAACCCCGGCGTGACGGTGCGAATCGAGGTCGTGGACTTCGACGAGATGTTGGGAGAGCTCCTTCAGGCCGGACCAGCCGGCACCGGACCGGACCTGTTTCTCGGTGCGCACGAGTGGCTGACCCAGCTGGTCCCGGCCAGGGCCGTGGCCCCTGTTAATTTGTCGGGGGTCGCCTCCGAGTTCCTGCCGGTGACCACCAAGGCGTTCAGGAGCGGTGGGCGGTTCTACGGAGTGCCCTTCGCGTTCCAGAACGTCGCCCTGGTCCGAAACACCAGGCTGGTTCCGCAGGCTCCTCAGACCTGGGAAGAGCTCGAGAAGGTGGCCCTGCGCCTCAAACGTCAGCGGAAGGCGGAGATTCCGCTCGGCCTCCCGGTCCCCGATCCGTTCAGCGAATACCCGCTGTTCAGCGCCATGGGGGGCTACCTGTTCGGCGAAACGTCGAACGGCGGGGTCGACACGGACGACATCGGGCTGGACAGCCCGGGCGGCCTGAGGGCCGCGGAAGCCTTCGCCCGATGGACCCGCCGCGGCCTGATTGACACGCGCGTGACGAACGACGTGATGGTCCAACGGTTCGGGGATGGGTCCATTCCGTTCGCTATCACGGGTCCCTGGTCGATCGAGCAGACCGGAACCGGCTTCGCGACCAGAGGGGTGCCGTTCGCTGTCGAGCCGATTCCCGCGGTCGCCGGCGGGGAGGCCAAACCCCTGGTCCACGTGCAGGGGTTTATGGTTTCCCGCTTCGCCAAGACGCCGTTGCTGGCCCAGACCTTCGCCGTCGAGTACCTGACTACTGAGGAAGCACAGGTCAGGTTGTCGGGCGCGAGCCGGCGCCCTCCCGCGCTCCGGGCAGCACTCGAGCGGGTGGAGGCCGATCCCGGCCTGGGCGCATTCGCCCGAAGCGGCAGGAACGGGGTGCCGGTTCCGACCATTCCCCGTGCCGACCGGGTCTGGCCGATCTGGACGGCCGCGTATACCGAGCTGTTCAACGGGACAAAGTCGCCCCGGAAGGCATTTGAGGATGCCGAAACCGAGATCGCGGACGTCGTCGGCAGTCGGTGACTCCAGAGGCCGCGAAACGTGAGGGCGCCCGGGCCAAAGCCCCGGCGCCCAGAC
>DATABA010000111.1:0-2619 GCA_036259835.1 Actinomycetota bacterium
GGAATCCACTGTCAGGCTCCTTCTTTCTTGAGCTCCTCTTGGAGCTTCTTCCAGTCGCTGGAGAATTTTGTGACGCCCGCGTCGGTCAGCGGATGCTTCACCAGTTGTGAAAAGACATCGAACGGCATGGTGGCCACGTCCGCTCCGAGTTTGGCCGCTTCCACCACGTGCATGGGGTGACGGAGGGACGCTGCCAGTACCAGAGTATCGTACTTCTGAGTGTCGTAGATCTGGCAGATCTCCTTTAGGACGTACATTCCGTCCGCGCCGATGTCGTCGAGGCGTCCGAGAAACGGTGAAACGTACTTCGCGCCGATCTCCGCCGCCAGGATGGCCTGCGCCGGCGAGAACGTCAGCGTGACGTTGATGGGAATGCCTTCCCCAACCAGCCGCTTCCCAGCCTTGAGACCCTCTTCGGTCATGGCCACCTTGACCACGACGTTCGGGGCGACCGCAGCGAGCTTCATTCCCTCCTCGAAGATCGCGTCCGCCTTTTCCTCGGTGGTCTCGAGCGAGACATCCCCGTCGACCTCGGTGGCGACCTCCTTCATTTGGAGCTCCCAGTCGCTCTTTTCCTTCGACAGGAGCGAAGGATTGGTGGTGCATCCGGAAAGGACGCCCCACTCCTTGATCTGGCGGATCTCGTCCAGGTTTGCCGTGTCTAGAAAGAGCTTCATCGGCTACTCGCCTCCATTTCTATCGGTGGACTGATTTCCTTCTGTGCTCTCGATTTCGTCGCGGCGCCGCGAACGACCTCGGTCGCCTTCTCAACGACCAGATCGGTGAGCCCGGACAGCGACTGATCCAAGCTGTAGTTCGGAAGGATCGGCACGCCATGGCTGAGCGCTTGGCTCTTGATGTATTTCTGCACCTTTCTGATGTTCCGGAAACCTCGCTGGTATCTGTCGTGATGGCGGGAGGACCAATCGGCGGATCGCGCCACGAAGTGGCTCCGGTGAACCTCCTCGTCGTCCACCGTGATCACCACCGGGACGGGCAGGACTCGGTCCTCATAGGGTCCCAGATCGACGAACCCCGGCACGACGTGAGCCCCCTCGATGACGATGCTGGTTCCCTCGACGGCCGCTCGCTCGACGAGCGCTCTAATTCCAACAGCTACGGCGGTGGTTTGTTCCCTGAATCCCACGATGACCCTGTCGGCGGGGCGAGGAGGCGGCTCGCGCAAAGCCGAATCCGCGTCGAAGGAGGATGCGTAAAGCGTCGGCATCAATTCGCTGGTGAACAGGGCCCGCATGACCTCCCTGACGGCGTCCGTCGCAACCACCCGAACGATCCCCAGGCGCACCGCGAGCTGCGTCGCGATCGTGGATTTCCCCACGCCCGTCGCCCCTCCGATCAGCACCACGATGGGAACCTTCAGGGTGGCGAGCTTGTGCCAGTTCACGAACTTCCTGGCGTAGCGCTCGCCGGCGATGTCGGCCAGGACCTCCACCGTGACGTCGTTCAGCTGGTCGAGCGTCACGCTGGTCACCTTCCGTCCGCGAAGTCGCTCCTCCACCTTTTCGGCAACCTGGTACGCGCGCAGGGGCGAAAGGCCCGTCACCATGAGCTCCGACGCCCGCAGTCCCTTTGAAAAGGGCAGTCCCGGCTTGTCGCCCGAGATCACGATGACCCTGCCGTCGGTCACTTGTTCCCCTTCGCTTTCAGTCGTCCGGACGCTCGCGTTTGGGCGAGCGAGGCCGCTTCCAAGAGGAGGTCGCCTACTTCGCCGTCGCCCTCGACCGTTGCGGGGCGGTTGTCGACGAACACGACGTCCGAGCCCCGCCCCAGGGCTTGCCGGGCCGCCACGTCCACGGCTGCCCCCTTCAGTTCGGTGAGGAGAACATCGAATGGAGGCGCGGTGCCGAGATCCTGTTCCAACTTTTCGCGGTGCCCAAGATGAGGGGAGGTCATGACGATTCGACATCCTGCTGAGTGCTCGAGGCGAGCCGCTTGCCGCTCCGCCAGGTGGGATGGTGCCGTGGTGGTGAACAACGCATCCTTGCCCCTCACGTCCGCCATCGGCACCGGAAGAAGTTCCGCGGCAACCACCCGGATATCTGGATGCAGGCGGCGAACCTCGGGATAAAGAGTGGAAAGGTTGTCGGGCCCCGAATGGGAACCGCTTCCCATCATAATCACCGCGAGGTCCGAAAGCAATAGTCGAAACGGGCCGAAGTATCCCCTCACGTGTTCCACAGGCAATGACGCCGGCATGACGAGGACTCCGGCATCCCAGGGAACGGTGGGGACAGAGGCCCCGCTGCCTTCCAGGATGATCAGACCGGCCTCCAGGGACGCCGCCACGGAGGCCGCCTCTTCCACGTTCGTGGCGAACGGTTTCCCGGCAAGCCCCCCGCCACATCGGCGCGCCCCCACCGTCGGAACACCCGCCGTCAGCGCATCCTCCAGAAAGTCGGACGCGGCGTGTTGCCCCGCTTCGACTCTGGCGAGCAGCGCCGAGAGCTCGACGTCCGGAGGGCCTGCCGGCACGGGTTCCAGGGGACCGCCTCGCCCCATGGCCACGATGACCGGACGGTCGCCTCTGGCCGCGCACAGACGAGCCAGGTGGCCGGCAACCGCGGTCTTGCCGACTCGCTTTCCAGTCCCGATCACCGC
>DATABA010000112.1:0-1609 GCA_036259835.1 Actinomycetota bacterium
CCGTCGAAGGCCGCGGCGGTCACCGACTCGAGGTTGGCCCGAAGGATCATCTTCCGCCGCTCGAGGAGCCGGTCAAGCAGCTGCTGCCACGACCTCCGAATGGTTTGAAGGTCGAGCGTGGCGGTGGATGGCGCGTGCGGGACAGGTTCGGCTTCGACGGTCGAGGGGTCAGGGTCGACTTTGATGGGATCGGTCCTGGTGCTTCCGTCCGTTTGAGGTGGCATCGCCGAGGCTGGAGCAACGTGATCGCCGGCGGTTTCGCGGAGGCCAGGGAAGGGTGAGGAATGGCCAGCCGAAGCGGAGCCGCCGGCGTCAGGGCTCGCACGGTTCTCGACCCCTGCGAGCCGTTCCAGGCGCTCGATGCGCGCGGCGAGTCCGGCCGGCGTCGGATCGGCTTCGGGGATCGTTGCGCGGATGAGAGCCAGCTCCAAGGTCAGCCTGGGAGACGTGGTCCACCGCATGTCGGTTTGGGCCGCGAGCAACAGCGAGAGAATGCGGCTGAGCTCGGCGCTGGTGAACTTCTGCGCCTGTCCCGCCATCCGGCCGTGAAGCTCCGGAGGTACATCGAGCAGACCCAGATCGTCGGGCGATGACCGGACCAACAGCAGATCCCGGAAGTGCGCAATCACCAGGCCGGTCAGGTGACGAAAGTCCTGCCCTTCCTGGACCAGTCGGTGCACGATCTCGAAGACGGCCTTGCTGTCGTGAACGGCTATGGCGTCGGCCAGTTCGAACTGAACGTCGGAGCCCGGTGCGCCGATCAGAGAAGCGATGACCTCTTCGGTGATCTCACCGCCGCCCAGGACGGCGCTTTGATCCAGAAGCGACAGAGCGTCGCGAACCGACCCCTCCGACTGACGAGCCAGGGCCTCCGCCGCCGCCCGGGGAAGGACTAACCCTTCTTCCTTCGCCACCCGCTCGAGGTGGTCCGCCAGGGCGTCGGTCGGAACCCGTCGAAAGTCGAACCGCTGGCAGCGCCCGACGATCGTCGGAGGCATCTTGTGAGGCTCGGTCGTGGCGAGCACAAAGCGGACAGCCGGCGGCGGCTCTTCGAACACCTTCAGCAGCGCATCGAAGGCCTCGCGGGAAAGCCGCTGCGCCTCGTCGATGATGTAGACCTTCTCGCGACCCATGGCAGCCGCAGTGGGAGCACGTTCCCGAAGCTCCCTGGCGTCGTCCACGCCGCCGTGCGAAGCGGCGTCGATCTCGACCACGTCCAGGTGCGTTCCGTCCCTGATTCGGAGGCACTGTTCGCACGTCCCGTCGGGCTCGGCCGTCGGACCCTTTTCGCAGTTGACCATCCGCGCCAGGATCCTGGCCGTCGAGGTCTTCCCCGTCCCCCGAGGCCCGCAGAACAGGAAGGCGTGCGAGAGGCGGTTCTCCCGAACCGCGCCGACCAGCGCACGCACGACATGGTCCTGTCCGATGACCTCGTCGGGAGCCTGGGGACGGTACTTCCGGTAGAGGGATTGGTAACCCGAGTCTTCAGCCACGACGCTTCCCCCCGTCAAACATAAGGTGACCGTGCACCCGCCGTTGACCACGAGACGGCCCGGCGACCACCGAGCCGGCAGCTCCGGTCAGGTGCTCCCGCGGCACCCACCATTGC
>DATABA010000113.1:0-19580 GCA_036259835.1 Actinomycetota bacterium
GCAGGTTCTGTCGCGGACCTCCGAGAGCTCGGCGGAGCAATGATTCGCGCGGAGAGCTGACTGTTCTTGGCACCCGACGTATCGCTCCCCGCCGACCTCAGACGTGGCGACCTCATCGTGTTCACCTCGACGGGCGCGTACGAATAAGCGATGTCGAGAACTACAACAAGGTGGGCCGTCCGGCCGCCGTGGCCGTGACGAACGGCGAGGCGCGGCTGATCCTTCGGCGAGAGACTGCCGACGATCTGGCTCGACTCGACGTCGACTGAAGCGGGTATAGGGAGGGGAATGGCTCAATCCGCGACCCTCCCGCAAAAGCGACGCAAGACGCGTGCGCAAGCGAACAGACTTCTCAAGGCCGTCTCCGACAAACCAACTGCCGTTTCGGTTGACGAGCTGGAACCGCTCGAGTCGGCGAGAGCGGCCGGACTTCGCTACGTGAGCGATCTCAGCCCGGGCATCGTTCGGCGGCGCGTCGGGCGAGGTTTCACGTACATCGACCCGAATGGCCGCCGCGTGAGGAATCGGGAGGAGCTCGCCCGAATACGGTCGCTGGCCATCCCGCCCGCGTGGACGAACGTCTGGATCAGCCCCAACGCGCGCGGCCACATTCAGGCGACAGGCCGAGACGCGCGCGGGAGGAAGCAGTACAGGTACCACCCGCAGTGGCGGCGGATCCGCGACGAGACGAAGTACCACAAGATCACGGCGTTCGGTGAAGCGCTCCCCGCAATTCGGGAGCGGGTCTCCGCCGATCTCTCGAAGGAGGGGCTCCCTCGGGAAAAGGTCCTCGCCGCGGTGATTCGCATCCTCGACACCACGCTGCTTCGTGTCGGGAACCAGGAATACGCCAGAGTTAATGATTCGTTCGGGCTGACCACGCTTCAGGACCGTCACGTGAACATCGACGGGTCAGAGCTTCGTTTCCGGTTCAAGGGCAAGGGCGGAAAGGTGCACGGTGTTGCCGTGGAGGACCGCCGCCTGGCTCGAATCGTGAAGCGATGCCAGGACCTTCCGGGCGAGGAGCTCTTCCAGTACGTCGACGACGATGGCGAACAACGAACCATCGAATCGGGCGACGTTAACGACTATCTCCGCGAAATCAGTGGAGATGAGTTCAGCGCGAAGGACTTTCGGACCTGGGGCGGCACGGTGCTCGCCGCCGAGGCGCTGGTGCGGCGCGGAGAGTTCTCAAACCCGACCGAAGCGAAGTCCAACGTGGTCCAAGCGATCAAGGACGTTGCCGAGGAGCTCAACAACACGCCGGCGGTGTGCCGGAGCTCGTACATCCATCCCGAAGTCATCGAGTCCTACCTCGACGGCTCGCTGGTCGGGATTTGGCGTGAGGCCGAGGAATCGGTGAAGGACTGGATCGAAGGCCTTCGTCGAGAAGAAGCCATCCTGCTCGTCGTGCTGAAGAACCGTCTTCACGCGAAGGCTGGCACGAAGGCGAGCTGACCTACGGCCTTACGCCGCGGACTGCTCTTTCAGCTTCTGCGCGACCTTTCGCAAGTCCTCGATGAAGAGCTTCATCTCCATGTCGCGCGATTCCTCATCGGGAGCACGAAGAATCGAGGAAGGGTGAACCGTCGCGGTGATCACGGGCGCGAGCTCTGATGGAAGGAACTGGCCGCGGCTCTGGGTGACTCGAAACGTCCTTCCGATCAGTGCCTGCGCCGCCGTCGCACCGAGGCACACCACGACCTTCGGTTTCACGAGCTGAACTTCGGTGCTCAGCCAGGGACGGCAGGCCGCGATCTCATCCGCCGCAGGCTTCTTATGGATGCGCTTCTTACCTTTCGGGGTCCACTTGAAGTGCTTCACCACATTCGTGATGTAGACCTTGTCGCGGTCGATTCCGGCTTCTTCCAGGGCTCGGTCCAGCAGCTTCCCGGCCGGACCGACGAAGGGACGCCCTTCCAGGTCCTCCTTGTCGCCGGGTTGCTCACCGACCATGAGGAGCTCGGCGCCCTCGGAGCCCTCACCGAAGACCGTCTGAGTGCCTCGCTCCCAAAGCCGGCACGCCTTGCACTCCTTCGACGCCTGCGCCACGGCTGAAAGGTTCGGGTTGTCGGGGATCAAGTCCTCCGCGGCCCCGATGCCACCGGCTCGATTGTTCATTGGTGGTTCATACCCTTCCATCCAGCCTGGCGTGTCCCCTGCTCGGCTGCAGAATAGGACCAAAGGCCTAGCCTGTAGACCTTCCAACATGTCCCCCAAGCGTGCTACGTTGCGTTTCCCCGTTGGCACCTCCGACGTTGCCCGCGGAGCGCCCGCCAAGTGAACAGGTAGAAGGAGGTTCCGTCATGGCAAGGAGCGGGGATTCGCGGGCCGATTCATTCGGCTTCCTCCCAGATCACGTCCCCGACGACCTCGTGGCGCGGTACGGCAAGAACGCGCAGCGTTCGGTGAGGTACTCGAAGTCCACCCGATACCGGCTTGGACAAGCGGTCGCCCGGACCACGGGGTCTTTGAAGAATGAAGATGTCCTGTCCACGGCCGCCGTCATCATGACGTGGGCAGTAGCCGTGGTCGCCCTCGTTGCCGGCATGGCATACGTCTTCGTGCTGTGGCCCGAAGCAGCGCTCGCGCTCACCGGAACACTCCTCATCCTGGGCGGACTCTCGCTGGCGCTCGCGCTTCAGATATCCAGGAAGCGCAAAGAGGGCGAAGAGCCCGTCCTGTAGGGGGCCGAGCACTGGAGCATTCAGTCCGATGCGTGGTCATTCCTGCCGACCGAACGTCCCCCTCACCGCGCGCCCGCTGGACGAGAATTCATCCCGATGCAAAGCCGACGCCGCACGCTCGATGAGATGTGGATGGATCTCGCTTTGGAGGAAGCGAGGCAATGCCTCGAGTGGGGCGACGTGCCGGTGGGTGCGATCGTGGTCCGTGAGGACGAGGTGCTTGCTGCGGCAGGCAACCAACGGGAACTGACGCGGGACCCGACAGCTCACGCAGAACTGCTGGCCATTCGGGACGCATCGCAAAAGCTCGCAACCTGGCGGCTAACGGGCTGCTCCATGTACGTGACGCTCGAGCCGTGTCCGATGTGCGCTGGCGCGATGGTCCTGGCCCGAGTGGAGCGCTTGGTCTACGGCGCGCGTGACCCAAAGGGCGGCTTCGCCGGGTCGCTTGCGGACATCGTTCGCGATCCACGGCTGAACCACCGGCTGGACGTCACCACCGGTGTGCGAGCAGCCGAATCGACGACGGTTTTGAAAGAGTTCTTCGCGTCCAAGCGGCCAAGACCACCGAGCGCGGTCCAGTAAAATCGCCGCCGGTAGGGTCGCCTAGTCTGGCCTAGGGCGGCGGTCTCGAAAACCGCTAGGGGTGCAAGCCCCTCGTGGGTTCAAATCCCACCCCTACCGCTCTCGGGAGAAGCGGCAGGTGCACGCGCTCGCGCGCGCGTAATGTCCGCCGGAACCGACGATATGGTTGCGCGCTACCCGGTTACAGCCGGTTCCCCTTCCAAGGCTTCCGCAGGCGGCGCCAGCGGGCTACCCGGACCGCCACCGCCTCCTCCACCGTTGTCAGGTGGGTTGCCGCCATTTCCGTTTGGAGGCGGTGGTGGGGGCGGTGGGTTGCCGCCTTCGCCGTCAGCCCCGTAGACCACGAAGTAGCTGACTCCTTGGTTGAACGACGCCGACCTGGACTGACCTGCCGGAATCGACGTGCTTCTCACACCGCTGGTGTAGCCGCCGTTCCAGAACTTTGATCCGCCCTTTGCACACCACGTGACCGTTACGGTCCCGGACGTGGTGTTGGTCATGGTCAGGGTGTTGCCGGATGCCTGGAAGTTGACGCCACCAACGCTCCCCGAGCTGCTGAACTTCTGTCCGCCGCTCGGACAGTGGAGCCCTTCGGGTTGTGCGACCGCGTGCTGGAACCCCGTGAGTAAACCGATGGCAACAACACCGGAAATGACCCAAGGCCGGCGGCGCGCTTTCCTCGGCATGGAACCTCCCCCTCTTAGGCCTTATGGCTGCTTCGGCATAGGGTACTTTGCGACGCAAGTTTTCGTCCGTCCGGCCCGTTTTGGTTCCGCACGCTTGGGACCGCGGTTTGACGAAACGTTCTGCCCTGGGAAGGATTTGTCCAAAGCCCGCATATCGAAGTCTCCGAGGAGGAAACATGCGTCGGATTTCTGCGCCGTTCTTCGTGCTCGCTGTGCTTATCCTTCAAGCCTGCGGCGGGGGTGCTGAGACACCGCGTGGTGGTGGCGAGCAAACCGACAGGCCGGCGACGACGTTCTCCGTCGAGGGGTCTGACTTCGCCTTCGAGCATCCGCCGGCGGTTCAGGCAGGAGCAGTCGAATTCCAGTTCAGCAACAGCGGGAAAGCGCAGCATGTCTTGATCATGGCCCGGGTGAACCCTGGGGTCACGCTCGATGAGGCCAGAGAGGCACTGCTCTCGGACGAACCACCCCAGGGGACTCCGCCGTACAGCTTCATTCCGGGGGTGGCAGAGATCTCGCCCGGTCAGGACGCCAATTCAACATCCGTTCTCCAGCCTGGTCAGTACCTCATGATCTGTCCCATCCCGGACGCCGATGGGACTCCGCACTTCGCGAAAGGCATGGTGTCCTCATTCGAGGCGACGGGCGCAGGCGGCGGATCCCTTCCGACATCCGAGGCAACGGTCACGGCACAGGAATTCGCGTTTCTGAACGTGCCCCAGCAACTGAGCGCCGGGGACCACGTCCTCCAGATGCGAAATAGCGGCAAGCAAGAACACGAGCTGAACCTTGCCGAGTTGGCGCCCGGAAAGACGGTTGAGGACATCGTTGCGTTCATGCAGCAGCCGCCTGGGCAAGGAGGACCACCGCCGATGGTCCTTCACGGCGGCCTGCTCATGCAGCCTGGGCTTTCGGCTACGGCTCGATTCACGCTGGAAGCGGGCAAGCAGTACGCCTTCGTCTGCATGGTGCCCGACTTTTCCGACACTCCGCCGACACCGCATGTCGTAAAGGGGATGTACACGCAAGCGTTCAGCCCGACCTGAGCCTCACCCAATCCTCCCGCCACGCGGGGAAGGAGAGTCCGGTCGCCGCTTTCAGCGCTTCGACTTCGGGCTCGAATAACTGGATGAGGCGTGCCCGGTCCTGTGACCGCAATTCGGTTCTCGATCCCGACGAACCGAGCGCCATGATCTTCGAGGCGAATCGCCGCATTTGAGGTCGAACCGACCGCGGGACCAGTCGTTGTACCCGCGTTTTTCTGACGACCGCCAGAACGCGCCGGGTCGTGTCGCTTCCCGGGGCTCTCGTCACGTTTTCTCGAACGTCCTTGGTAATCGGAATTGGTTCGACGCCGAGGAACTCGAAGACCTTCGCCATCGTCCTACCGGGATCATTCGCCAGGTCGTTGCTTTCGACGAAGTGAAACCGGTCCGTCGGAAACAACGAGAAGAACCGGCCGAAGTGGGTTCCGTACGCGCTGTAGCTGAGGATTTCCTCGTCGAGCCCGCGCTTGACGATCTCCGAAAACGGCCGCACCTCGGTGCCCTTCTGCACGCGGAATTCGTACTGAGACACGGCGCGGGCGATCGGTTCGCGAACGGCGATGATGAACTTCGCGTCGGGGACCGCATCATGGACCCTCCGTGGAATCTCCGGGTGAATCATGTACGTGGCGGTGGCGTCGCCGAAGGCCTTTTCAGTGGTTCGGTGACGAAAGCATGCCTCGGCGTAGTCGCGCTCTCCGAAGTGTCCAAAGAAAATACTCGGTTCTTTCGGTTCGCTCATGCAGACGTCGGGATGGGCCGCGAGATGCCGATAGAGCGTGCTGGTGCCGGCCTTCGGCGCTCCGGGAATGAAGAACGTCGGCGTGCCCGTCCACGGTTCAACCGGGACATCAACGTCGTCCGGCCTGGCCTTCATGGCCCTACGCTAGTTCACTGCCATGGACAGCCGCAGGCCTCTCTTCGTCGCGAGCGCGCCCAGGACCGGAACCACGTGGGTTGCCTGGGTGCTTAGTGTGGCGCCCGGCGTCACGTGGATCAACGAGCCCGACAACGAGTGGCCGAACGTCTACGCCCTGAAGGCGAAACGGACGCTCGGTCGGTTCCCCGTGCTCGATAAAGGCGATACCGCTCCGCGCGACTACGAACAGTTGTGGGCGCGGGCGTTCCAGGGGTTCAGGCAGTCGCGAATGCTGGATCGCGTCGTGTGGCGTTCGGATCGCGGCGACAGGACCATGCTTCAGCTCTGGCGCGCGCTCTGCGATCACGCCAATCCGGAAATGTCCCGGGAACTTCGGCTCCTCACGGCGCTCGCCCGACCGCCCGGTTCAAAACCGAAGCCGATCGGCGGCCGTGGGTACCGAGCGAGAGCGCCGGAACGGGTCCTGGTGAAGTCGGTGTACGCGCCGCTCGCACTGGAGTGGATTACCGCCCGCTTCCAACCCCAGACCGTGATCGTCCTTCGTCACCCGCTGAACGTCATGGCAAGTTGGGTCGAGCTTATGGGCGGCGGTTGCGCGCTCGACACGAATCCCACCATCCGGGAGCGCTTCGCCGCTCGATGGAGCCTCCCCCAGCTGGACGCAGACGCTTCTCGCCTTCAGCGCATTGCGTGGGAAGTCGGGCTCTTCCTGTCCGCCCTCCACGCGGGAATCGATGAGCATCCCGACTGGGTCGTGGTCGCCCACGAGGACCTCGCCCTCGATCCGCACGCCACGTTCAAGCGTCTCTACGAAGACGTCGGTCTGGACTGGACTCCCAAGACTGAGGCGTTCCTCGAGGAGCGGAACCGGCCCGGCGTAGGATTCAAGGTTTTTCGCGTCGGCAGCGAGCTTCCAGAGCGCTGGCGACAGCGCCTGACCAAGGAGCAGCTCGAGGAGGTCTGGTCGGTCTGGTCGCGGATCAACGCCGCCTGGGTGGAGCAAGCGGGACGCGACCTGGGGTAGAGGGTTCAGAGGTCGAACAGCAACTCAGGGCCTGGCGGCGGCGGGAACATCTACTCCGAGCTGATCCCAGATCGCCAATCGGTCCGAGAAGCTCCAGTGCTCGACGATCTTCCCATCGGCGATCCGTTCGATGTTCACGCCGGTGGTCTCGATTTTCTTGCCTGTGGCGGAGACTCCCATGAAGTCACCCTGGTGTGTCGCGGTGAATCGCCACCGCCACCACACCTGGTCGGCCGACGCGGCCAGATCTTCGATGTCCAGATGAGCATCCGGGAATGCGTTCCGGACTGCACCCAGTCGCTGTTTCATTGCTTCGAGGCCGGTTCCCATGAGCGGAGCGTTCGAGTGCTCGATCACATCCGGGTGGATGAACTCGTCGAGAAGCTCGACCCTCCCGCGGTTGAAGCCTTCCTCGACCAATCGGACCAGCGGAAAGAATGATTCGTCCTTCATGGTTCCCCCCTGGTCGTCTCAGCCGGATTTTAGGTCGAAACTTCGAACGTCGGCTTGTCGACGCTGAACGCGACCTCGGCTTCCTCCCCCCGCACCTCAGCCGTCGTGTAGTCGACTCCGGGAACGAGCTCCGGAAGCGGGAAGGAGAAGATTCTCGGGAAACCCGCGGGGGTCAGAACCAACCGTCCACCGCTCGTCGAGAGTTCCGCTCTACCTTCGATCCCCAGCTGCGGGCTGCCGATCCCCACCTGTCCGTCCACGAACCGAACGCGAAGCGGAATGTTGGCCCTGTTCAGCGCTTCTGTGACTCCGCGGCCGGTCAAGGTGATGTGCCCGTCGCCTTCCTCGCCTCGAATCGTGGCCTCGCCACCCGCAACCAGCTGGCGAGACGAGAAGCGAACCTGTCGAAGATCGAGCTCCACGGCTTCGAGCTCGATCCCCTTCACTTCGCTGGGCCCCGACCGGAGCCGAACCTCGTCGAATTCCCCGGAGATGAGATGGGGGATGAATGGGAATCCCTCCAGCGACACGTCCGGACGGGTGGACAGCTCCAGCTTGGCCTGCAGCTCGCGCGCCACCCAATATTCGCCGAGAAACTTCAGCGCGAAGTCGGCTCCAACAACAAGGAGCGCCAAAACGACGAGGACGGCGAAGAGTCGCCTCATCCGTCGTCCTCAACGGTTGAGGTCGCTATCAGGCGCGTGCCGTCGTGCTGGTCTGTCGAGCCGCCTCCTTGTTCTGTGCGGGCGTACCCGGCAGGTGCAGCAAGTTGTGGACGTCGGCAACGCCGGGGATCTTCCGCACCCTCTTCTCGAGGTCCTTGACGTCCTCGGGGTGGTCGACTTCACCTCGAAGGACCACAACACCGTCCTCGGCGTTGACGTTGATCTTGCCCTTCGCGACGCTGGGGTCGCCAAAGATCTCGCTTTCGACCTTGTGGGCCAGCGTGGCGTCGTCAGGTTCAGGATCCGCCGGGGTTCGGTGTGTCGCCTTTTGCCACAGGCCGGATGTTTCGGCGCCGGTGGCCCTCCCGAGCCGCTGAGTACGCCGCCCGATGCGCCGGAGCGTCGCCAACGACCGGTCCTTGGCTCTGATGCGGCGCGTTCGTCCTCGGTCGGGGTCGAAGAAGTACGTCACCGCGGCGCCGAAGGCAGCGGCCGCCGCGAGCTTCTTCTTGCTGGTTTTGGTGGGTTTGGTGGTCGTCGTCATAGGAGCCTCCTTTGGACGCGTTCCACCCTCTCTATGCGACGTACCCGACGCTTCCAGCAACGAAACAGCACGTCGCGCTACTGGACTTTGGGAAGGACTTCGCGCTGATAGAAGCCGATGAACTGCTCCTGGTCGGGGCCGACCTGGTGGACGTAGACGTGGTCGTAGCCGGCCTGGACGTACTCCTGGATGGCGTCGATGTGGGGCTGTGGGTCCGGCCCACAGATCACCGCCTCCGCGACGTCATCTTCACTCACCATCTCGGCGGCCTGCTCGAAGTGGCGCGGCAGCGGCAGCTCTTGGCCGAGCTCGCCCTTGATCGAGGTGTTCGGCCACCACTCGTGGGCGGTTCGTCGCGCGGCCGCCTCGTCTTGCGCCCAGCAGACATGGAGCATTCCGTACTTCGGCTTCCCAGCGCCGCCCGCCTTCTCGAAGGTCTGGATCAGTTCCTGGTCCGGTGACGTACCGATGTACCCGTCCGCCACGTTCCCGGCGAGCTCGGTGGCTTTCTCTCCCGAGGCGGCCATCAGAATGGGCGGGGGCTCGTCTGGGAGGTCGTAGATCCGAGCGTTCTCCACGGCGTAGTAGTCGCCGTAGTGGCTCTTCGACCCTCCCTCCCACAGGAGCCGGATGACCTCGATGGCCTCCTCCAGCATCTCGAGCCGAACCTCCGGCTCGGGCCATCCCATCGCGAGGATGTGCTCGTTCAGGTTCTCGCCGGTGCCGAGGCCCAGGAGGAACCTGCCGGGCATCATGCAGGCGGCGGTGGCGGCTGCCTGGGCAATGACGGCGGGGTGAATCCGCATGGTCGGGCACGTGACGCCGGTCGAAAGAGGAATTCGCTTCGTGGCCTGCGAGATCCCTCCGATGACCGACCACACGAAGGGGCTATGGCCCTGCCGGTCGATCCACGGGTGATAGTGATCGGAAATGAAAAGGAACGAGAACCCCGACTCCTCCGCTCGGGTCGCGAAACGGACGAGGTCCGTCGGCGGATGCTCCTCGCTGGACAGGGCGTAGCCGATTTCGACCATGGTTAAGGCCTCCTTCGAAAATGGGCGTTGCCTCATTTGTTCCACGCTTTTGCGAAGGGGAACCGTCCTGTGGCCGAAGCCCTTCGGGGGGTGCCGGTCCCGTAGAATCGCTCGTTCGGAGGGATGCCCGAGCGGACGAAGGGGCACGCCTGGAGAGCGTGTAGGCGGGTAACCGTCTCCGGGGTTCAAATCCCCGTCCCTCCGCCAGCGTCGCACTTTTGGAAAGTGTGGAGACCTGAATGAACGAGCAACGCAGCGTTGTTTGGCGCGGTCTTCGGATCATCGCGTCCTATGTCGCGACCCACCCTCTGCCCTTTGCCATTTCGGTAACAGGTGCCACGGTTTACGCCGGCATGACGGTGGCGACCACCATCGTCCTGGGGCGAATCACCGACCGCGTTCTCGTTCCCGCGTTCAGAGAGGGAGTGCGCCCGAGCACCATCCTGTGGGGCGTCGTGGCGATCATGGTCGTCGGGGTGATCCGCGCGGCCGGTGTCATCAGCCGCCGTTACTTCGCCGGCATGACAGGAAGCCGGATGCGGATGACGCTGACCAACGGTGTGGTCGACCGCTACCAGCAGCTCCCGATCGCCTACCACCGGTCGAAGCCCACCGGCGAGCTCATCGCCCATGCGGAAGCCGACGTGATGGCGGCCATCGAGGTGATCCACCCGCTTCCGTGGTCTCTAGCTGTGATCTTGCTCATCGTCTTCGCCACCATCGCCCTGGTCCTGACCGATCCGTTCCTTGCTTTGATCGGGATCACCGTTCTTCCGGGTCTGGCGTTTCTGAACCGCTACTACTCGCGCCGCGTCGAGGATCCGGCGTCCAAGGCCCAGCAGCGAATCGGCGAGGTTTCCTCCGTGGTGCACGAAAGCGTGGACGGGGCGCTCATGGTGAAGACTCTGGGCCGCGAGGACGCGGAAGTGTCCCGACTGGCGGAGAAGGCGGCGGCGCTCAGAGAGGAGCGGATACGCATGGGACGGCTTCGGGCGGCCTTTGAGCCCTCGTTCGAAGCCATCCCGGCGATCGGCATCATCATCCTGATTGCGGTCGGGTCGTGGCGAGTGTCGACCGGCGCTATTTCGGTCGGGACCCTGGTGCAGTTCGTGAGCCTGTTCGAACTCCTCGCCTTCCCCATGCGGCTGATCGGGTTCGTCCTGTCCGAAGTCCCGCGGGCCGTAGTCGGCAGGGAACGGCTGGAGGAGGTTTATCGCGAACCGATCACACTTCCGCCTCCGACCAAGGGCCTGGATCTACCGGCGGGACCGCTATCCGTCTCGGTGCGCTCGGTGTCGTTCTCGTACGGCGCGAACCGCGTGCTCGACGACGTTTCCTTCGACGTGAGGCCCACTGAATCGGTCGCGCTGGTCGGCCCCACCGGATCGGGGAAGAGCACGCTCGCCGAGCTCCTGGTCCGGCTGGCCGATCCCGATCGCGGGTCGATTCTGCTGGGAGGAGTCGATCTGAAGGACGTCGACCCGGTTCGGCTGCGGGCCGCCGCGTCGATCGTGTTTCAGGAGAGCTTCCTCTTCGCGTCCTCCGTCCGCGACAACATCGCGCTGGAGCTCGATGTGTCGGACGACCAGATACAGCGGGCCGCCCGACTCGCTCAGGCGCACGAGTTCATCGAGGCCCTTCCGCGCGGATACGACACGGTCCTCGGCGAGCGCGGTGTGACCCTATCTGGAGGGCAGCGGCAGCGGCTCGCCCTCGCTCGTGCTCTTGTAAGGAACCCCCGGCTGCTGATCCTCGACGACGCCACTTCGGCGGTCGATCCGACCGTTGAGGCTGCGATCCTGGCCGGCCTGCGACGGGAGCTGGACACGACCCTCTTCGTGGTCGCGTATCGAGTCTCCACCATTTCCCTGGCGGACCGAGTTCTGTTCCTGGAAGGCGGCAGCGTCGTGGCGGAGGGAACGCATCAGCAGCTGCTGCGACACCCGTCCTACCTCGCGATGGTGAGTGCGTACGAACGGGGTGCCGCGTGAGCATGAACGTGAACGTGACGCCGCCGGAGCGGGACACCGTGATTCCCACGAAGCACATCGAGGGCGCGCTGAAGCTCCTCCGGCGCGGGCTTCGCGAGACGCCCGAGCTGCGGGCGGGGATCGGCTTCACCCTTGGTCTGGCGCTGGCAATGACGTCGGGGCGAGTCCTGGTCCCGATTCTGGTTCAGCAAATCCTGGACAGCGGGCTGACCGGCCCGGGTGGCTTTCAGCCGGGATTCGTGTACGGGGCATGCCTCATCGCGGGCGTTGCCGTCGTTCTGGTCTACTTCGCCGCCAGGGCGACCTATCGGCGGATGGTGCAAAGGAGCGAGAGCGCGCTCGCCGCGCTCCGGGTAAAGGCGTTCGCCCACATCCACCGACTTTCGATTGCAGAGCAGACCAATGAGAAGCGAGGGGCGTTCGTGGCGCGGGTGACCGCCGACATCGACACGCTGGGAATGTTTCTGGAGTGGGGCGCGCTGTCGTGGGTTACCGCCCTAGCACTCATGTTCGGCGCGGCCGTGGCGATGTTCGTCTACTCGTGGCAGCTCGCATTGATCTGTCTCGCCGTGGTCGCACCCGTGTACTTCGTTCTTCGCATCTTCCAGCGGGGCATGCTCTCGGCCTACGACCTGGTGCGAACCCGCGTGGGCGAGACGCTCTCCGAGGTGTCCGAGAGCATCATGGGCGCTGCCGTGGTCCGCGCGTACGGCCTGGAGGGGCGGACGAACGACCGACTGAAGCGAGCGATCTGGCGCAGATACAAGGCGGAGATGCACGCCAACAAGTACATGGCTTCGGTCTTCCCCATGGCGGACCTGTTCGGCGCCGCTGCTGTCGCCGCCGCCATCGGTTTCGGCGCGTGGCTCGGGCCTGAGTGGAACCTCTCCCTTGGGCGGCTGGTCGCGTTCGTCTTCCTGGTGAGCATGTTCGTGCAGCCCCTCGGGGAGATATCGGAGACCTTCGATCACACTCAGACGGCCATTGCGGGGTGGCGGAAGGTGCTCGGACTTCTCGATATCCCGGTGGATCTGGTCGAACCGGCACCGGGCGTTCCGCTTCCCGACGGAGCGCTGGGGATTCGGGCCGAGGACATCGAGTTTGCGTACCGGGATGGCGGGGGACCGGTCCTTCGCGGGATCGACGTCGACATCCCGGCCGGCGCCCACGTTGCCGTGGTTGGGGAAACGGGCCATGGCAAGACGACCTTCGCCAAACTGCTGTGCCGGCTGGCCGACCCTACGGCGGGGCGGATCGTCATCGGAGACCTCGACCTTCGGGACGTCACGCCGGGGTCGCGTCGCCGCGCCATTCGCCTGGTTCCGCAGGACGGCTTTCTGTTCGACACGACCATCGCGGAGAACGTCAGATACGGCATGGAGAGCGCCACCGACCACGACGTCGAGAGAGCGTTCGATGCCCTCGGGCTCGGTGAGTGGGTGCGAAGCCTCCCTGACGGACTGAACACGCGGGTTGGTGAGCGCGGGGAAAACCTTTCAGTGGGTGAGCGCCAGCTCGTGGCGTTGGCCCGCGCCCAGATCGCGAACCCGGGCCTGCTCATCCTGGACGAAGCGACCAGTGCGGTCGACCCCGAGACCGAGCGAGCCCTGGCGGAGGCGCTGGCGCGTCTGTCCGCCGGCCGTACGACCGTCACCATCGCGCACCGGATGTCGACTGCCGAGTCGGCGGAACAGGTCCTGGTGTTCCATCAGGGACGAATCGTGGAGCGGGGGACGCACGAAGAGCTCATCCGAATGGGCAGGGTCTACGCGTCGCTGTACGAAAGCTGGCTCGGAAACACCAGGGAGGGCGGCCAGGCGAGGGGAGACGGACAGCTAGCGACTGTCTGACGTCTCCGGTTGGAGGTCGAGGATCTCCCATGCCTCCACCGGCCGGGCGGAGCCCTTTAGCTTCAGCGGTTCTCGCTCGACGGCCCGCACGCGATCGCGGACCAGCGCGTACGTCCGGTACCCGCACAGGATGCTTCCCGGTGTGGCCTCGGTCTGGAGACGGGCGGCCATGTTCACCGCGAACCCGACCACCTTGTAGGCGCGAAGGAAGTCGCTGCCGAAGACGCCAACGGTGCAGTAGCCGGCGTTGATTCCGACCCGGATCTGGAGGTCGGCGGGTACTCCCCGCGCTCGAATGCGAGCCGCCATATCGCGCGCCTGGTCGCGCATTGCAATCGCCGCCTGCACGGCGGACCAGGCCTGGTCCTGCTCGTCCACCCGTTCCGGCGCCCCGAAGATGGCCATTATTCCGTCGCCGATGTAGTTGTCCAGCGTCCCGCCGTGCTTGACCAAAACGGAGCTCATTTCGCGCAGGTACTCGTCCAGGACTTCAGACAGCTCCTCGGGCTCGAGACTGTCCGACAGATCGGTGAACCCGACCATGTCCGAGAAAAGGACGGTGACCTTCCGGCGCTCAAAACCGTTGGTTTGGAGTTGGCCCGCGACCAACCCTTCCGCTACCTGCCGAGGCAGGAAGCGCTTCAGCTCGCCGGTTCGAACGAGCTCGGCCATCTGTTCTTCGACCCTCGCCTCCAGTCGCTTGTTGAGGTGGGCCATTTCCTCGACGTGGCGCTGTTGCAGGTCGTGCAGACGCTTCTTCGTCAGGCCCGCGGCGATCCGAGCGCGCAGCACCGTGAGGTCGAAGGGCTTGGTCATGAAATCCTCGGCTCCCATCTCGATGCACCGGACCGCGCTCGCGATGTCGTCGACCGCGGTCGTCATGATCACCGGGAGATGCCGCAGGTTCGGGTCGGCCTTGAGCTGTTCCAGCACTTGATAGCCGTCCAACTCCGGCATGAGGATGTCCAGAAGGACCACGTCGAACGGCTCGGATCCGATCAGGTCGAGCGCCCGGCGGCCGTTCTCGGCCGTGGTGACGGTGTGACCCTCGCGGGTCAGCATCTGCACCAGCGTCTGCTGGTGCACCTTGTTGTCCTCGACGACGAGGATCGAAGCAGATCGATCGCTCACGTCAGCATTTCGGCGATGGCGGCACGAACACGAGTGAACTCGTCCTGGATGCGTGCCAGGACGTCTTTGGCGCCATCGAGTGTCCCTGTCTGGGCGACCGATTCGAGCTCCCGGCACAGGGTCGAGAGATCCATGGCGCCGAAGGTCGCCGCGGTCGACTTGAGGGAGTGCGCTTGGCGGCGCGTCTCCTCAGCGCGTCCGGATGTGATGTCGACCCGCAACTCGCCCAGGATCCGCTCACTGTCTTCGAGGAACGTTCTGGCGAGCTGGCCGACGACCTCATCGTTTCCGACCGCCTGGCGGAGCCGTTCGAGCGCCTCGGGATCGAGCACGGGCTTCGAGTATTTTTGAGGGGAGCGCGTCAGTGCCGCTGATAGCTCCTCCTCCCGAATTGGCTTGCTGAGGTAGTCGTCCATTCCGGCTGCCAGGCATGCTTCGCGATCACCCTCCATGGCGTTCGCCGTGACGGCAATGATGTATGGGCGCCTTTCCGCAGGCCACCGTTGGTGGATTCGGCGGGTCGCCTCCATGCCGTCCATCTCGGGCATCTGGACGTCCATCAACACCACGTCGTACGGCTGTCGTTCCAGGGCCTCGAGCACCTCGGTTCCGTCACCAGCCAGGTCGGCTCGATACCCAAGCTTTTGGAGGAGGAGCACCGCCAGCTGCTGGTTTACCGCGTTGTCCTCCGCCACCAGGACGCGAAGCCCCCCCGGCGCGGGTCGCTCGACCTGAGCGGCGGGGGCAGCTCTCGCCTCAGCGGCGGGGTGCTGACCGAACACGTCCATCAGCGCGTCGAAAAGCTGGGATGGCTTGATCGGTTTGGTGAGATTGACGGCGAATTCCTCCATCCCGGGCTCGGCGTGCCGGCCAATCGATGTAAGCATCACCAGCGGCAAGGCGTTCGCGTCCCGGTGGTTCCGAATCTCACCGGCAAGCGTCAACCCGTCCATATCCGGCATCTGCATGTCCAGGATCCCGATGTCGAACGGATCGCCTCGCCGAATCCACTCCAGGGCTTCGCGCGGTGATTCCGTCTCCCGGGCCAGCATTCCCCAGGACTCGGTCTGTCGCCGAAGGATCTGGCGATTCGTGGCGTTGTCGTCGACGATCAGCACGCGTTTGCCCTGAAGCTCCGGACTTCGTCTGCGATATGCGGGCGGCACAGCCGGCGCTGACTCTGCGTTGATCGTGAAGTGGAACGTCGAACCCTCCCCGACCCGGCTCTCGACCCACATCCTTCCGTTCATCAGCTCGACCAGGCGCTTGCTGATGGCGAGCCCCAGGCCCGTGCCGCCGTATCTTCGCGTCGTCGAGGCGTCCACCTGGCTGAACGACTCGAACAAGCGGTCCATCCGGTCCTCGGGAATACCGATTCCGGTGTCGCGGACTGCGAAGTGGAGTTCGTACGCCCCTTCGGATCCATTGCCGCCGCGCCGCTGTGTGGCCCCGAGCGTCAGGACGACCTCTCCCCGCTCTGTGAACTTGACGGCGTTGTTCACCAGGTTGAGAAGGATCTGCCGCAGTCGCGTCTCATCGCCGCGGATCGTCTGCGGCACCTCAGGATCGAGCGAATACGCCAGGTCGAGTCCCTTCTCTGCCGCAGTCGTTGCGACGAGCTCGAGGACCGACTCGATGCAGTTGCTGAGGTCGAACGGCTGATCTTCCAGGTCCAGCCGGCCGGCCTCGATCTTGGAGAAGTCGAGGATCTCGTTGATGACCGAGAGAAGGGTGTCGCCGCTGTTCCGGATGACTTCGGCGAACCGCTGCTGTTCCGGCGCGAGATTCGTGTCGAGCAGGAGTCCGGTCATACCAATGACGGCGTTGAGCGGCGTTCGAATCTCGTGGCTCATCGTGGCGAGGAATGCGCTCTTTGCGCGGGCCGCGGCCTCGGCATCACGCCGCGCTTGCTGAAGCTCACTGATGTCGTGATAGAGCGTGTAGAACCCGACCCGCTCGCCACCAATGAACACGGGTGACGCCAGCAGCTCGACGTCGACGAGCGTGCCGTCCTTGCGAGTCCGTCTGGTAACGGCGTGGAGCTCGGCTCCCGCTAGCGCCTGGGCCAAAAGCGCTCTGCCCTCCTCCCGGATTTCCGGATCGTTCGCCACTACATCGTCGATGTCCTTGCCGATGGCCTCCTCAGCGGTATAGCCGAATAGCCGTTCAGCCGCCGGGCTCCAAGACGTAATTGTTCCTTCGTTCGAAATGAGGACGACGGCTATTGGACTGACTTCGATCAGCGTCTCGTAATACCGCTTCTGTCGCTGGATCTCGCTGATGTCGTGGTAGATGACGACGTTTCCAACGCGCTCCCCAGCAACGTAGACGGGTGCAGCGACCATCTCCACGTCGAGGAACGACCCATCCTTCCGCGTCCGGCGCGTGAGCAAGCGAGCGCCCTCGCCACGGGCCCCACGCTCGTTCACGCTGGCGGCCTCGTCCCGAATTTCGGGAGAGTTCGCCACCAGGTCATCGACGTGCCGCCCGATGGCCTCTTCGGCCGTGTATCCGAAGAGCTGCTCGGCGGCGGGATTCCACGACGTGACGTGGAATTGCTCGTCCACGGTGACGATCGCCGTCGGGCTCAACTGCAGGACGGCCTCGCTGTACCGCCTCTGGCGCTGAATCTCGCCGACGTCGTGGTACGCGGCCACGAACCCGAGGACGCGATCCTCGACAACGACGGGCGCCGAGTAAAGCTGAACGTCGACCAGCGAGCCGTCTTTTCGTGTCCGACGGGCGACGACCTGGAGCCGCTCGCCTTTGGTAGCCGCCTCGCTGTACGACAGCGCCTCCGCTCGAACGTCCTCCCGGGTCGCCACCAGATCATCGATGTGCCGGCCAATGGCCTCTTCAGCGGTGTATCCGAAGAGCTGTTCTGCGGCGGGATTCCATGACGTGACGTTTGTCTGGAGGTCCGTTACGACCATGGCCGTGGGGCTTACTTCGAGCAGCGATTGGAAATACCGCCTCTGTTCCTGAAGCTCGCTGATATCGCTGTACATCGCGTAGAACCCGACCGTTTCTCCCCCCACGTAGATGGGTGCCGCAACGGCATCGACGTCCACGAGCGAACCATCCTTCCTGGTTCGTCGGGTGATGTAGTGGAGTTGCTCTCCGGATTGCGCCTCCCGAGTGATCCGGTCGGCTTCCTCGCGGATCTCCGGGTGGCTTGCAACGAGGTCATCGATGTTTCGGCCGATCGTTTCCTCGCGTGAATAACCGAGTAGCCGCTCAGCCGCCGGGTTCCACGACGTCACGGTCCCGGTCATGTCGACCGTCACGATCGCGGTCGGGCTCGTCTCGAGCAGCGATTCGTAATAGCGCTTCTGGGATTGGAGCTCGCCGATATCCAGGTAGATCGCATACCGACCAGCGAGTTTCCCGGCGATGGTGACCGGGGCGCCGAGGAGTTCCACCTCGACCAGCGAGCCATCCTTACGAGTACGTCGCGTGACCTTGCGGATCTGGTCGCCCTCGACTGTTCGAGACAGAGCCACCGCCTCATCTCTTATGTCTGGGTTGTTGGCGACCAGCTCGTCGACGTTGCGTCCCATCGCTTCCGCGGCCGAATACCCGAACAGCCGCTCGGCGGCCGGGTTCCAGAGCGTCACGTTGTCCCTGGGATCGATGGCGACGATCGCGGCAGGGCTGATGTCGACGAGTGCCTCGTAATAGCGCTTTTGTGATTGAAGCTCACTGACGTCGTGGTACAGCGAGTACTTCCCGAGGACTTCGTCGCCGATGCGAATGGGCGCGCCAGTCACGCTCACGTCGACCAGCGATCCATCCTTGCGGTTTCGCCTGGTGACGAGGCGGATTTCCCGTTGCGAGATTTCGCGGCTACAGGCGATCGCTTCTTCGCGGACTTCGTCTCGGTTTGCCACCAAGTCGTCGATGTCGTGACCGACGGCCTCTTCAGAGGTGTATCCGAACAGCTTTTCGGCGGCCGGGTTCCAGGACGTGACCTTGTTTTCACGGTCCACGGTGACGATGGCGGTAGGGCTGAGTTCCAGCAGCGCCTCGTAATAGCGCTTCTGACGCTGAATCTCGCTCACGTCGTGGTAGATCACGTGGTGAGCGACGACCTCTCCTCCGACCACGACCGGTGCTCCGACCACGTCCACGTCGACGATCGAACCGTCTTTCCTCGTGCGTTGCGTCAGTGTGGTCCCGACAGGCGTCTGTGTACTCAGTCGGTCCGCTTCCGCTCGGAGATCGGCTCGCTTGGCGATCAACTCGTCGAGGTTTTGGCCGATTGCCTCTTCGGCGCCGTATCCGAATAACCGCTCGGCGCCTGGATTCCACGACGTGACGTTGCTTTCCTTGTCGGCCGTAACGATTGCCTCGGGGCTGACTTCCACGAGCGCTTCGTAATACCGCTTCTGGTATTGAAGCTCGGTGATGTCGTGGTAGATGCCGAAGGTGCCAACAGCCTCTCCGTTCGCCATGAGAGGCGCCGCGACCAGCTGGACATCGACAAGCGTCCCGTCCTTGCGCGTGCGTCGGGTAATTGTCTGGACCCTGTCCTGGTGGACGGTTCGTTCGCTGAAGGCCACGGCGGCTTCGTGGAGGTCCTCCGTCTTGGCGACCAGGTCGTCCAGGTTGCGGCCGACAGCTTCCGCAGCGGTGTAGCCGAACAGCGCTTCAGCGGCCGGGTTCCACGCGACCACGTTCGACTCGAGATCGGTGATCACGGTCGCGCTTGGGCTGATCTGCATGAGCGGTTCCAGATGCTGCTTCTCTCGGAGAAGCAGTTCGTTCCGCGTGTCACGCGCTAAGTCACGAGCCGTCATGTCGAGTCGATGGTCTCACGACCGAGCAGTGCTCCGAAAGAGCTATTTGGGGGTAGAACCAGTACCGCTTGACCCGCAGGGAATCGTCCAGCCGGGGCAGACGGCGGGGTTCGCCGGGCCCGGGAGCTCGGCAACGGACTCCAGCCCCGCCCTCACGTCGTCGAAGGTCCGCCACTCGACAAAGGGGACGCCTACCTGCCGGCAG
>DATABA010000114.1:0-38522 GCA_036259835.1 Actinomycetota bacterium
GGTGGTCGACATGGTGAACGACCCGGCATCAGTGGCGAAAGACGCGGCCGACATGTGCGTTCGAGCAATGGAAGAGGACGGGTCAGAGGTCGCGATTCTCGGGTGCACAATCATCGGGGGCTGCCTCGAGAAGCAGATCAGGGATACCGGCGAATACGGAGATCTTCCGATCCTCAACCCGAACCTGTTGGCGTTGAAGACTGCCGAGACGCTGGCAGATCTCTATCTACAGGGGAAGTACTCGATCAGCCGGCGCGGGTACTACCAGAAGCAGAGCCAGCACCAGCCCGAGGAGTTCGAAGAGATAAAGCGACGGTTCCACATCACCCAGCGAAATGGGGAGTAACGCGGGTTCCATGCCGCTCAGCGGCGCGAATCACGGAAAGCCGACAACCGCTGGCGGTCATCGTCCTCGCTGATCTCGCCCTTCGCGTAGCGCTCGGACAGGGCTGATTCCTCGTTCGTTTCGTCATCCTGCTCTTCCGGCCGGCGGCGAAGCAGGAAGAACACCCCAGCCGCGAGGGCCAACGGAAGCATCAGGTTCACCGAGGCGAACCCGCCGCCGTGCGGTCCGAGGTGCGCCAGCAGCTCCATCCTTACGTTCGACCTCCATCCGCGCTTCCCACCGCGACCGGTTCGTTCGCCGCGGCCATCTCGCCCTGGAACCGGCTCAGCATTCGGGCCTGCGCTTCCTCCATCGAGCGGCGGGCCTTGTCCCGATCGTCCCCGAACGCCACGAACAGGTTCAGCCCCATCTCCGCCGAGAGGTCAAGGGCCTCCTCGATGGTGAACATGCCCGCCAGGTGGAGCATCACGATGCCGTGGGTCGTCGCCCACAGCTGGCTCGCCAGGCGCTCGGGGTCTGCCGTTGCGAACCGGCCGGCTTCGACCGCCCGGGCACACCCGGCGATGCACCGCTCGAAGGTCTCATAGCCGCAATCCGGGTCCTCGGGCGGCCGCTCGACGAACATGAAGTGGTACAGGTGCGGGTTGGCCGTGGCGTTTAAGAAGTACGCCGCGCCCTGTGCCACCAGGTCGGCCACCGGGTCATCGGTCAGCTCCACGGTGTCGAGCCACTCGCCGAGCCGGGCGAACCCTTCCCTGGCGACCGCGCCGCGGAGCTCCTTGATCCCGTTGAAGTAGGTGTAGATGGCCATGGTGGAGGTCCCGACCTCTTGGCCCAGGCGGCGGGTGGTGAGGGCGTCGGGGCCGTGCTGTATCAGCAGGCGGGCTGCGGCGTCGATGAGGGCGCGACGTATTTGGGGGTCGCCGGCTTTCGGACTCATTGCGAGTGCGATTGTGGCATATCGGCGTTATCGAACGCGGCGGGCGGTCACCTGACCGGTCTTAAGAGCCCGGCACGGCGGCCGATACCTAACTCAATGAGCACACCCGAAGATCTCCTGACCGAAGCCGACGAACAACTCACGGTTGAGCTGACCGACGGTAGTGTCCTCACCGGCAGCCGGCTCGTGCTCCGGATGGAGCCGCACGGCGTGGAACACGCAGAACCGAACCGGGAAGAGGGCACCGTCGAGGTCCGCATCATCCCCTGGCACCGAGTCAAGGAAGTGAAGAAGGTCTCGCAAGCACCTGGCGTGCCGTCAGGCATAGCGATAGACCAACCAGCGAACCGCTAGCTCTACTTCCGGCTCTTCAGGCGCCGGGTGGGCGGTACCGAACCGACTCCACCTTGCGGAGCGCCTCGAGCGTCTCTTCGACTGTGAGCAGGACGACCGTGTCCAGCTTTGAGAGCGCACCACCGCTCCCAATGGCGAGCGCAACGGCCGCCATCGAGACGTTGTCCGGCGCCTCCCAGAGCGTGTAGCCGTCAAACTCACCGAACGCGTACCAGAAGCCGTGCAGCTTGCCCCCAACCGACTCGATGTAGGCTCGGGCCGCTTCACGGCGATCCTCCGGATTCTTCGCCATCCGCGCCCACGTCTCCGGTGTGTAGCTGAACTGAGTCATGTACAGCGGCATGAGCCCCCCTGTCCTCGGTCGCCTGAGACATTACTTCGGGGGCGGCGGCGGAGATAGTCCGTAGATCGTTACCTGCATTTCTTGACGTACAGGTCGGGCGGTTCGGAGCCGCACCCTCGACGGAGGATCCTTGTCGTTCGCCAACGACCTCCGATGGGCCGGACACCTTCATCGACGACATTGAGTAGCAAGGACTCGAAGCAGCAGAATATCTTCACCCTGCTCTGGGAAGGAGGCGGCAATGGCGTTGTTCGGACGAGCCACGGAAATCCAGAGTTCCCCACAGCAGATCGAGGAGGGGCTCCGTCACCTGCGTGATGAAACGATGCCGGCGCTTCGAGAGTTTGAAGGCGCGAAGGGATTCATCGCCTTCGGCAATCGCGAAACCGGCAAGCTCATCGGCATATCCCTCTGGGAGAGCCAGGACGCGATGGTCAAGGCGCGGGATCGAGCTTCGCAGCTACGAAGCGCCGGGGCGCAGGCCGCCGGAGGACAGATTACGGACGTCACCGAATACGAGGTCATGCTGGACGAGCGCTTCTAGATCCCGGACTAACCCGCCTCGCTACTGGCTGACCGTCGGTCAGAATTTGCGCTCGGTATAGCGCTGTTATACAAACGGGTATGACATTGTTATGAGAAGCGCTCAAGCGCTGTCGCTGCCCTAGCGGTGTTGCCCTTGCGAATGGAGCGACGACGAAGCGGGAGGCTCGATGGTCCAGGAAGCCGACACCACCAGCGAACAACTCGTCCCTTCGACGCTCGAGCAGCTGCTCGCGGTCATGCCGCCCAGCGAGAACCCCGAGGCCGATCAGCTCGTCCTCAAACTCATCACCGACCCTGATACACGGGCGAACCCCTACCCCGTGTATCACCAGCTGCGCGAAACCTCGCCGGTGCACAGCGGCACGTTCTTCTGGTTCCTGACCTCGTACGAAACGTGCGACAAGGCTGTCCACCATCCGGCGCTGGTGCGGCGGCACGGTGAGGCGTGGGAGATCCGCGCTCAGGTACAGGGCAGCGCCGGCAGACGGTGGTGGGAAGGGCAGGAACAGTCGATGCTGTGGCTCGATCCGCCCGACCACAAGCGCATCCGCGGGCTGGTGAGCAAGGCGTTCACGCCTCGCTACATCGAACAGCTTCGCCCGCGTGTCGACGCGCTGGTGAACGAGTCGCTCGACCGTGTGCGCGAGATGGGGAAGGCGGACCTGATCGGCGACTTCGCATTCCAGCTTCCGCTTCAGGTCATCTGCGAGATGCTGGGGATCCCCACCGAGGACCGCGACTCGTTCCGCAAGTGGACCATCGCGGTGGCCGCAGTGTTCGAGCCGTTTCCCCCGGCACCGGTGCAGGACGCGGCCGACGAGGCCACCGACGCGTTCGAGGATTACTTCAACGAGCTCATCCCGAAGCGTCGAGAGAACCCGGGGGAGGATCTCCTGTCGCGAATGATCCAGGCGGAAGACGAAGGGGAGACGCTCACGCGCGAAGAGCTGATCTCGGCGGCCACGCTGCTGCTCGGTGCGGGGTTCGAGACAACCACGAACCTGATCGGCAACGGCACGTACGCGCTGTTGAAGAACCGCGATCAGTGGGATCAGCTGGTACAGGAACCCGGCCTCGCGAAGAACGCCGTCGAAGAGCTGCTTCGGTACGACAGCCCGGTGCAGATCGCCACGCCGCGTGTGGCGAGGGAACCAATCGAGATCGGCGGCAAGACCATCGGAGAGGCAGAGACGGTGCTTGCCGTGACCGGCGCGGGCAATCGCGACCCGGCGCAGTACGACGATCCCGACCGGCTGGACCTTCGGCGGGAGAACATCGATCCGTTGAGCTTCGGCGGCGGGCCGCACTTCTGCCTGGGGGCGGCGCTGGCCCGGATGGAGGGCTCGATCGCGTTCGAGGCGATGGCTCGAAAGATTCCGAACCTGGAACTCGCGGCCGAGCCGACCTACCGGCCGACGCTGAACATCAGGGGGCTGAACGCCCTTGAAGTCACCGTCTGAGGCTCGAGCACGTCGGCGGACCGGGCCGGCGTACGAAGGGCAAAAGTACATACCGGAGCGCCGGTTCAACCCGTTCATCCAGAACCTGAGGGGCGCGCGAATCCTCAGCGCGCTTCAGCTTCCCTGGTACACGGTGATGCCTCCAAGAGGGACGGGCGTTCTCACCACAAAGGGAGCAAAGACGGGACAGTTCCGCCGGAAGTGCGTTCGCGTCGTCGTAAAGGGGAAGCGCGCCTACCTGGTCGCCATTGGCGGAGAGAACGTCGCGTGGCTCAAGAACATTCGCGTCAACCCGAACGTTCGGCTGCGCATTCGTGGCGGGGCGTACTCTGGCGTGGCTCGTCAAGTTCAAGGCGAGGCGGAACGGAAAGAAGCCAGAGACGCCTTCGTCGAAACGGTGATGCCGTGGGATTACGCGGAGTGCAACTTCCACCGGCGGGGCCGACCGACTCGGGAGAAGATCCAGGAGCTCCACGGGACCTGGTTCGACCACGGCGTCCCGGTCATCGTCGACCTCCAGCGGTAACGCGCGACCCTTTCACGCGGCCGGCACTTGGTTCGCCTCGGCGATCGTTTTGCGGCGCGCGACTGCAACGGTCGTCGCTCCCGCCAGCGCCATCACGATCACGCCGTAGACGTACGTCGTCTCGCGGAGCGGGAAACGAGCCAGCGCTAGTCCAGCCAACACGGTCGGGACGCTGAACGACACGTAGATGACGATGTAGATCGCCGCCACCAGCGCACCCCGCTTATCGGGCGGCGCGAGCACCGTGAGGGTTCGGATCACTCCGGAGAACGCCGGGCCGAACCCGATCCCGGCGACGATGCTGCCGGCATAGAGAGCGATCGGCGACTCGATCACGGCCGCCACGAGCGTGAGACCAACCCCAGCCATCAGCATCAGCGATCCTCTGGTCACCATCGCGCGAGGTTCCGCCCCGCGGAACACCGCCGAAGCCGCCGCGCTGGTCAGGAACAACGCCGCGATCACCGCACCGCCGGCGACCCGGTTGCTCGTCTGGAGCAGTGTGAGCGCGAGCGAAGGACCGAGCGACGCAAACAACCCACCGAGTGCCCAGATGGCGATCATCGACGGTGTCAAGGCAGCGAAGGTCTGCCGCGCGACTCTGGGGACGCCGACCTGTGGTCGCATGGACGCGAGGGCACCGGCCCTTCGTTCGACGACATCGGGAATGAACGGCATGGAAACGAGCCCGGCGACGTAGAGCGCCGCGAGCAGCCAGTAGATGAGGTCAAGCGGGTTCGGCGCGTACTGAACCAGGAGGCCCGACCCGAGTGCGCCCGCTCCCAGTCCGGCGATCAATGCGACGCCCCCGACCAGGCCTCCAAAACGTGGATTCTCGTGAGGCTGTAGGTCCAGCAGCCATGCGTTGATGGCACCGGAGGCAATCCCCGCGCCCATCCCCTGGACGACCCTGGCGACATACAGAGGCGCGACCCCATCGGCGGCTATGAAGACTCCCATCGACGTCATCAGAAGCACCAGTCCGAGGGCGACGACGCTTCGCCGCCCGATGTGGTCCGAGAGCCGGCCGAAGATGAGCAGCGCGGCCAAGGCGCCCAACGCGTACACCGCGTAAATCGCGGTCAGCGTGAGCGCGGAGAAGCCAAACCTCGCCCGATAGACGGCGTACAGCGGCGACGGCGCCGTCGCGGAGAAGACAGCCAGCGCCAGCAGGAGGGCGAGCAACCAGAACGACGCCGCTTGGCGCCGGATCCCATGACGATCTGCGTATGCGAGCCCGGTCGTGCGCGTTTCGGTCGTGACAGCCCACCTCCCCGTGCACATGACGGAGGGTCCGATGGACACTATGACACTGTGAGCCGAGAGCCTCCGTCCGGAACCTAGAACCGGTTGCGGAGGAACGTGCCCTCCGGCGCTCGACATGCGGTCGGCGAGGACTAGGCGGCGTACAGAGGAGGAACCATCGGTGGCGAGAAAAGATTGGCGCGGGTTCAGGTGGAAATGAACGACCTCAACAAGCAACGAGCGTGGTTGCGCGCCGCTCTGGGCCGCGTCGGCGTGTGGAGCATTGCCTTCGATTTCCAGCCGGTCGCCCGTGAATGGGAAGCCCTCGCTGAGCTCGAGCGGGTCGGTTATCCGGCCCTGTGGTTCGCGGAGAGCTGGCGCAGCAAGGAGGCGCTCTCCCATGCTGCGCTTCTCCTTGCTCGGAGCGAGCGCATTGTTGTCGTAACTGGCATCGCGAACATCTGGGCTCGAGATCCGGCGGCCATGGCAGCGGCAGGTCGAACTCTGAACGATGCGTTTCCGCGGCGGTTCGTACTGGGGATCGGCGTCAGTCACCGCACAACTGTGGATCAGCGCGGAGTGCACCAATACCGCCGGCCGTACGCAAGGATGCGCGAGTATCTCGACGCCATGGAGGGTGCCGCGTACGCAATGGATCCCGCACCGGATCTTCCCCCGGTGATCCTTGCGACGCTCGGGCCGAAGATGCTGGAGCTGGCCGCCGAGCGAGCGGCCGGCGCGCACTCCTACTTCGTCCCCGTGGAGCACACGAAACAAGCCCGCGAGATTCTCGGGGGCGATCCGTTTCTCGCTCCAGAGCAGGCCGTGGTATTGGAAACCGACCCATCGAAGGCCCGTGACATCGCTCGGGGGCACATGAGCCGGTACCTAACGCTGGAGAACTACATCCGAAATCTGTTGCGCCTGGGTTTTTCAGAAGAAGACGTGACGCAGTCCAGCGACCGATTGGTGGACGCCATCGTGGCGTGGGGCAGCGCCGACACGGTGGCCGCCCGCATTAAGGAGCACCACGACGCCGGCGCGGACCATGTCGCGGTCCAGGTGCTGTCGGGCGACCCGAGTCAGTTGCCGATCGCTCAACTCGAGGAGCTGGCCGCTCAGTTCTCCGGAACTTCGCGGTAGATCGGGCCGCGCTCCAGGACCCCGTCAAGGAGGCCCTCCTCCACGTATTCCGGATATCCGATCAGGACCTCCTGCCCCACCTGCCCGGGATAGTCGAGTCGGCGCTTGACCTCCGGATGCGTGTAGTACGCGCCAACGATGGCCACCGCGACGGCGAAGTAGGCATCGGGATCGTCGGCCTGGAGCTGCCGGATCCACTCGACTCCCGACTCGGGCGGTTCGTCCCACGAGAGTGAGCGCTCCAGATGGGGCGCCAGGTCGGGGAGCGTCCGAAGCACGAGGTCGAGCTGCCTCCCCTGGACATCGACCTCCGTGGCGGCGGGCATTCCCTCGGCCGCGGGGATGAGGTCATCAGCGATTCTTCCGAGCCGCGCGCGGGTTTCGTCAGAAACCGAGGTCGCGCCCTCCGGCGTTCGGGGGACCTGCCTTCCGTCCGAGCCGATGACGGTCACGCCGGGACCCGCTGGTCGGCTCGTGACATCACCATGTGTTCCGCGGCTCGGAGGGCCAGCGCGGTGATGGTGCTCGTCGGATTAACGCCCCCAGACGTCACGAACACGCTGCCGTCCACGATGAACAGGTTGGGAACGTCGTGGGACCGTCCCCACCGATCCACCACAGACGCCTCGGGATCATCGCCCATGCGCGCTGTCCCCAAGACATGCCACCCGGCCTCACGCATGATCTTCAGCGAGTCGACGGACTTCGCTCCAGCTTCGGACATCGCTTCGGTCGCCCGCTCCACCTGAAAGTCGATGAGCTTTCGAGCGTTATCGTCGATCCGGTAGAGGATCTTCGGAGCCGACAGGCCAGAGCCGTCCCGGAGCTCCGGATCGAGGACGACCCGGTTTTCGACGTCTGGCAGGTCTTCCCCAAAGATCCCGAACGAAAGCGCGTGCCCGAACCGCTCCCGAACCCGTCGGTGGTGCTCCGGTCCCCACGCCGCCTCCCCGGCTCGGGCCGGCATGGCGGCGTTGAGCGGCCCTCCCGTGCTCGGCGCCATGCTCCACTTCGCCCCGCGGACGAATCCCCGGCGCTCGTCGGTCTCATAGAACTGGAGCGAGTGAATCCGGGCTCCAACGTGTCCTTTCCACGTGGGGAAACGCTTCTCGAAAATCCCGGTGACGACGGCGAAGGGATGCATCATCAGCCGCCTTCCGACCAGCCCACTGGAGTTGGCGAGCCCGTCCCGAAACCGATCCGTCGCCGAGAGCAGAAGGAGACGCGCGGTCCCGATTGCGTTGCACGCGATCACGACAACGTCGCCGCCCTGAAAATGCTGCCGTCCTTCCTGGTCCACGTACTCGGCGCCCGTGGCAAGACCACCGGGCCCCGTCACGATCCGTGTGACGCGCGCTCCCGCAATCAGCTGTGCGCCCTTCGCCTGCGCGGCGGGCCAATGCGTCAGGTCGGTCGACGCTTTGGCCCCCTCCGGGCACCCCTGCATGCAGGAGCCCCACTGGGCGCACGGACGACGACCTTCGAAAGGCGCCGAGAGGATGGCGTTCGGAGCCGGCCACCAGTGCCAGTTCAACCGAGTGAGTCCCCTGGCCACCGCCATCGCACCCTCCCCGATCGGAAGCGGCGGCAGCGGTGGTTCTCCGCCTTCGGGGTAGGCGGGATCACCTCCCAGACCCGACACCCCCATGGCGCGATCGTTCTGTTCGTAGTACGGCTGGAGCTCGCGATACGTGATCGGCCAGTCGTCGGCGACGCCGTCCAGCGTGCGTACGCGAAAATCCGAGGGGAGCAGACGCGGCCAGTCTCCGGCGTACAGGATCATGCCGCCGCCCACGGCGTTGTACATGAGCGGGACGATGTCCGAGTCCTCTGCGTTGATGGGGTAGTCCTCTGGAAGCTGCCGAACGTTGGGGTTCGCGGACCACCGCCGCATCGCCGCGAGCTCCCACTCGACCCGCGGACCGGGATATTCGGAGCGGTCGTGCCACCGCCCCTGCTCGAGGCACACGACGGAGTACCCGGCTTCGGCCAGGTGGCGCGCCACGACGCCGCCGGAGGCGCCCGCACCGACGATCAGGACGTCGGCAGCGTCTCGGGTCATCCCGCGCCGGCGGCCCGGCCGCTCATGCGTGCTTGCACCGGCTTGATGACGAGGTCCATCCAGAGGTCGAGCTGATCGGGATCGGCGACCAGCGGGTGCAGCATGAAGTAATCGACCCCGGCGTCGGCCCTGGCCACCAGGCTCTCCACGATGTCGGTGGGCGTGCCCGTCAAATAGACCTGCTGGAAGTATTCGAACGGCCGATGAGCGCTCATCACGCCGGCGTACGCCTCTCGCTGCACGGCGAGCGCCTTGTCTCGATCGTCTGTGTCGACGACGTGGCAGAAGTTCTCGTGCGACACCACGAACTCGCCTCCAGATCCTTTCTCGGCCTCGACCGCAGGCCTGATGCGCTCCCAGTCCTCCCGGATCTGCTCGGGCGCGGCCGTTGGGCGTGTCATCCACCCCTCGCCCCTAACGATCCTCCGCAGCACTCGCTCCGCCAGTTGGGGCTTCTCCGGCGATTCAGCTCGCGCAACTTGGCTTCCCCCGGCGATCCAAAATGGCGGACGCTCCCCTCGTGGTTCGATCGAGACGCCCCGGAGCCGGAAGTGCCGGCCCTCATAGTCGACCGACTCCTTGGTCAAGAGGAGATCGATGAGATCGACGATCTCGTCGGTCAGCGTTCCGCGATCGGCCTTCCTTCTTCCCACCGCCGCAAATTCCTCCGGATACCACCCGGTTCCAGCGCCGAGGACGAAGCGATTCCCGGAAAGGTCCTGGAGCGTGGCGATCTCCTTGGCCAGGAGGACCGGGTCACGGAGCGGCACGATGAGGATCCCCGTTCCCAACCGCACCCGTTCCGTCACCGCCGACACGAACTTGAGCACGGCCATGGGCTCCAGCCACGCCACGCGGTAGAACTGGTCGGCCCGGAGGAGGTGATCGGTCACCCAGATCGAATCGAACCCGAGTGACTCCGCCCGTCGCGCGAAGTCCAGGAGCGCAGAACGACGGTGTGCGCCCTGGTCGTGGATGAACGTGGGAAGAAACGCCCCGAACTGCACGCGCTCACACCGCCCCGGACGATTGCTTCAGGAGCCGGACGAGGCCGTCGACCTCGCCCTGGTTTGCCGGCAGGAGCGGTGGACGGACCGTCGGATGATCGATGACGCCGAGCGCCTGCAGCGCCGCCTTGGTCCGAGCGCGGTAGTCCCGGATTGGCGAGGCGAACACCGCCTCCTCCAGGGGCATGAGCTCTCGCCAGATCTTCATCCCTCGCTCCGGATCGCCCGCGGTGAAGGCGTCCACCATCTCCACCTGGCGGTCGGTGGCGAGGGTCCCGAATCCGATCAGGGCACCATCCGCGCCCAGGACGAACGACTCACCGATGAAGTTGTCGTTGCCGGTCAACATGGCTATGCGGCGCTCGAGCCCTTCGAGCACGCGAAGCGTCTTGGTGTACTTGAGCGCATCGAAGCTCGCTTCCTTGATGGCGACGACTCCTTCAATCGACGCGAGCTTGGTGATGACGTCCTGCGTGTACTCCACTCCGCCGAGCGACGGCTGGAGCTGGAAGAGGACGAGCGGAAGGCCGGCTTCCGCGACGGCGGCGTGGTAGCGATAGACGACCTCCGCGGTGAGCGGCACGCCTTGGAACGCTGGGATCGGAAAGACGAGGAGGGCGTTCGCTCCCGCCTCCTTCGCCTCGCGAGCCAGTCCGACGGCCTGTTCGGTGAACGTGGCCGATAGCCCGGCCACGATGGGAATTCGCCCGTTCACGACCTCGGCCACCGCCTCGAGGACCCTCCTGCGTTCGTGCGGCCAGAGGTGCGGTCCCTCACCGGTATCGACATTCACGGCGAGCCCGTGCGGCCCCTGCTCGACCAGCCATGCGATGTAGCGCCGTAACGACGCTTCATCCACCTGGTAGTCGGGCGTCATCGGGGTGACGGTCGCCGGTATCAGACCTCTTACTTCCATACCACGATCCTTTCTCGTCCGCTCGCCACAGCGATTTCTCAGATCGATAGGTGCCGGGCGATCACCTCTTCGCGCTCGAGCTCCGATGAGTCCCCTTCCGCGACGATCTGTCCCTTTTCCATGACGTACCCTCGCGAGGCCAGCGTCAGGGCGAAACGGAGGTTCTGCTCGACGAGGAGCATGGCGTGCTGCCCGGCCGCCCGGACCTTCAGAAGGACGTCGCGAAGTTGTTCGATGATTGCCGGGGCCAACCCTTCGGTCGGCTCGTCGAGCAGGAGCAGCTTCGGGTCAGCGACGAGCACGCGGGCGATGGCGAGCATCTGTTGCTCTCCGCCCGACAACGTCCCGGCCGCCTGATTCAGGCGCTCACGCATCCATGGAAAGCTCTCGAAGGTGCCCGGAGGAATCTCGTCGCGCATCGACTTCCCAGCGAGCAGCAACCCGTACCGCAGGTTCTCCTCAACGGTGGCTCCTGCAAAGATCTCCCGTCCTTGCGGCACGTAGCCGACGCCGAGCTTGGCCCGGCGATGCGTGGGTAACCCCGACACATCCCGTCCGTCCAAGACGATGGAACCGCGCGCGGAGGGCAGTAGGCCCATCAACGCCTTCATCAGCGTGGTCTTTCCCGTTCCGTTTCTTCCGAGGATCGCGACCACTTCGGCGTTGTCTGCGCCGAAGCTCACGCCGTGAAGGATCCGCGTCCGACCATACCCGACGTGGAGATCTTTCACGTCGAGCATCTACAGACCTTCTCCCAGGTAGACGCGGCGGACCTCCTCGCTCTGTTCTACCTCCGTGTGCTGCCCCTCCATGAGCACCTTTCCCTTATGCAGGACCGTGATTCGGTCGCCGATCATCTTGATGAAGTCGATGTCGTGCTCGACGATCACCATGGTCAGCGCCCGGCGCTCCGCCAGGTCTCGCAGCAGCACCGCAATGGTTCTGGTTTCGTCGAACGTCATGCCAGCGGTGGGCTCGTCCAGCAACAGGACGCGCGGCTCCTCGACGAGGACCATTCCGATCTCCAGTCGCTGAATGTCGCCGTGAGCGAGATGGGCGGCCGGAGCGCCGAGCAGGCGGTCCAGCCCGACCTCCTTCGCAATGCCGTCGACCGCCTCGTCGCGGTTTCGGTCGCGGCGAAGCAGGGAGGCAATCCGCCGGGTGCCGTTGGCAGCGATTTGAAGGTTCTCCAGAACGGTGAGGTCGCGGAACACCGCCGGCACCTGGAACTTCCGAGCGACCCCCATACGGGCAATCTTGTGAACCGGCAACCCGTCGATGCGCTGACCCTCGAGCATGACGCGACCGGCCGTCGGCCTTAGATCGCCCGTCAGGACGTTGAAGAGCGTGGTCTTCCCCGCCCCGTTCGGCCCGATGATGCAGCGGATCTCGCCCTTTTCGACCCGAAGGTCGACACCGTCGACGGCGACGATGCCGCCAAACCGCATGACAACACCCTGCCCCTCAAGCATCGCCCTCGCCGGTCCTTCGACGTCGGACCAGGCGGTCCTTCACGTCGCGGAGCATCCCCAGAAGGCCGTCGGGCTGAATCAACACTACGAGCAGCAGAAAGATGCCGGTGGCCAGAACCCAGTACTGCTGGAATCGCTCGGACAGAAGCGTCTGCCCGTAGTTGATGACGAACGCTCCGATGAACGCGCCGACCAGGGACCGTCTCCCGCCGATTGCGAGCCAGACAATGATGAGCGTGGAAAACGCCACGCCGAGCTGGGAGGGGTACACAAACTCTTCGAGCGGGACGTAGAGCACGCCGGCCAGCCCCGCGATCGCCGCGCCGATGGTGAAGGCGATCGTCCTCACCGCCGCGGTCGAGTACCCGAGCGATGCGGTCCGCTTTTCGTTCACCCGGACGGCGTCCATGGCCTTTCCGAACGGCGAGTCCACCAGGCGCTTCGCCAGCACGTAGGTGATGACGACCACCACGACGACGAGGTAGTACGCCTTGTTCAGGGTGTCGAAGGAGATCGGGCCGAGGGCGAGCGGCTCCATCCCGTAGAGCCCGTTGATCCCTCCGGTGAGCCAGAGCAAGGAGACGGCCAGCTGCTCGAGGATCAGAGAAACCAGCAGCGTGATGATGGCGAAGTAGGCCCCGACCACTCTCCCGTAGAAGAGCGTGCCGGCCATGACCAGGCCGAGCGCGGCGGGGAGCAGGATGCCCAAGATAAGGGCGAGCGGTCCAAGCGCCGGCCACGACGCCTTGGCGAGAATCAGTCCAGCCGTGTACGCCCCAAGTCCGAAGAACGCGGCGTGCCCCAGGCTGAGCTGCCCGGTGTACCCCCACACCAGGTCCAGGCTCATCGCCACCAGCCCGAAAATGAGGAAGCGCCCGAGGAGACCGACGAAGTACTCTCCGGTGAACAGCGGAACAACCCAGAGGACGACCGCCACAGCTGCCACGACTGCCCAGTGCGCCCAGCGGGCCACGCCGACCCGGCGGACGTCGAGGGCGCGAGGCGCCTCGACCGTCGCCGCTCCCTGTGGCCTCGCCATCGTTATTCCGGCCGGGCAAAAAGCCCGCTGGGGCGGACGCGGATCAGGATGATGGCGAAGACGAACAGCGCCAGTTCGGCAATGACCGGCCTCGTGAGGAATGCCAGGTACGCATTCCCGATACCAATGAGCAGCGATCCAAGGACCATTCCGAAGAGCGATCCGACCCCGCCCACGATGACCACGAGGAACGAGCGCGCCAGGAAGAACAATCCGACCTCCGGGTTCAACGTGATCAGGGGCGTCATCACCGCGCCGGCCAGCCCGGCGAGCGCCGCTCCGAGGGCGAAGACGGTCTGGTCGATCCGAGAGGCGTCGATTCCCATGGCCATGGCCATCTCCCGGCGCTGGACCACGGCGCGCACCTTCAGCCCGAATTCCGTCGAGGCGAACAGCCAGAGGACTCCGGACATGATCGCGATGGCCAGCACGATCAGGAAGATGCGGTACCCGGGGTAGCTGAAGCCACCGAGTTCGAGCTGCGCCTGGAATGGAAACGGGACGTTGCGACTGCCGCCTCCAAAGAAGACCTTCAGCGTTTCCCTAATCAGGATGCTCAGGCCCCAGGTGGCGACCAGCGTCTCGAGCGGCCGCTCATACAGGCGCCGGATCAGGGTTCGTTCGATCCCCCAGCCGATGAGCCCGACAACCACCGGCGCCAGGAGGATCCCCCACCACACGCTGCCGGTCCACTGGTGAAGCGCGACCACCGAGTACGCGCCGAGGATGAACATCTCTCCGTGTGCCAGGTTGATGACACGCATCAGGCCGAAGATGACGGCGAGCCCGATGGCCACCAAGGCCAGCACAGATGCCAGCGAGAGGCCGTTCAGGAATGTGGTCAGGAGACGCCTCCCGTTCCGAGCTCCTTTCCGCTAGAGCGTGGTCGCGACGCCGCTACTGCTGGTCGGTGAGGCCCGGAATCTCCCCGCAGTCCGCCGCCGGAGCGATCTCGTTCTCTGTGTGAAGGATCCTGAACGAGTTCCACTCGTTCCCCGTCGCCTCAGCAACGTGGAATGCATGGCTGGTGTGCTGGGTGGCCGGGTCGATGGTTATCCGCCCCTGGGGAGAGTCGAACGCGACCCCCTTCAATCCCTGAACCAGCCGCTCGGTCTCCAGGCTTCCCGCGCGCTCGGCGCCGAGGGCGAACAGGTGCACCGCGTCGTACAGGCCTTCACCGAAGGTATCGACGTACGGCGCCTTGCTTCGCTGCTGGTACTTGCGGACGAAGGCCTGGTTGGCGGGGTTGTCCACGACCATGAAGTACGGGGCTGCGGAAATGATGCCGCGGGCCGTCTCTGCATCCAGACCCTGAATGATGGCCTCCGACACCGAGTGGGACACCCGCGCGCCCTTGAACGGGAAACCGGCAAGCTGCTTCCAGAACGTGATCCCGTCCACCCCCGCAATGAGCGGGTAGAGCACATCCGGATTCGCCTCGAGAATCCGTCTGATCTCCGCGCTGAAGTCCGTCTTGCCGAACGGGACGTACTCCTCGCCGAGGATCGAGCCGCCCGCCTGCTTCACACCCTCCTTCAGGTGGTAGTAGGACCCCCGAGGCCACACGTAATCCGAACCGATGAGGTAGAAGCTCTTCCCCACGTTCTGGATCATCCACGGGACGAACGGGTCGATCTGCTGGTTGGGCAGCGCTCCAGTCGAGAAGAAGTACGTGTCGCACAGGCCGCCCTCGTAGTAGGTCGGGTTGAACAACGGCACGTTCTCAGGACCCGTGACCTCGACGACGGCGTTCCGCACGGCGCTGATGAGCGTCCCGACGATAAAGGAGACGCCGTCTTCCCTTATGAGCTTCCGCGCCTTCTGCACGGCGATCGCCGGGTCGCTGGCCTCATCCTCCACGATCAATTGGATCTGGCGTCCGAGCACGCCTCCGTTCGCGTTGACCTCTTCCACCGCGATCTGGGTGGAGACGCGCATGGATTCGCCGACGTGGGTCTCGATCCCCGTCAACGGGATGAGCGCGCCCAGCTTGAACGGCTCGCCCCCCCTCCCTGCGGGCTGCTCCTCGCCGGGCGCGCAAGCGGCCAACAGCGAGTTCCCAACGGTCAACGCGGTGAGACCCAGACCGGTCTTCTTCAGGAACTCGCGGCGGCTCCACATCGCGTCCGACAGCGACACCGTCCCCCTTCTGCCATCGGCGGATCGCTTTTCGTCCACTGCTCCTCCTTTCAGGCGCTCGCCGAAACGGCTACCTCTGACTCCACACCTCTCAACGCCGTGATGACCTCGTCGGCCGTGGTCACCACGCCGAACTTCATTCCCAGGTTCTTGAGCGTTCCCTCGTGAAGCTCAGTGTCGTACGACGCGACGGCGTCTCGGACCACCACCATCTCCAGGTTGCGGTGGAACCCCTCCCTGACGGTCTCCTCCACGCAGATTTGCGTCACGGTGCCGCACGTCACGACTTGCGTGACATGCCGTGCCCGGAGCGCGTCCTCCAGGTTGGTGTTGTGGAACCCGCCGTAGCCGTACTTGTCGATCACAACGTCGCCCGGCTCGGGAGTCAGCTCGTCGACCACCGCCGGTCCCTCCAGTTCGCCGGGACGATCTTCGTACCGACGAAAATGCCCGGGCCAGCAGGACCGCCGGTCCTCCCCGCACTCCGGTGACCACAGCCACATCAGCGTCTTCCGCGGCCCGGCCAGAAATCGCGTGTAGAAAACCGGGCGCCCCGCCGCTCGGAAGGCGTCGATCAGGTTCCGGACCGTGGGAATAATGGTCCGGGCGTCGGGCACTTCCTGAGGAGAACCCTTCCGAACGAAGTCGTTCTGCATGTCGACGATCAGCAGCCCCTGCGCGTTCGGGACGAGAGGAAAGGCCGCATTCACCGAGCGACACCCCCTTTCACTCCTGACAGCAGGGCTTCGAACAACGCGACGGTCTGCGACTCGGACAGCCACTCGGCGTGCCACTGGATGCCGGCGGCCCACCAATCGCTCTCGGATTCGACCCCTTCGGTAGCCCCATCCGGAGCGACCGCCGTCACCCGAAACCCCTCCGCCGGCCGGTCGACGGCCCACCGGTGGAAGGAGTTCACCTCCAGGTCGGTCGTGTGGAGCAGGCCTTCCAGCCTCGAACCTTCGGCGACGACGAGCGAATGCGACGGCTCCGTGAGAGCGGGTCCCTGACGGTGGTCTTCGACCCGGCGAAGGGTTCCCCCCAGCGCGACGTTCATGGCCTGGGCCCCTCGGCACATCCCCAGAAGGGGGACGCCGGCATCCCGTGCCGACCGCACCAAGCCGAACTCGAACTCGTCCCGCACGAGGTCCACCGCCTCACCCTGCTCCTTTGAATGGAACCGGCGGGGGTCCACGTCCCCTCCGCCGAGCAACACGACGGCGTCGCCGAGCTCCAGGAACTCCCCTGCATTCCTGCTTCCTGCCCACGCGATCACTGGAAGCGCGCCAGCTCGGTCGAGCGCGCGGAGATACGGCTCTCCAACCACACACGCCCGGTGTGTCCCGAGGACCGAGTCAATGTCCCGGCCGTGCCCGACCACGATGACCCGCGGCCGCCTCATGACGCCTTCCCGGACGGATTCAACTGAACTGTCTTCACTTCGAGGTACGCCTCCAGTCCCTCCAGCCCGAGCTCTCGCCCCATGCCGCTGGCCTTGAACCCACCGGTGGGGAGCTCGGGGAAGGTCTTGTTCCAGGTGTTCACCCACACCGTTCCGGCACGGAGCTGCTTGGCTGCGAGGAGGGCGGCGTCCAGGTTGTCGGTGAAGATCCCGGCGGCCAGACCGAAGTCCCCTGAGTTCGCCAGCCGGACGGCCTCGTCCAGCTGCGCGAACCGCTGCACGACCAGGACCGGACCGAACACTTCCTCTCTGACGATGGGAGCGTCGTCGCGGACGTCGTCGACTACGGTCGGCGGCATGAACGGCGCTCCGTCAGCGCCGTCCACCCGAGCCCGCTCGCCACCCGTGAGGATGCTCGCCCCGGACGCGCGCGCCTCTTCGACGAAGCGCGAAACCCGGTCGAACTGCGCCTCGTCCACCAGCGGTCCGAGGTCAGCCTCATCGTCGGTCCCAAGCCGCTTGCGCTCCGCCTTCGAGACCACCAGGTCGATGACCTCGTCGGAGACTTCCTTCCCCACTACCAGCCGGCTCGGGACGTTGCACTGCTGCCCCGAGTTGTAGAAACACTCCAGCAGCGCGTCGGAAGCGGCTTCTGGATCTGCATCGGGGAGGACGATCATCGGTGACTTCCCCCCCAGTTCGAGCGACACCCGCTTCAGGGTCCGAGCGGCGTCCGCCATGACGTTCTTTCCGGTCTCCGTCGAGCCCGTGAACGCGATCTTGTCCACGCCTGAGTGAGCCACCAGCGCCTCTCCCAGGACGGATCCCGGTCCGGTGATCACGTTGCACACCCCCGGGGGAAGCCCCGCCTCGAGAAGATCAAGGGCGAGCTCGACAATGGTGATCGGCGTCTGGGAGGCCGGCTTCACCACCATAGTGCAACCCGCTGCCAGCGCCGCCGCGACCTTCCAGATCGTCAGGACCAGCGGGAAGTTCCATGGAGTGATGGCGGCTGCTACGCCCACGGGCTCGGGAAGCGTGACGCCCATGCCTCGTTCAGACGTCGACAGCGAGCGGCCGAACGCCATTCGGGCCGCGCCGGCGTAGAAGTCGACGACGTCGGAGCAGTAGGAGTTCAGCCACGAGATCTGTCCGAACGGAATCCCCACTTGCCGGGACTCAAGGCGCGCGTAATCCCTGGCTCGTTCCCTCAGACGCTCGGCCAACCGATGGAGGACGGCGGCGCGGTCCGCACCGCTCATTCGGGGCCACGGACCTTCATCGAAGGCGGCTCTTGCCGCGTCGACCGCCCGAGAGGCGTCCCCCGTGTCTCCTTTGGGAAAGGTCCCGACCAGCTCGCCGGTGCCCGGATTCCTCCGTTCGTAGGTCTGGCTGGAGACGCTCTCGACCTCGCGACCCGCGATGATCATGGGCCATTCGGTTCTCGTGCTGACGTCGCCAGCCGTCGTCGCTCCGGTCATGGTCCTCTCACGCAAAGACCAGGAACTGGTCCCGTTCCCAGTCGGAGACGTTCGCGACCCAGGTGTCGCCCCCGTAATCGGGGTTTGCACTTCTGGCTTTCTCGATCTCGTGCCGCTTCAATCCCGCGTACGCCTTCACGAACTCGGGATGGAAATATTCGAGTAGTGCCTCGTCCTTCTCGAAGTAGTCGAGTGACTCCTCCAGAGTCCTGGGCAGCAGATCCAGGTCGTCCAGCCGATACGCGTTGACCTGCATGGGATCCGGGGGATCGATCTTCCTCTCGATTCCGTCGAGGGACGCGGCGAGCATCCCGGCCATCGCCAGGTATGGATTCGACGATCCCGATCCCAGCCGGTTCTCAATGTGGGTCCGCTCTCCTCGCCACGCCTTCACCCTGACTGCAGTCGAGCGGTTCTCGTACCCCCACGTCACCGACGCGGGAGCGTACGTGCCCTTCTTGTACCGCTTCGGGCAATTCACAGTCGGACCAAACAGAGCGTTCAACGCCCGAGCGTGCTCGAGCTGTCCGCCGATCGCCCACCGGAACCGGTCGGAGACGCCGTTCTCTGCATCTGGGTCATAGAAGATGTTCTTTCCGTTTTCGAACATGCTCATGTGGAGGTGGCTGCTGCAGCCACTCCTGTCGGCGAACGGCTTGGTCATGAAGGACAAGAGGAACCCGTGCTGCCGGGCGATATCCTTCGCATACGTCTTGTAGGTGAACGCGAGGTCCGGTGCGGTGACCCCTTCTGCCGGATCGAAGTTCAGCTCGTACTGCGTCGGTCCCCACTCCTGATTCAGCGTGTTGGGGGAAAGCCCGAACGCGGGGAGGTGCCGGACCAGATCCTTCAGGACCGGAAGGCGCTGGTTGGTGAGGGTCGTGGTGATGTCCGTTCCCCCAAAAGGCGGCTGCCGCGTTACCGGGTCTAGCAGGTAGAACTCGTACTCAGCCTGCATCAACGTGGTCCATCCACGTTCGGCGGCCAGCTCGACGATGTTGGCCATGACGCGCCGCGGGCTCGCTTCGACAGGTCGACCGTCCGAGTACTCCATGTCACAGATCACACGAGCCTCGTCTGGAATGTGGGGAAGCACCCGAAACGTGGACAGATCCGGCCTCATGATCAGGTCGGCGAACGTGAGGTCCTCGCCAAATCCTGTGTCGGTGGCGACCCAACACTCGTGGTCCCAGCAGTAGATATCGCTCACTAACGAGACACCGCTTTCGACATACGCGGCGAAGTGGTCGGCGGCGATGCTCTTCCCGCGAGACACGCCGTTCAGATCCGGCGTCTCGAACCGCACGAGGCGGACAGCACGATCCTCGATCTCCTTCACCGCGGCTCGCAGATCCATCGCTACCACCCTTCGGTCGAGTCCGTGGTGGGAGCCGGCCCCGTCGACCGGCGCACGACGACTTCGCACGGCACCGTCCTCGCGCCAGTGGAACGATTCCCCTCTAGCTGGGAGAGAATCGATCGCATTCCCGCGCGACCCAGTGCCCTCATCGGAACGCGCACTGTTGTGAGCGGGGGGTCGAGGTATCGCGCCACCGGGAGGTCGTCGATCCCCGCGATCGAGAGATCTTCTGGGACCCGAAGCCCGCGGGCCTTTGCCTCCATGAGACAGCCCACGGCCATCTGGTCGTTGAGGCACACCGCCGCCGTGAACGGCTTTCTCCGCTCGAAGAGCTCGGCCAGCGCCGCGGCTCCCCTCTCACGGTCGAAATGCCCTGCGGCTCGAAGTTCTGGGTCCGGGTGGACGCCGTGGCGTTGCAACGCCGCATCGAACGCGCCGGCCCGCTCAGCACTGGTCTTGACCTGTGGCGGCCCTTCGACCAGCGCGATGTCCCGGTGCCCCATTCCGACCAGGTGGTCGACGAGATCTCCGATCGCCGGGCCGGTGTCCGCGACAATGCGGGGACGACTCAGGTCCGTCGGCGCCAGCATCACGACGGCGCCGCCCTGCTTGCTCAGGCCTTCGAGCTGGGCGTCGAGGTCCACGAGGTACTCCGGGACGCGGAGACCGCCCCCGACGAAGATGATCCCGTCGCACCGCTGGCTGCGGAGCTTCCTGACGTACTCGAACTCCCTTCCGGCATCCCGATACGAGCTACACACCAGGACCAGGTAACCGCGCGCTCCGGCCACGTCGTCGATACCCCGAACGATCTCGTTGAAATAGGAGTCGGTGATGTCGTGGACGATCACTCCGACCGTATGGGTCCGGCCCCGAGTCAGGCTCCTGCCCAGCGCGTTCGGCGAATAGTCGATCTTCGCCGCTGCCTCCAGGACACGGGCCCGGGTGGCCTCTCCCACAGGATGGTCGGTGTTGTTAAGGACTCGGGAGACGGTTCCTATGGAGACACCCGCGAGGCGGGCCACATCGACCACCGACGGCGGGCGAGGGCGGCCTTTCGTTCGGACTGCGGCTTCCCCGGTCTGGCTCAATCCGTCCCGTTAGCGGCCAAGGAAAACGTTTTCTCCAGAGACGCTGAGTCTATGGATGAGCCGCTCCGGCGGTCAAATCACGGTTGGTTCTCAGCCCATACGCGGCGCCAACGGTCCTCGAGCTCACCCATTTGATCGACCGTCTCCGACTCGCTCCAGTCCATGGACCCGAGGAACCTGGCGTAGTTTCCGCCCAGCATGCGGGCCAGGTCTGTGTCCGGAACGCGCCCGCCTTCGGGCGCCTCCTCATTGACCAGGGCGAACTTCGGCAGGAGCGTGAGGGGGAACTCGAAACCCGGATAGTCGGTGGCCCAGCAAATCCGGGTCCAGGGAGCACCGAGCTTTCGCGCCCGCTGAAGGAAGCCGTACGTCTCGCTTCGGGAGATCGTGCTGTTGAAGAAACTGATGTCCAGATACACGTTGCGGTGTCGAGACGCCAGAATGAGGCACTCGTCGATCCAGGGATGCCCGGCGTGGCACACCAGCAAGTGCAGGTCCGGGAAGCGCCTCGCCACGTCGTCCAGCAAAACCGGCCACCCGTAGAGGAGAACCGTGTCGCTGACGGGCGTCGTGGAGAGATGGATCATCACCGGGATCCCGAGATCCGCGGCAGCCTCGAAGATCGGAAACGCGAGATCCCGGTCGTTGACCGCCCAGTGGTCATACATCGGATATAGCTTGAGCCCGTCCATGCCGAGCTCCTCGATCGCTCTTCCGAGTTCTGCCACCGCCGCCTTGACGCCCCGGTACTTCGGATTCACCGCCGCCATCGCGATGAAGACGTCCGGATACTTCTTCTTGAGGGCGGCGATGTAGTCGTTCCCCTTGTCGATTGACGGCGGCCCGGGGACACCGGTCACTCCGGCGATGTCCACGGAGCCACGGGCCTCGTATCTCGTGTACTCCGACGGCGCCACGGCCAGGATGGTGCACTTATCCACTCCGACGACCCGGTGATCTTCGATCAGGCGGTCAGGATCGATGGGCTCCCACAGGTATTCCAGTCCGGCCCAGTCCTGGTTCTCGGGTTCCCGCTCCGCCGGGAGGTCACCCCGCGACTGGAAGTAGCCCTGCGTCATTTCCTTGATGAATCGCTCGTATCCGGGATAGAGGCCGGCCGCGAGGATGTGGTTGTGGGCGTCGATGATCATCTCGCTCTCCTTTAGAAGAAGGTCCGAACGGCATCGATGACGTTGTAATCATCATCGACCACCGGGATCAGGGGCCACTTATCGAACGCGGTGCACGGGTGCGAAATGCCGCACCCGATGAGGGCGCCAACCTCCAGCATGTCGCCTTCGACTCTGACGTAAGCGTGCTGGTCGTCGAGCGCGGTCACCACCAAGCCGCCGTCGGGAGATCGCACGTCACCCCGTCGGGTCATGACCTTTCGGATCACGGGCAGTTCCCGGTCGTACGGGACGTCTCGCTTTCCGAATCCAACGATCGCGAGCTCCGGTTCCGGACGTGAGAGGACCGCACCCCAAACCTCCAGCGCCGGGCGAAGGCGCGCGTCGCCACGTACCGACCCGAACGGCGACAGTCGGTCGTAATGACCGTCATCGTGGGTGAGGTAGCAGCCGCTTCGCAGCACGATCCGAGCGGGAATCCCGATGTCCCAGGGCTCGGTAAGACGTTCCACCACGCGGTCGAAGTAGGCACTACCGCCGGCACTGACGATCACCTCCGACTGGTCGGCGAACAACCCCCTAGCGGCCAGATCGTGGGTGACGGTCCTGACCGTGTCGAGGTACGTATCGATGGCAGCCAGCGTGGCGTCCATGCCGTCCCTATGGATGATGCCTTCATATCCCTCGACGCCAGCCAGACGGAGTCTCCCAGAGCCAGCGACGGCGTCGGCGACCGCGAGCGCTTCGTCTGCTGTGCGACATCCTGCCCTGGCGCCCGGAGCTCCGATCTCGACCAGGACGCTCAGCTGAGACTGCATCCTGTGCGCCTCGAGCGCCTCAATCATCAGCGACACGCCGGCGATGGAATCAACCAACGAGTAGAGCTCGACCTCCGGATGTCGATCTTTCTCCTGAGCGATCCACGTGATCGCTGCTGCATCCACGACCTCGTTTGCGATCAGCACGCGGGGAGCCCCGAAGGCGCGAAAAATCCGCGCTTGGCTGACGGTTGCGGCGCAGACGGCCCACGCCCCGTAATCAAACTGCCGTCGGACGAGTTGCGGTGCCATGGTCGTCTTTCCGTGCGGGGCAAGCGAGACACCGCGCTCTCGGCAAAACGACGCCACCGTCCCCAGATTGTGCTGAAGAGCACTCTCCTTCATAACCATGACAGGGAGCAGCATGTCCCCCGCCAGGACGTTCCATTTCTGCTCGCGAATGGTGTCTGCGGTGACCGCGCCCGCAGCCGGCGGGAAGCCTTTCCACCGCCAGTCGAGGCGCGGCGTGAGAACGTCGTCATTCATGGCGCTGGTGTTCATTGCACCATGGCTGACCAGACGCTCCGAATGGTTCAGCCGCGGGTCGGTTCATAAAGCTAAGAGGTCCTTCGTCGAGATCGAGAACGGCGTCATGTGATTATCGGCCGCCACGGGCTGGAGATCTGCGGTATTGACTCCCGCGAGCAACGCTGCTGTCATTCCCGTGCGCTCACCGAAAGGAGCCCGTCATGGATGCCTACATGATCACCTTCCGGATCATCCACATCGTCAGCGCAATTCTTTGGTTCGGAGCCGCGACGTTCTATTCGGTGTTCGTCGGTCCAAGCCTGGCCTCGATCGGTCCACAAGCGGCGAACACCTTCTACAACCATCTGGTTCGTCAGCGGAGAGCCGTGGCGTTCTTCCGCACCGTCTCGACCCTGACGGTGGTCGCCGGTGGATTCCTCTACTGGCGTGACTCGAGCGGACTCAAGCTCGACTGGATCACGACGAGCGCGGGAATCGGCTTCACCGTCGGCGCGGTCTTCGGCATCGCTTCCTGGCTCTTGGTGCTCGGGATCATCTCGCCAACGGCGATTCGACTTGCAGCGGTCGGTGAGCAAATCAGTGCAGGGGGCGGGCCACCGAGCCAGGAACAGACGGCCTCCCTCCAGGCCATGTCGTCGCGGCTCCGGAGCTTCTCGTTCCTTCTCCTGGCGTTGCTCGCGGTGGCAGCTATCGCCATGGCGAGTGCGCGTTATCTGGTCTTCTAGCGCGATCGCCAAACAAACAGGGGCGCCACGAGGGGCGCCCCTGTTTCGTCACTACGTATGTAGGGGTTGTTAGCAGGCGAGCCTGCGGGATCCGTTCTCCGGGATCGACGCAGCGGTGCACGTGAAGAGCAGCTCGCCGCCCTGGGAAATGGTCACCACGACGTTCGAGAACCTCACCGCGACCACGCGTGTGCTCCAGTTCGGGTTCGGACATCCCGCTTCTTCCGCGGTGGGAGCCTGGACTGGATCGGTCGTGGTGGTGAATCTGGCCCGGCCGTTCTTGATGGCGCTGCCGGGGATGGTCGTGGTGCCGGAAGCTTCCCTCAGAACCTTGTTCTGACCGGGGGCCTCGTTGCCGCCCGGGTTGACGCAGTTGGCCTGGACCAGCGCGTCGGCCGAGACGACGATCTCCAGGTCCTCGTTCCCGAGGCCGGCAAGCTCGCCGGTACAACGGAGCTGTGTGCCGATGTCCGTACAGACGGGCACGCCGCGCTTCGTGAAGTGCTCACCCTGAGCCGAGACGGTCGGGGCTACGAACACTGCCGTGCCGAGCGCCAGGATTGCGACGATCAGGATTCGTCTGGTCAATTGATTCACGCTTTCCTCCTTAGTTGACTCTTGCTCCCTCCGTGTGCCTCTTTCTGATGCGTGCATCACCCCCTTGGGCGGTTGGTCGGAAGCACCGGACTATACCGATAGACGGATGCCAATAAAACGACTTGGAGCGCGTTTAGTCCAAAAGGCCTACTTGAGGCGGACGCGCACGACCTCTTCAAAGGAGAAGGCCGGCCCCAAAAGAGGCCGGCCTTCGATCCAGCTGTGTCCTTAGTTAACCGGGACGCCGGGCGAACATGGCGTCCTGCACGAAGCCGTCGTGCAGCTTGCCCGTGTATCGGTCGAGCTGCGTCGAGGTGTCGAACCGGTTCAGGCCCGTCCACACGACGTTGATGCTGCTGTCGGTGCCGGTGGCAAGACCCGTGTAGTCGCCATGGAAGACGTTGCAGTCCTTCCCTTCGGCGTTTGTCACGGGCGGATCCGAGTACCCCTCCGGGCCACACACCCGCGGCCAGTTCGGCTCTGTGACGTATTGCCCGGCCCAGTGGGTCACCGAGATGTCCAGGTTCTCCGTGGGGTTTCGTCCCTCTGCCGTATTCGGAGCGAGTACCTGCTTGGCACCGGTTTGCTCCCTCCACAGCACGTGAACGAACTCGTCGTTGGCCGGCTGGACCCCGTTTGCGGCCGGTGGAGCCGGTGGCTCCGTGTCTTCATCCCACGCGATGGCGAGTTTCCCGTTCGGCAAGTGGTCCAGCCACGGGAACCACTGGTGCGCGCCGTTCGCACTGTCGACCAGCTGGTCGGCGACCCAGGTCTCACCGCCGTTTGTAGATCTGGCCAGATACACGTTGGTCTCGCGTCCGGGCCCAGCGTTGCACGGGTCGTAGTTCGGCGGGTCGCCGGGAATCTCCTCCAGGCATTCGTCCGTGGCGTTCGGGTTCGGCGACGGGAAGTCGGCGTAGACGATCGCGAGGTTCTGCGGGTTGGTCGGATCGACCGAAAGCGTTCCCGCCGACGTCCACCTGAACTGGTGGCCGTACAACGTCTGCCGTTCGATGACGGAATAGGGCGTATCGGACAGTCCGTCTTCCAGGTCGACCACGAACCGCGGGTTCGAGAACTGAGGACGACCAGACGTGGGCGGCGCCTTCACCACCATGATCTGCGCGTCGAAGTCTTCCTCCACTTCCCATGCCGCCTCGTGCTGGTAGTTGTGGAAGTGGATGTAGAGGGTGCCGTCGCGTCCATATTCCGGATAGGAGAACTGGTCCTCGTCACAGGCAAGACTGCCCTCGGGCCCGGTCTCTTGGAAGGTGCAGTTGGGGTGCTGGCCCGAGATGATTTGTGGTCGCGACCAGGTGACCCCCCCGTCGTCCGAGTAGGTGAAACCGATCGCCGAAGAAGCGTACGCGGCATTCTTCGTTGTCAGGAACGCCGTTGCCGTCACGACGATTCGTCCGTACGACGGCGACGTCGGGGAGTTGTCGACCGTGATCCATTCCTTGTCCCAGAACAGCTGGTTGCTCGAGGGGTCGGCCGAGTGGCCCTGCATCACGATGACCGGCTCGGACCACGTTCGCCCGCCGTCCCTGGAGCGGCTCACGCTCACGTGGCCCTGCGAAACGAAGGGTCCGCCCTGTCCGCCGATGTTCTCGAGCTGCGCCATGAGGGCGACGTCGTGCTTGGCGTCGAAGGCGGGAGCCGGGTCACCGCCGCCATTCCCGCGGCGAAGCGGGATCTGGCCGTCGATCCACGTGGCGCCTCCATTAAAGGACGTGAAGAACCCGGTGAAGATCAACGCCTGACGTGCGCCGGTGGCGTTGTTGAATCGGTAGAAGTAGTCATTCGAGCCGGCAAGGAGGTGTTGAGGGTTCTCCGGGTTGACCGCGATAGCAATCTCGTTGTCGGGGTTCCAGTCTTGGTTGTATGTCGTGGTGTTGCAGCTCATGTCCACCGAGATCGCGGGGTTTCCGCCGCTCTGACAACGAAACCGCTCGATTGCCTCAACCGAAAAGGTTCCGCCGGCGCCGGTGTTCCCGGTGCCACCGGGCAGCTCCCTTAGAGTTGGGGACGGGCCGAACCGAATGAACTGCTTGGCGGTGCTGTTTGGTTTGTCACGTCCCATTGAAGGTGCAGCAAACAAACCAACCAAAAGGGTAGTCGCGGCAAGGCAGACGAGAATTCGCCTCACGATTCCTCCTTGTGTGCGGACGGGGCAAGACGAGGCGTTTATCTCACGGACGAACAACTACAGCAAACGCACGACGGAACGCGCACGTCCCGGCCGTTTCGGGTAAGCGGGTGAGCGAGGCCAAGCAGCCTGGTGCTAAGCCGCTGCGGGCACGCGGTGCCGGCCTGCGAGGAACATGACCACCGGAATCATCGCGACGGCGACGCCGACCGCGACCAGGGCGCCGATACCAAGGATGCCGATCGCGACGCCCGCGAGCAGCGACGAAACAACGGAGCTTCCCATCGCGAGGAAGTCGGCGAAGCCCAGGAGCCCCGCTCGCTCAGCGGGACCGGTGGCGTCCGCCATCATCGCCGTCGCCGCGACGAAGCTCACGTTCCATCCAACGCCGACGATCAGCATCGCCGGTGCCACCCACAGGAGTTCGACTTCGCCCAGCAGGGCAACGACCCCGACCACCAGAACGACCAATCCCAGGACCAGCGATCGCTCTCGCCCTATTCGGTCGACGATTCGTCCGACGAACAACACAAGACCAAACATGCCAAGGAAGTGGGCGCTGAGCGCGATCGAGACAGCCGTCCAGTCGTGGGCGTGATCACGCAGATGGAGGGAGACCGTGCTCATCATCATCGCCATCACCCCTTGCGATATGAGAGCGGCGATCACTGCCGCTCGGACCAGCGGCACCCGAAGCAGCTCGCGAATGTGACGAGCCGGCGCCATCGGCGGGGCCACCGACCCCACTTCCTCGCGTTGCCTGCGTGCCACCTCCATGGGGTCCACCCGGATTGCGTAGGTGAGCGCAATCCCCGCCGCCATGATCAGCGCTGCGGCGATGAACGGAGGCGCCAGCACATCGAAGTCGGCCCCACTTCGCACCAACAAGGGAGTGAAGACGACCGGGCCGAGGATCGCCCCGAACGCCGCCCCAATAAGGACGAAGCTGATGCCGCGGGCGCGACGCTCCGGTGGGTACATGTCGCCGGCTCCCGCCCGAGCGAGATTGACGGCGCCTCCACCGCCGCCCGCGACCGACAACCCCAAGAGGTAGAGCGGAAGCGAGCGTCCGCGAATCGCGAAGAACAACAACAGGCAACCGGCGACGCCGGCGATAAACCCCAAGCGGAGACCAGCCACCCGGCCGTGCGAGTCCATGTATCGCCCCACCACGAGCGTTGCCACCGCCCAAAACGCCAGCGTGATGCCAGGACCAAAGCCGGCCAGCGAAGGACGGCCCGTCAGGTCGGAAAGGACCGGAGCGGCGACGGTCACCAAGAGCTGAACGACGGCCCAGCTGAGCGCCAGGCACGCAGCCAGAAGGATGGTGTTCCGACGAACCGTTCGTGAGAGGTCCACTCGCTAGGGTCTCGGCGACGCGCTAGATCAGCGCTTGCTGGTTCGGGTTCCTTCGGCCCCGGATGCGCGCCGTTCGGACCGACTGGTCCTCAGCCGGATGCTCCACCAGGGCGATTACCCGAGCCTGCATGAACCGACCGGTTCGAACGACCTGACCAGTGCGGGTGACCTCATTCACCTCGACCACACCACGGGCCGTGCTGACCTCCAGTCGACGCCCCGCCTTCGTCGCCTCGATCACGTAGGTCTGCACGCCGTTTCCGGTGTCGACCACGATCTCCACGCGGTCGCCTCTCATGGAGAAATGGTACTGCCGCGGAACGGCGCGTTCGGCGTCAGTAGTTGTCGGCCGAGGCCAGATACCCGTAGTACAGAGTCACTCCGTTGCTGCCCGCGATGGGACTCTTCGGGTCACCCTGGAAGCCGAAATACGGCACGGCGGGATTGGCTGCATGCGCCGCGTATGAGTTCTCGGAGTACGCCGCGGAGTCCGAGCGGATTTTCGAAATCAACGCCGAAGGAGCCGAGCCGGGCGCGCACGCGCCGCTGTGCAGACACAACGCGAGCGTTCCGGCCACGTGGGGGCTCGCCATGCTGGTGCCGGAGATCGTCTTGTAGGTGCCGCTCTTGTAGGTCGAACGGATGCACACCCCCGGCGCCGCGATGGTGTGGGACTCGTCCGGGCCACCGGCGCTCGCGTAGTTGCTGAAGTCGGCGGGCGTCTCATCCACATCGCTTCGGCATGTGGCGGCCGCTCCACCACCGGGCCGTCCGTTGAAGTCGGCGATCGCGGTGGCGGCGAGCACCTCGTCGTAGGAGGCAGGGACGGATCCCGCGAGGTCGCTTCCCTGGTTTCCTGCCGCGACCACGTACGTCGTTCCGGCCGCCACTGACCGGCAAATCGCCCGGTGCAGCGCGTCGTTGTTGCTGTTCCCGCAGTTGCCGTCGTCCCAGCCGGAACCACCCAGGCTCATGTTCGCCACGGGGATCCGCGGGTGCAGCGAGGTGTTGGTCACCCAATCGACGCCGCAGATGACGGTCGACCACGACCCCGAGCCGTAGTTGTTCAGGACTCGGACCGAATAGATCGGAGCGCCGGGCGCGACGCCAACCACGCCGGCGCCGTTGTCCCTGGCCCCAACCGTTCCGGCGACATGCGTCCCGTGCCCGTTGCCGTCGCTATAGCTGCTGCCCGTGCTGCAGTTCTTCCCGCCGGCGATGTTCAGATCCGTATGAGGGCCGGATCCCGAGTCGATCACCGCCACCCTGACCGACGTCGAGCCGCTCCCATTACCCGCGACCTGCGAGCTCTTGTCCCCTTCGATCCGGTTTACGCCCGTTGGGAGGGCCTGTGCGACCGCTTGGACGGGACGGTCTTCGGAGATGAAGTCAACTCGGCTGTCCCGTCGGAGCGCCGCGACGCGGTCGTTCGGGATGACCGCCGAATACCCCTTCAGCGCGTGCTGATAGATGTGTCGGACGCCGACGCCGAAGCCACGGGCATGCTCGTTCGCGACGCGGCGAGCGTCGGCCACCGAATCCTTGAGGACAACGATGTAGCGGCCGTTGCCGCCGGGCTTCGCTTCGGCGCCGGCGAAGCACGTCAGCGTTATCGCCGCCGTGACGACACCGGTAAGGGCGACACGAACCACAGAGGGAGCGCGCATATCGGTGCCCGTCATCCCGCGCCGCATCCCTCCTAGAAGTTCGCGTACCAGGTGTTGCCCGGTCCGGCATAGCTCGGGCCCTCGCCCCACGTGGCGTGGGTCCTTCCGCCGGCGTCTATGTCCATCTCGAAGTAGTCGCCATATGGCTCGAGGAACCCATCCTTCGGCGAGGCGAGCTTGTACGGGTAGCCGGACACAAACCGCGACACCTGAAGTTCCGAGGACCACGTGGAGCCGGCGTTCCTCGACGTTCGGTAGTAGACGTTCCACCGCGCGTCCGGCCCATCCGTCCCGTCGTCCCGGCCGTTTCGGTCGTCCATCCACGCGATTCTCACGTCACCGTCGCCCCGAGCGACGATGGCCGGGAACAGGTTGTTGACCCCTTTCGCGGCCCGCGAGACGTCGGCAGGGGCGGCCCACGTCGATCCGTTGTCGTTCGACCGCGAGAAGAGCATCCGGTTGGGCCCGAACTTCGAGTCATTGGCGTTCCACAGCGCGTACACGCGGTTTTTGCCGTCGACTGCGAGCGCGTTGCTGGGCCCCCAGTACGCCCACCCACAGGCTGAGCAGCGGGGTGGGGCTTCGGATACGTCGAGGAGGCTGGCCTTCCACGTGTTCCCGCCGTCCGCCGATCGCGACACGAACACATCCACCGGGCCGCGGAACTGCCCGTTCTGGCTGAACCCGGTCCACCCGAAGTAGACGTGGCCATTGGGAGCGACGGCGCCACCGCTGGGCAGCGCCCACCCGAAGTGCTCACTGCCGTCGAAGATCAGCTTCGTCGTCCACGTGGCTCCACTGTCGTGCGAGATCGAGGCGAAGATCTTCTGCGCGGCGTTGTACGCCAGGTAAAGGTCCTTCCCACGCACGGCGAGGATTTCCTTGTCGGTACCGCGCTGAAGAGGTTCGACCAGCACGGCTTTCCACGTCGCGCCGAAGTCGGTCGACTTCGCCACGTACATGCTCGCCTTGTCGCCCTGCATGAACGCCGCGTAGACAGTCCGCCCGTCGACCGGGTCGACCACGATCTGCGGGTCGTCCTGGCGAGTGGAAGCTGGCCAGAGTGGGCGCGGCGAAGACCATGTCACGCCGTTGTCGGATGAGACCTGGAGCTCCATGTGCGGACTGGCGCAATCGGGGCACGCCGGATCCGCGCCGTAGTGGTTATAGAGGACGTACACGTGTCCGAACCGGTCGGTGGCGATTGCCGGCTCCCAGTCATCGCCCTGCTGGAACCCCAGGCGAACCGGTGCGGGCGTCGGGCCACCGGAGGCGGGGCTTGCGATCAGTGCTCCCACGACGAGCGTCAAGATCACAGCAGGCGCGGCGAACGCGCGCAGACGGCGGAAAGACATTCGAACCCCCTTTGAAGGTTGCCGAGTGGCAATCAAAAAGGTACGCCACGGCCTCTCCGCCGGTCAAGGAAAATGGAGAGATGGAGCCCAGGTCGACCTTCGAGAAAGCCAAACGGAAGAAACGGGTTCGCCGGCTCGGCGACTTCGTCAAACAAGAGGACACGCAGGAGCTCCTCCCGCTGGGCGAAGTGACGTCTCGACTACGCCTTTTTCAGCAGTCCTACGTGGGGATCAAGGACATCCCCATCGACAAGATCGTGGGGACGGTCGACCGGGGGCGAGACTTCGACCGAGAGCTTCTCCCACGTCGCCCGGAGCTCGCCGACAGGTGGAAGCGCGTCGAGCAGGCGTTTCCCGAAGGTGGCTTCCCTCCGATCATCGTGTACCAGGTGGACAACTCCTACTTCGTGGTGGACGGACACCATCGCGTCGCCATCGCGAAGCAGCGCGGGGCCACGCTCATCGAAGCAGAGGTCACCCGGATCAAGACCAGGTTTCCCCTCCCGGCCGATGCAGACCTCGGCCGCCTCATCGCGCTCGAGCAGGAACGGGCGTTCATGGAGGACAGTGCGTTGGAACGTGCGCGCCCGGACGCCCGAATCGATCTGACCAGGCCCTATGGGTACCAGCAGTTACTCGAGCAGGTGAAAGTCCACGGTTACAACCTGATGCAGGAACGGGGCGAGCTGCTTACCCCCGAAGAGATCGCGGCGGATTGGTACGACCGCGTCTACGTCCCAACCGTCGACGCGATCCGATCGGAAGGCCTCGCCGACCTCATCCCCCAAGCGAGAACTGGTGACCTCTATCTGTGGGTCCATGAGAGGCGACGCGAGATGGTACCCGAACGGGGTGGTCTCCCCATTCAGGACGCGGTGCGGGAAGGGAAGAAGGCGCTCGATCGGCGGCGCAAGCCATCCCGAACCAGGGACGCCGCCGGCAAGCTGAAAAAGGCGGCGAAACGCCCGATCAAGGCCATCAAATCACCCAAGCAACGGCCTTCGTAAAGGTCCGCGTCCCCCAAGCATCGGAGGGCCAAAGGCCACACCACCCCGTCAAAGACCGCAGTTGGGTTGCATTGGTCGTAAGAGGCACGCGGTGAGAAATCCCCTGATCGCCCTCTTAGCAGCGGCGTCTCACGCAGTGATACTTCGCTCCAGGTAGTTCTAACCAGTCACCCTGAGGCAGGGGCGGCCTCGAGAAGGAGGACCAATGCGGGCCCGACGCGCGGCACGTTTCGCGGTTGTGGGGTCGACACTGTTGTCGATCGTCCTAACCGGCACGATGGCTCTGGCAAAGCCACCTGGGGGGCATAACCCTCCGGGGAACAACGGCACCATCAAGATCGATGGGGAGCCATGGGACAGCCATCCGAACAATGAGCCCCATGTCGGCTGCGTGTTCGAGGTGGACTTCTACGGCTTCGACAATGGTGACCTTTGGGCGGATGTGACCTTCGTCGGGCACCCCCCAACCGGGGGAGGGCTCCTCGACGTTCCTCCGAGGCGAGTGTTCATTGGCCAGGACGACGCCGGTGGCGGTACCGACCTCGACGCCTCTCAGCGGTACGACTTGAGCAGCGCGCTGGCGGGCGTTACGCCCCACCCGCAGCAGGGCTATCACGTCAAGCTGACCATTAACGCCGACGGGTCCCAGGGCGCGGACGTGAAGCACAAGGTCTTCTGGGTCCAGCGCTGCGCGCCGACCACTGGCGGCGGCGGCGGTGGCGGCGGTGGCGGCGGTGGCGGTGGCGGTGGCGGTATCAATCCTCCTCCTCCCCCTCCTCCCGGCGGTGGCGGTGGCGGTGGCGGTATCAATCCTCCTCCTCCCCCTCCTCCCGGCGGTGGCGGTGGCGGCGGTAACACCGGCGGCGGACCGGGGCCTGACATCGGTGGTGGCGGCGGCTTCATCGCCGACGCCGGACCGGCCCAAGTCATCGAGGACGAGCCAGCCGCTCCACTGACCGGCTAAAGATCAGCAGAAAAAGCGGAAGAGGGCGCTCGGGCAACCGCCCGGGCGCCCTTTTTGTCGATCGAAATATCTTCAATTGCTCCCCAGGCACTTCGCACGCTTGACCGTTCAAAGAGCGCTGGGCGATTCTTAACGCTCTAGTTAGCCCGGAATTCGGTCGACGATCTCGATCGGGGTCCACGTCTCTTGGGGAGGGAAGAGGTGGACGCCAAGGTATTCATTCGAGCGGTCTTGCTCGTTCTTTGTCTGGTGCTGGCAGCTCCGGCTGTCATCTGGCTGGTGACCACGACAAGCCTCGAGGTCGTCGCCCTCTCCGGACTGGGCGTACTGTCGCTGATCGTCCTGGGAGCGCTGGCCTTCCTGCTTCAGTGGAGGTTCTGGGCCTGGTTCATGGGGGCGGTGGCGGTCCTACTCACACCCGGGCTTCTGAAGCTAGGCGCTCAGTTCATAGTGGGCGACGCCCGAGCGGCGATGGAGGCGTGGATCTACGTTTATGCGGCCGGCGCGGTTGGCGGGCTCCTCCTCGACCTCATCCGCGGCAAGGGCGGCCTCGAGTTTCCCTCGGCCGAGCTTCCGGTCGCCTTTCGGACGGTTCCTACTGCCCCAGTCGCATCGCCACCCGTCGCGAATGGCGGCGAACCGGTTTCGGCCCTTCCGGGTCCGATCGGCCCGATCGGCCCCGTCGGCCCGGCCCCCCCTGCGACCGCAGACGCGCCCCCTGCGCCAACGGTGGTCACCACGCCGACACCCTCCGTCCCTCAGTCTGCCGCGTTCGTCGCCTCGGAAGCGGCTCCCGAGAATGGAACAGGCGTGATGACGGAGGGGGCACGTGAGCGTGGAGCTCGAATCGACATCGGATTCTTCTCCAGGGTCACCATGGGAGGGCTCGCGGCGGCCGCCACGATCATCGTCGTCCGGATCATCGTCGGCGACACCCAGCCCGCCCACTTCCTGGCCTCGGCCCTCCGCCTCGACACCCTCGCCGGAGCGGTCCTCGTGGGCATGCTCGCTCCGGCCCTCTGGAGTGGCACGCAGACCCTGGTCGAATCCAGGTTCTCCTTTATGAAAGGCGCCATGGACACGGCGGTGGCGGCCGTCGCGAACGCCGAGCAGGCCGTTCGAGCGGCCCGAGACGCCGGGTTGTCACCCGCAGGACCGGACGCCCCGCAGTTCATCGTGGATGCGGCGCCACTTCGGTCTCCCGAGTTCATCGCCACCATCGCCCGTGAGGAGGACCCGACCGAGGTGGGGAAGATGCTCCTCACGAGAATCAATTCGGCTCGAATCGACCTCGGGGCGGTGCAGGCCCAGCAGGAGGCGCAGCTCGGTCAGGCGCTCGGTTCGCTTGAGACGGCTGAGCGACTTCTCCGGTCTGCCCTCGGGCGCGTGTCGCGCCGGTAACTGCCAGTTCCCAGCAGCCGCGGCCGCTCAGATCTTGTTCTTGATTGATCGCCCGACGTTCACCAGGAAGGTCTTCGCGGCCGCCACCTTCTGATCCAGCCTCGGCGCCGAAAGCACTTCCGCCGCGGCGCGCAGCGTGTCCGTCGTGGCCCGGTCGTAGGGATACCACCAGGGCTGCTTCAGGCCCGGGATCGTCCGCCTCCCCACGTGAACCGGGACCGTGAACTCGCGCAGCCCCAGGGCTCCCTGGAGGCGGCCGTAGCCGGATTCGCCGACGCCGCCCCACAGGCCCCACGGGAGCCCTGCGGCCGTGGCGTGGTCGTTGATCATGACCGTGCCGGCCTTCACACGGGAAGCGATCTCCTGGCCCTTCTTGCTGCTCCGCGTCCACACGCTGGCGGTGAGGTTGAACCCTTCCTCGTTTGCCCGTCGCACCGCTTCGTCCTCGTCCTTCACCCGGACGATCGGGAGGACCGGCCCGAACGTCTCTTCACGGAAGATCGCCATGTCTTCCGATCGCCCCTCGAGGATCGTCGGGGCGAACCAGAGTCCGCCGTCGCGCCGTTCGCCATCGGGCCCGCCGGCGAGAACCTTCGCTCCCTTCTCCACGGCGTCCTTCACGTGGCGCTCCACGACCTCGAGCTGCCGCGTCGCGGTGAGCGGTCCAATCATGTTCTCGTCGCCGGCCTGCACCTGCTTCAGCTTGTCGACCAGCAGCCGCTCGAACTCGTCGGCGACGGAGTCCACGACGTACGTCCGCTCGATCGCGCAGCAGGTCTGTCCGGCGTTGAGGAAGGCGCCCCACAGGACACCCGAGGACGCCACATCCAGGTCTGCATCCTCACAGACCAGCGCGGTGTCCTGCCCACCGAGCTCCATGACGACCGGGGTGAGGTGCTTTGCGGCCGCTTCGGCGATTTTCCGCCCGGTGCCTCCGGAGCCGATGAAACAAATCTTGTCGCACGGCGCGGCCACCAGCGCGGCACCGACCTCGCCCGCCCCCTGCACGACGGTCGCGACGTCGGAAGGCAGCGGCTCGAGGAGCTCGCGAATCAGCTCTCCGATCGCAGGCGTGATCTCGGACGGCTTGATTACGACCGTGTTGCCGGCCAGCAACGCTGGGGTGAAGGCCTGGAACGCGAGGTAGAGCGGGTAATTCCACGGCGTGATGCACCCCACCACACCGAAGGGTCGAAACTCGATTTTCGAGCTCATCCCAACGGCGGCCCCGATCAGGGGCGAAACGCGGTCCGGTCGAAGGGTCTTTGGCGTGATCGCGCACAGATAGGTCAGCGTCAGGACCGTCGGAAGCACGTCGTGCGACAGGGCTTCGACGCGCGGCTTTCCGTTCTCCGTCGCCACGACGTCGACGATTTCGTCCATCCGCTCGTAAATCCGGGTCCGAACGGCACGAAGGAGGTCGGCCCTGCCACGCGGACCGAGCGCCGCCCATTCCGGTTGGACTTTCCGCGCTCGTTCGACGGCTTGCTTGACTTCCGCGGGCGTGCTCGGTTCGTATGTCCGGACCACTTCTCCGGTGGCCGGGTTGAGCGATTCCAGCTTGGCCTTGCGAGTACGACCCCTGGTCGCTTGGGCCATCGTGGTTCCTCTCAATCGCGGGCGGGTTGCCTAGTTCTGCTCGACTAGCTTAGATCGAACCGCATTCTCAGGCTCGGCGCCCCGAGAGAGGAGGAAGCATGGTTCGCAGGTACACGCGCGGGCGGTGGAACCGGAACAACCTGCTGATCCTGTTGGCGTTCGTGTTCTTCACGCTGGCTGCGATCTTCGCCGGGGTCCCGGACCTGAAAAGGGATTGGCCGTGGCTGATTCCGGGTGGCCTTGCAGCGTGGGCGCTGGCCAGTCTGCGCTTTTAGCCAAGCTTCGAAGGCCGAATTCGGGAGGCGCGGGCCTTCGCCACCGTCTCGATGATCTGGGCGAGGCTGCTCCCTTTGTGCAGAAAGCGGTAGACGCCGACCCTTTCCGCCTCGGTGATGTGTGCTGGATCGGCGGTCGCCGAGAGGATAACCACCTCGACGTGGGGATAGCGGCGCTTGATGGACCGCGTCGCCTCCAGGCCGTTCATGACCGGCATGGCAACGTCGGAGAGGACAACTTCCGGTTCGACCTGCTCCGTAAGGGCCACGGCCTCGGCCCCGTTTGCGGCCAGGCCGACGACCTCGAATCCCTCGCCTTCGAGCAGCTCGCGCAGGGCGACCCGAATCACGGGGTCGTCTTCGGCTACCAGGACGCGGCCGCCACCGCGGCCGATTCCGGACCGGGAAACCGTGCGGGCAAGGAGAGGGGCGTGGGCGTCACTCATCCCCTCCTTTTTCGGCCGAAAGGGCGCCCGAACTGATTACCCGACGTTGGGTAACTCAGAACACGCAGGATATGAGGCCCGGGGTAACCGCCCGGACGGGAGGAGAAGGTGCGCCGATCCGGGTCCTGGACGTGGCGCTCAATCGGTAGAAGAACGTGCTGCCGTGGTTCAGCGCGCCGTCCGTATAGGAGCGGCTATCTCGCCCGGACACGATGTCCAGCTTCTCGAACGGACCCTCCGCCGAGGCGCTGCGATAAACGATGTAGCCGTCCGCAAACTGTGCGGGGCTCGGCGACCACGTGAGGTCGATCTTCGTCTTGAACAGCCCCTCGCAGCTCGCGTGCGCCCGGATCCCAGAGGGCGGATCCAGCGTCTGGGACCGCGGCGGGGACACCGGTTCTCTCAGAAGGGGCGGAACCATGAACGCTGCGAGCGTCGCGAGAAGGGCGATGACAGAGAAGGCAACTGCGAATATCCGGCGCCCGCGACGCCGTTTGCGCGCCACCGCTTCTTCTCTGTCAAGCGGATCGGTTGACGGCTCCGACGGAACCGGCGCGGTGATGGCGCTTCGGTCGAACCGGAACCGGCGAAGGTCCGCCGCGAGCTGTGCGGCTCGCTGGTACCGGCCGGCCGGCTCCTTCGCCAGGCAACGCATCACGATCGTCTCGAGGGGGATCGGAACCGAAGCTCGAAGTCTTCGAACTGGCATCGGCTCCGTTTCGACTTGCATCCGCGCGACTGCCAGCGCCGACTCCGCCTCGAACGGCGGGCGGCCGGTCAGCATTTCGAACATCACGGCGCCGAGGGAGTAGATGTCGGAGCGGCCATCAAGGTCGCCCCCTTTTGCCTGCTCCGGTGAGAGGTACTCCGCGGTGCCCCGAAGCTCCATGCTCGTGGTGAGCCGGGCTCGGGACAGCGCTCGGGCGATCCCGAAGTCGAGGACCTTCACGTGCCCCCACGGCGTGAGCATGATGTTCCCCGGCTTGATGTCTCTGTGGACGATGCCGGCAGCGTGGGCGAACCCCAACGCGTCGGCCACCGCCTCTCCGATCTCGGCCGCCCGCTCGGGCGGTAACGGCGCCTCGCGCCAGATCACCTCGGAAAGCGATTCGCCGGGGATCAGCTCCATGACGATGAACGGCACGCGGTCGTCCGTCCCGATGTCGAATAGAGAAACGATGTTTGGATGAGCAAGCGCCGCGGCCGCTTCGGCCTCTTCGCGAAACCTCGCAAGCGAGCGACTCTCCGAAGTGAGCGACCCGCGCAGCACCTTCACCGCAACGGTTCGTCCCAGAACGGTGTCTTGGGCGGAGTAGACATCGGCCATTCCGCCCTGGCCGAGGAGCGATCGAACCTCGTATCGCCCGCCGAGTCGAGCGCCGATCAGCGCTCCCTGCCCCAACACCTGCTGCCCGTCCACCTCTCCTTTTGATGATCCCACGCCATCCTCTATAGTCGCGACCGAGGGTTCAGCATCGCGGGCATCACCGAAAGAGCAGTTCCCTCCCGGCTCATCACCGCCGGAGGCCGAAACAGGTTGATACGGCCACGAAAGGAGGGAATTGCGAGTGGCTACTGGAACCGTCAAATGGTTCAGCCCTGAAAAGGGCTACGGGTTCATCCAGCAGGAGAACGGTCCCGACGTGTTCGTGCACTTCAGCGCGATCTC
>DATABA010000115.1:0-3319 GCA_036259835.1 Actinomycetota bacterium
CACTCCGACCTGGTTAAGAGTGATTCAAAACGCCGCCGTGACTTCCTTCATCCTCATCCCGATCGCGATCGGAATCGCCGTCCTCAAGCACCGCCTGTACGACATCGACGTCGTCATCAACAAAACCGTCGTCTACGGCGCCCTGGCCATGTTCATCACCGCCGTCTATGTAGGGATCGTCGTTGGCATCGGAACGCTCATCGGCCAGGGCGACCGGCCCAACCCGGGTCTTTCCATCCTGGCTACCGCGGTGGTGGCCATCGCGTTCCAACCCGTGCGTGAGCGGGTCCAGCGCTTCGCCAACCGCCTGGTCTACGGCAAGCGGGCAACTCCGTACGAAGTCCTTTCGCATTTCGCCGAGCGAATGGCTTCGACGTACGCGGCGGACGAGTTGCTGCCGCAGATGGCCCGCACCCTGGCTGAAGGGACCGGCGCCGCCCGTGCCGAAGTATGGCTCACGGTGGGGCGGGAACTTCGGCCAGCGGCTTGGTGGCCCGACGACCTCCCAGTCCGAGCCCGCCCAACGGCCCTCGACCGAGACGGCATGCTCGGCTCCCCCGATTCTGACCTTTTCATTCCGGTGCGTGACCGGGGGGAAGTCCTGGGCGGTCTCGCGATCGCGAAGGGTCGCGGCGAGCCGGTTACAGAAGGTGACGAGAAGCTCCTTTCCGACCTTGCGTCTCAAGCAGGGTTGGTGCTCCGCAACGTCAAGCTCATCGAGGAGCTCAGGGCTTCCCGCCAACGGATCGTCAGTGCCCAGGACGAAGAGCGCAGGCGGATCGAGCGAAACATCCACGATGGAGCCCAGCAGCAGCTGGTGGCGCTCAACGTGAAGCTAGGGCTGGCCAGGACGCTCGCGGGAAGAGATGTCGAGAAGACGGGCGACCTCATCGACCAGCTGCAACGCGAGACCCAAGACGCTCTGGAAAACCTCCGCGACCTGGCACGGGGAATCTATCCGCCGCTGTTGGCCGACAAGGGGTTGGTGGCGGCATTGGAAGCCCAAGCGCGAAAGGCGACGGTGCCTGTGAGCATTGAGGCTGACGGGGTTGGTCGCTTCCCGAAGGAGACGGAGGCCGCCGTGTACTTCTGCATCCTGGAGGCGCTCCAGAACATTGCGAAGTACGCGGACGCCTCGCGTGCCGTTGTAAGCCTGAACCGCGACACGGGCGACCTTGTATTTGAAGTGCGAGACGACGGACAAGGGTTCGATCCCACGGTGGTCAGGCCCGGCTCTGGGCTTACGAACATGACGGATCGGATCGAGGCGCTCGGCGGGACGCTGAGCGTGCGGTCACGGCCCGGCGCAGGGACCATCGTCGAGGGCCGGCTCCCGGCGAACGGGAGTCGCGAGATCGGATGAGCGCGCCTGCCGCCCGCCGAACCGCTGTCGCCATGGTGGCTGCTTACGTCGCGATCATGGCGTTCGGTCATCTCCTTGATGTGCTGAACGCCGCCAGCCCCGGCGCAGACGCCATCCCCTGGCTGGTCCTGCTCACCCTCTACATGGCGATCGGCGCGCTGGTGGTCTCCCGCCGGCCCGGGAACGCCATCGGGTGGCTCTTTTCGGGGATCGCGCTTGTGGCGGCACTCGGGGTTGTCGGCGGGGCGTATGCCGAGTACGGATTGATCACGCGCCCCGGGTCGCTTCCGGCGCCGGAGTGGGGAGCCTGGATAAGCAATTGGTTCTGGTATCCGCTCCTCGCCGGAATGATCCTCTTCACGCCGCTCTTGTTCCCCACGGGACGACCGCCGTCCCAACGGTGGCGTCCCGTCCTGTGGCTATCGATCGCTGCCACGGCAGGGATCCTGGCACTGGCCATGGTCGAGCCCGAGCTTCGACTGGACGAGACACGGGGCGGCATCATCGCGAACCCGATAGGGATCGAAGCAGTCGGCGACCCCGAGGAGTCCCCCGTCGGAGACGTCCTCTTCGGGATCCTCGCCCTCTGCATTCTCGCGGCGGTCGCTTCGATGTTCTTCCGCTACCGGCAAGCGCGAGGTGAAGAACGGCAACAGATCAAGTGGTTCACATACGCGGTGGCCGTCACCCTGCTCTTCCCGGTCGGCGACATCGGCTCGGAGACGTTCCAGGACTTCTGGAACTTCGTATTCCCGTTTCTCATCGGGCTCCTCCCCCTCACCGCCGGCATCGCCATCCTCAAGTACCGCCTCTACGACATCGACATCGTCATCAACAAGACGGTGGTCTACGCAGTGCTCGCTGCATTCATTACTGCCGTGTATGTCGGAATCGTTGTCGGAATTGGAACCGTCATAGGGCAGGGGGACCGTCCGAACCTCGGTCTTTCGATCCTGGCGACAGCTGTCGTCGCCGTCGCGTTCCAGCCGGTAAGAGAGCGTGTCCAGCGCTTGGCCAACCGTTTGGTGTACGGGAAGCGCGCGACTCCATACGAAGTGCTCTCGGATTTTTCGAAAAGGATGACGACCACCTACGGCACGCAGGACTTGCTTCCTCAGATGGCGAAGATTCTTGCGGAGGGAACGGGTGCTTCACATACGGCTGTCTGGCTTGCGGTCGGCCGCGAGCTTCGTCCCGAGGCGCAGTGGCCCGAACGAAATGGACAGCTGGTTCGCGGCGTGGGAGTGACCGACCAGGACGTTCCAACGCTGCCCGGGTTCGACTTCTCGGTCCCGGTCCGCGACCGCGGGGAGCTGCTGGGCGCACTCGCGGTGGTGAAGCCGCGGGGGGAGCCACTCACGCCAACCGACGAAAAGCTCCTCTCAGACCTGGCTTCACAGGCCGGCCTGGTTCTCCGGAACGTGAAACTTATCGAGGAATTGCGCGCGTCCCGCCAGCGCATCGTATCGGCGCAGGACGAAGAACGAAGAAGGATCGAACGGAACATCCACGACGGCGCCCAACAGCAGCTGGTTGCGCTGAACGTGAAGTTGGGCCTGGCGAAAAATCTTGCCGCCCGGGACGTCGAGAAGACGGACCATTTGCTGGCGCAGCTGCAGAGCGAGACGCAGGACGCACTGGAGAACCTTCGCGACCTGGCCAGAGGGATCTACCCACCACTGCTTCGGGACAAGGGGCTGGTGGCGGCCTTGGATGCGCAGGCGCGGAAGGCCTCAGTCCCGGTGGAAATTACAGCCGAGCGCGTGGAGCGGTACGCGCAGGAAACCGAAGCCGGTGTCTATTTCGTCTTGCTGGAGGCACTGCAAAATGTGACGAAGTATGCCGAAGCGTCGAAGGTGACCGTCAGCCTTTCCCAGGATGGCGGACATCTCGTGTTCAACGCGGCGGACGACGGAGTCGGATTCGATCCGGGCCTGGCAAAGCGAGGTTCCGGAC
>DATABA010000116.1:0-9871 GCA_036259835.1 Actinomycetota bacterium
AAATGGGACAAAAAACGACATGAGATACGGGCTAGCCGAGCAAGGCCCTCGCGATGACCATCCGCTGGATCTCCGAAGTGCCCTCGAAGATCGTGTAGATCTTCGAGTCTCGGTACCACTTCTCCACCGGAAAGTCCTTGATGTAGCCGTACCCGCCCAGGATCTGGATGGCCTGCTCCGTTACGGAGACGGCGGTCTCGCCGGCCTTCAGCTTCGACATCGACCCCTCGGCCCGTTCGAACGCAGCGTTCTTTCCCATCCACGCCGCCCGCCAGGTCAGCAACCGAGACGCGTCGATCTCCACTGCCATGTCTGCGAGCTTGAAGGCGATGGCCTGGTGCTCGATGATCGGGCGGCCGAACACGTTCCGCTCTTTCGCGTAGCCCAACGCAAAGTCGTACGCCGCCTGCGCAATACCGGTGGCCTGAGCCGCAACGGACGGACGAGTCATCTCGAAGGTCTTCAGCGCCGCGGATCCTCTGGTGCCGTTCTTCGATCTGGCCTGCTCCATCTTCGCTTCGAGCCGCTCGACGCCTCCGACCACGTTCTCGGAAGGGACCCTGCAGTCCTCCAGAATCACCTCAGCGGTATGAGATGCCCGGATACCAAGCTTCTTCTCCTTCTTGCCCTGCCGAAGCCCCGGAGTGTCCGGCCCCACGATGAAGGCCGCCTGGCCCCGATGACCGAGGTTGGGGTCCACCGTCGCCACGACGATGTGCACGTTCGCGATGCCGCCGTTCGTGATGAAGATCTTCGTGCCGTTCAGGACCCACTCGTCGCCGTCACGCTTTGCCGTCGTTCTGAGTGCGGAAACGTCGGAACCCGCACCGGGTTCCGTCACGCAGAGCGCGCCCAGCTTCGGGTCCTCAGGGGTGCCGAACATCTGCGGAGCCCACGTCGCCAGCTGCTCCGGAGTGCCGGAATAGGCGAGCGTGGAAAGCGGAAGCCCCGAGCCCCAGATCCCCAACGCGATGCCGGCGCAGCCCCAGCTCGTTTCCTCCATGGCGATGGGCAGCATCAGACCGGTCTGGTCGCTGGCGACCTCCATGTAGAACTCGGGCGAGTACAGCCCGATCTCAGCCGCCTTCTTCACGACGGGCCACGGAAAGTCCTCGGTCTCGTCGTATTCCGCGGCAACAGGGCGGATCTCCTTCTCCGCGAACTCTCGAGCCCACTTCCTGGTGGTGAGGAGCTCTTCAGAAAGCTGGAAGTCCATGCTGTTCCCGTCCTCCCTCTCCGCGTACGGTCGCCCGGAACGGGGCAGAATGCCTCCAGGCGTACCGTCCAGGCTAACTTACTTGCTGGTAGGTTACCCGCCGGTAGTATACCCGAATGAGCGCACAGGAATCCAAGATCAGACGCCGCATGCGAGGGTCCGAACGCCGGGCCCAGCTGCTCAACGTGGCCAGGCGGGTGTTCGGGAAGTCGGGGTTCCACAGCGTCTCGATGGAGGAAGTGGCGAACGAGGCGGGCGTCACCAAACCCATCCTCTACGACCACTTCCCTTCGAAGAAAGAGCTGTACCTGGCGCTGCTGGATGCCGACCTGGCCGTGCTCCACGAGAAGGTCCGGCAAGCCCTCAACTCGCCCATCGGAAACCGTGAACGAATTCGCGCGTCGTTCCAGGCCTACTTTGACTTCGTCCAGGAAGAAGCGGACGGGTTTCGCCTCCTCATGCAGGAAACCGTGGGCGCGGAGCGCGAGTTCCGCGACCGGGTCGCTCAGGTACGGGAGCAGATCCTCTCCGAGGTGGCGGACCTGATCGTTCGTGAATCGCGGGGCAAGCTCCAGCGCGAGCACGCCGAGACCGTGGCCCTGGCTCTAATCGGGATGGGGGAAACCGTCGCACAACGTCAGCTCGGCCGGTCTCGCCGCGTGCAGCAGGAGGCGTTGGAGATTCTCGTTCGCCTGGCCTGGCGCGGGATCACCGAAGTCACCGACTAGAAGCCCGGCCTCGCGGGCTAGAGACTCCGCCGCTCGCCAGGCACACTGTCACCATGCAGCTCGATGAATGGGACCGCGCCTGCCTGGCCGGCGCGAACGGACCCGCTGCCCGGTTCGCGATGAACATCCTCGTCCGGATGGGTGAGATCAGAGGAGCGGCGCGCATGATCGACATCGCATCCGCGCACATCGATTCGTGTCTCTACCACGGGACCGTGGGCCTTGACTTCGCGGAGCGGCTCGGGGGGTGGAACGCAACCGTGCGGGTCCCGACGACGCTCAACGTCTCGAGTCTCGACCTTCTCCATCCCAACCTCTACAGAGGCGATGCAGAGACCGCGGAGGCGGCGCGACGTCTGATGGACCTCTACGTGTCTATGGGGTGTACGCAGACGTGGACGTGTGCGCCATATCAGCTGCCACAGCGCCCAGCTTTTGGAGAGCACATCGCGTGGGCCGAATCGAACGCGATCGTATTCGCCAACTCGGTCCTGGGAGCCCGAACCGACCGCTACGGCGACTTCATCGATATTTGCGCCGCGATCACGGGTCGGGCGCCCGAGGCGGGCCTCCACGTGGAAAGCATGCGGGCCGCAACATCGCTGTTCGACGTTCGCTCTCTCTCGGACCGCATCATGAGCAGCTCGATGCTCTATCCGGTGCTCGGGCATCTCATCGGCGGCCAGACCGGCGATCACGTTCCGGTGATCGTTGGCCTTCCCGAGGAAACGAGCGAGGACGACCTCAAGGCGCTCGGCGCCGCCGCGGCATCCTCCGGCTCGGTGGCGCTCTTCCACGCGGTGGGACTCACACCCGAAGCGCCGAGCCTGGACGCGGCGCTGCAGGGCGCTCAGCCCAAAATAGTCGTCGAGGCGACCGACGAAGCGATGAACGCAGCTGCGAGAGAGCTCTCGACAGCCGCGACAGCTCGGATCGACGCGGTGAGCGTGGGCACTCCACATCTGTCCCAACCCGAGCTCAGGCAGCTCGCCGACCAATTCGGTCATCGGCGGGTGAACGACCGCGTCGCCTTCTACGCGTCCACGGGCCGCGACGTCCTTCGGCGCGCGAAACATGTCGAAGAACGGCTCGAGCGGGCCGGCGTGCGGCTCGTCACGGATACATGCACCTACATCACACCGATCCTCGACCCCAGTGCACGAGTGGTAATGACCGACTCGGCGAAATGGGCGTATTACGCGCCGGGCAACGTCGGCGTCGATGTGGTGTTCGCGTCGCGGGCAACGTGCGTCGAGAGCGCGATCGCCGGGGAGTTCGTGGAACGTGACCCCTGGGATTGAGGGACGTGCCCTTGTCGAAGGCGACGCGTCAGGAATCCTCCTGCGCCTCGAAGAACCACTGAGCTTCTGGGGCGGCGTTGACCCGGTGGCCGGTCGAATCGTGGACCGGCGGCACCCCGATTTCGGCAGGTCGGTCACCGGGACGATCCTGGCCATGCCGTCAGGACGCGGATCCAGCTCGTCGAGCAGCGTCCTGGCAGAAGCAATTCGCGCCGGCACCGGCCCAGCGGGGATCGTGATGGCCGTGCCGGACGGGATCGTGGCGCTGGGGGCGATGGTTGCCGCAGAGCTCTACGGGGTGGTGGTCCCCGTGATCGTGGTGGCTCGTGAGGCATTCGAAACCATCCCGAGCGGCGCCAACGCGGTCATCCGGGGCACTCACCTTGCCTGGTCACCAGCTCAGGATCGCTGAGCCTTCTCCTCGTCGGCGTGATCCTTCAGCTTCCTTGACAACGGCAGCCCGTACCACAGCCACGCAAACCAGGCCGCGATCGCAGCGGTGATCACCGCCGCCGTCGGCTCGCCGAACAGAAAGTCGGTGATCAGGAAGACGACGCCAGAGATCGAGAGCGCCAGGAAGGCCATCCCCACGATCGCCAGCCGGTTCGAGGTGAACAGCATCTGTTCCTTGTCGTGGGCTCTGAAACGAATTCGGTGATACGAGGACGGTGCGATGAGCAGCGCCGTCGCTATGGCCGCTGCGATGAACGAACCGAAGTACACGTAGCGCTCGGTGGACGTGATCCTGCTGAAGCCGGGATTGAACGGAAGAATCAGGAGGAAAGCGAACAGGACCTGCACTCCCGGGAGAGCAACCCGTAACTCGTTCAGAAGCTCGATGAGCTCCCTGTTGACGCGTTCGCGCTGGTCCTCGCCGTCGGAGCCGTCGCCAGCCTGTTGTTGACCGCTCCGCTGCGGCTCCCCATCGCGCTCGCGTTCGTCGCTCATGTCAGGCCGGAAGCGTGTATCGCTGCTCGATCACTTCTCGGATTCGGGCCCGACTTTCGTCCGACGAGAGATCCTGCTCTTCGATCTTCGCGGCTTCGTTCGCCAGCTCTTCGTCCTTGATCGCCTCCCTGAGCCACTTCGAGTAGTCGTGCTGGCGCAAGTGGTGCAGCCACGTGTCGTCGTCCACGCCCTCAGCCATCTGAACGAATAACTCGAGGTTCTGGGCGCGGAGCTTGAGCTTCCCCTCGGGCCCCCGGAAATAGAAGCTCCGGTCACCAAGCTCGCCTTGAGCGTACTTCCGGCGGTGGCGCTGAAGTTCCGCCGCTGGTGGTGTGACCCGAAACCGAACGACCTCGCCGTCGCCCGTGCGTCTCCACAGGAACCCGAACCCGGGATCGAGGGAATCGGTCGGCAGGGCCGGTGGGTTCTCTCCGACGACTCCGGTAAAAGCCCTGAGCGTCTGATCCGGGGCCTTCCCGACGATAGCCACGTCCGTGACACCCGCCATCACGGACCGCGCAACGTGATCGGGGTGAATCGTGATGAAGACCATGCTGTGGAGGTGATGCGGCATCGCGGGCGACGCCGGATCGGATGTGGACGGAAGAAGATGGTGCGCCTCGTCCACGATGACCCAATGAGGCCGCCCGATACGAGCCCTCAGCTCCTCGAGGCGCGGGAGGAGCGCAGCGAAGAACTCCGGCCGATCGACCAGGCGCAGCCCCACCAGGTTCACGACCACGTTGTCGTGAGAGGACTCCAGCAGGTGAATGAGCTCGTCCACGTCGGGGGGTCGGTCCGTCGCGCCGAGGACCAGCGCTCCCTCGAACGTTCCATAGTCACCCTCGGGGTCGATCAAGCAGAACTGGTACCTGCGCTCCGTGAGACGCTCAAGCAGCGCCGTGTTCAGCGTGGACTTGCCGCTTCCGGAGGGGCCGGCGACGAGGACGTTCACGTGGTATTGCCCGATGGTCACTGGCTTGTCGTCTTCGTCGGTTCCGATGGGAATGTCGTGGCGGGTAAGTCGGGGTTCAAGGTCGCGGAGGTCGTTCTTTACAAGCATGTCGATGAGCTGCTCCACTCCTTCCCCATGCCCCTTCTCGGTGACGAGGTCGGACCGTTCCTTGAGCGTCGGTAGTGCGTTCGCCACTGCGACCGAACACTCGCAGATGGAAAGGAACGCGTGGTCGTTTTCGGCATCACCGACGCCCACGACGTTGTGTGGCGAAAGCTTCATCTCGTGCAGCGCTTCCTGAAGCCCAGCGGCCTTGCTCATGCCCGACGGCAGGACCATCACCGCGCCCTTGTTGAACACGATGTGCAGCTCGAGCCCAAGTTCGTGGATCGCCTCCATTACTGCCGTCTCATGGGGTTCCCACGTCGCCACGATGACCCGCCCGACGGAGAACGGTTCGACCTTTCTCTTCTTGAGCGCCTCGATGAACTCCTGCGGCGGAGGCTCCGCGAGTGCTTTCTCCTCACGCGAACCCGGCCGATAGATAAGCGCGCCGTTCTCAGCGACCACCCTGTCGAACAGCTCTACCTGCGGGAAAACGTTGAAGAGATCTTCCAGCTCGCGCCCGGTGACCAGGATCAGCCGCCTTCCGGACGCGCGGGCGCGCTCCATGGCTCGAAGCGTGCTGTCCAAGACGCGCCCGTGGTGGGCCAGGGTGCCGTCGTAGTCGGTCGCCAGGCCCAGATACCGCACGCCGCGTCGGACTACAGGTTGCCGCGTTCGGCCTGTTCGCGTTCGATCGCCAGGAACAGTTCCTTGAAGTTTCCGAGGCCGAAGCCCTTGGAGCCTCGTCGCTCGATCAGCTCGTAGAAGACCGTCGGCCTGTCCTGAACGTTCTTCGTGAAGATCTGGAGCAGGTATCCCTCCTCGTCGCGGTCCGCAAGGATCCCGAGGCGTTCCACGTCCGAGTAGTCCTCCTCGATGTCGCCGACGCGGTCTCGTAGGTCCTCGTAGTACGTGGCGGGCACCCGAATGAACTGCACTCCACGCTGCTTGAGCGAATCGACGGTGGACACGATGTCGTCGGTTGCCATGGCGATGTGCTGCACGCCGGGTCCCCGGTAGAACTCCAGGTACTCGTCGATCTGACTCTTCTTCTTGCCCGGCGCCGGCTCGTTGATCGGCAGCTTGACGCGCCCCTTCCCGTCCCACATCACCTTGGACATGAGCGCCGTGTAGTCGCTGGAAATCTGATCGTCGCGGAAGTGGACCAGCTGCCCGAACCCAAGAGTCTCGGCATAGAACCGCGCCCACTCGTTCATCTTTCCGAGCTCGACGTTGCAGACGACATGATCGACGTTGAGGATGCCGACGGGAGGTTCGCTGTCCGGGAGCGGCTCTGCGGCACGGTAGCCGGGCAGGAACGGACCGGAATAGTTCTCGCGCTCGACGAACGAATGGATGGTGTCGCCATACGCGGCGATGGATGCCCGAACCACCTTTCCGTGCTCGTCCTCCACGACGGTGGGCTCGAGGACGCTCGTCGCTCCACGCGTTGTGGCCTGCTCCCACGCCTCGCTGGCGTCCGGTACCTGGAATGCCACGTCCTTGACGCCGTCGCCGTGGGCATGAACGTCCTGGGCGATCGGACTCTCGGGCCCCATGGCGCCCGTCATGACGAACCGAGCCTCGCCCTGCTCCAGAACGTAGGAGGCGCGGTCCCGGATCTTCGTCTCGGGGCCCGCGTACGCCGTGAGCTTGAATCCGAAGAGCTTCGAGTAGTAGGCGGCCGCCTGCCGCGCGTTCCCGACGTAGAACTCCACGTGGTCGATGCCCACCAAGGGCATGAAGTCTTCCTGGTCAGCCTGCACGCTCTGGACTTGCTGCGCCATTGCGATGCCTCCTCGTGAGCCCTGTTCGAATATACCCCGGCCCCTGTGCCTCACCCGCTCAGGGCCGGGCCGCAAAGACGGTCCCATGCCCGACGTCGGCGGCCCGCCGAAAGCTCTCCCTCACCCGGTATTCCAGGGCACCTGACCGCAGATCCGCGGCGAGCGCCGCCAGACCCTTTCGCCTGGTTCCATCGTCGAGCTCGTGCCAGAAGGACGTGTTTCGGAGGTATGCCGGTCCGGCAAGGTGGAGCGCGTTCGTGTGGAGGGCGTTCAACGAGCCGTCGACCGTGTCGGTGTAGACGAACGGCTCGTGCTCAACCGCCGAGAAGCCGGCATCCTTCACGGCCTGCACGATCTGGTCGGAGGACATGTGACTTGAAGGAAGCGCCTCGAGACCGAAGTACTCGTGGACGAACAGAGCGGAGTTGTTTTCCTCTGTGAAGGCGGTGAAGACCACCGGTCCGTCGCGTACAACGCGCCGCGCTTCACGCAACCCCGCGACCACGTCCTCGAACAGGTGAATCGCATTGATGACGATCGCACAGTCGCAGGAACGATCACTGAACGGGAGCCGCCCTGCGTCCCCCACGACCGATCGACCCGGACCCAATTTCTCGGCCGCCCGCCGCAGCATCCCGAACTCCACATCCAGGACGACGACTCGAAATCCGCGTGCCTGGAAGACCTGCCCGTAGTTGCCTGTTCCCCCGGCGATGTCCATGAGCGAGCGCCCGTCGGGTGTCCCGAGATACCGCCCGACCGTCCGTACGATCGTCGGGCTCGCACCTCGAGTTCGGTCATACGTCTTCGCCTGCTCGGCGTAGTTGCCTGGCCGCCGCTTCACGGTGCGACTGGTGAGGTCTGGTTTGACATCTGTCGAATCAGGACATAACCTCTGGTTCGATGTTCATCGATCCAACGTGCCGATGCCGCGCCTGAGCCTGGCGGTTATCGATGAAGGGTCTGCCGTCGCATGCTGTGCGCCCATCGCGGCTTCCAGCATGACGGAGGCAGAGGCTGAAGCCACCGCCCACCTATTTCGAGCGCTCGCAGATCCGGCACGAATCAGGATCTTGAACCTGCTTCTTTCGGCCGACAGCGAGGTATGCGCCTGCGAACTGGCGCCCGCCATTGGGCTGAGCCAGTCCACGGTCAGCCATCACCTCAAGAAACTCCTGGAGTCGGGCCTCGTTCGTCGCGAGGAACGAGGAACCTGGGCGTACTACTCGGTCGACGAAACGGCCATGGCTCGTCTGCGAGACGTTGCCGATGTGGGGAAGGGGACGCGATGACCGACGTGACGGATCCAACCATCAGGGAAGCAGTGCGCACTCGTTACGCGAAAGCTGCTCTTTCGCTCGGACTGAACGCGACCCGTGAATCGGCGTGCTGCGGAGACGGTTGCGGCTGTTCGCCCAGCGACTCCGAATCGTCTGAGATATGGGGAGGCACGCTCTACGAGAACGGTGATCGTCACCTGGTACCTGAGTCGGCGTTCCTGGCATCGCTTGGGTGTGGAAACCCGACAGCCGTGGCCGACCTTCACGAGGGCGAGGTCGTCCTCGACCTTGGTTCCGGCGCCGGACTTGACGTTCTTCTATCGGCCCGGCGCGTCGGACCGAGAGGCAGGGTCTTTGGCCTCGACATGACCGACGAAATGCTCGAACGAGCTCAGGAGAACAAGGCCCGCGCAGGAGCGACCAACGTTGAATTCCTGAAGGGATACATCGAGGAGATCCCGCTCCCGGCGGAGTCTGTCGACGTGGTGATCTCGAACTGCGTCATCAATCTCTCCGCGGACAAGTGGCGCGTCTTCGCCGAAATCCACCGAGTGCTCCGACCAGGCGGTCGCACCGGCATCACGGACGTGGTCGCTGACAGGGCAACCGGTGGGTCTCAGGACGACGGCTTTGACGCCGACTCGTGGAGCGCGTGCATCGCCGGCGCTCTGACTCGCGACGAGTACCGAGAGGGTCTCATCGGTACCGGGTTCCAGAACGTGGAATTGATCGACTCACACGCCGTTGCCAATGGCTACCTCAGCGCCATCATTCGGGCACGGAAACCGAATCACCGATTCCTCGAAGGAGGTGACGCGTAGCAATGTGTCCGTTCTGTTGCGGTACGGGCGGCGGCTGCTAAAAGACCGCTGCGAACAGTTTCTCGAGTGAGAACCCCAGGAGCGCGCACGAGGGCCAGGTAAGGATCCACGCCGCCACAACCTGACCCGCCACACCCCACCGGACGGCCGAAAGCCGCCTGGTGGCTCCCACGCCCATGATCGACGTACCGATGGCGTGGGTGGTCGACACGGGGATTCCCAGCCTGGCCGCACCTGTGATGACGAGAGCAGCCCCGGTTTCCGCGGCGAACCCCTGAACCGGCTCGAGGTGCGTCATGCGAAGCCCCAAGGTTCGGACGACCCGCCATCCTCCCACCATGGTCCCCGCCCCCATCACCACCGCCGCTGAGACGATGACCCAAAGCGGGATCTCGAAATCGGTGGGGGCTCGCCCTCCGGTTCCGACGTTGTTCAGGACGATGGCGAGCGTGATGATCCCCATCGTCTTCTGGGCGTCGTTGGTCCCATGGCTGAACGCCATGAAGGCGGCCGAGAGGATCTGGCCCTTCCCAAAGATCTGCCCGACCCTTCGCCGCGTGACTCGAACGAAGATTCGGTAGATCAGGATCATGATCGTGAAGCCGATCAGGAACCCCCCGACCGGTGACGTGACGAGGCCAATGAGGCTTTTCTGCGTTCCCTCCCATTCGAGCCCTTGGAGTCCTCCCGCCGCGAAGCCCGCCCCGAGGAGTCCAGCCACCAAGGCGTG
>DATABA010000117.1:0-18556 GCA_036259835.1 Actinomycetota bacterium
CTGGCGGGAGTGGCACGGCGTGAGGTCCGGGGAGGCCGTCCTCGCCGAGCGCTACGCCAAGGGCGAGATCAGCGAGGAGGAGTACAGGCAGCGGAAGGCGGTTCTTCGGGAAGGCCGCCGCTAACCCCGAGGCCGTCAAACCCGCAGGTCAGGCCCCCGCTCGAGCAGTTTCGGGCGGGGGCTTGCCCGTGCCCGCGCCTGGCCCTCCCCGGTGGCGTACCACCCCATCCATAGCTACAATTAGCTAGCCCTGCCCAGTGGGTTGGGCGGGCGCGGGCTCACTCAGAAGGAGGGATTCATGCGGAGGGGACTGCTCCTCAGCCTCGCATCGCTACTTGTCTTTGCCTGGGCGCTTCCCGCCCGCGGGCATGACGGCGCCGATTCGACCGGTCATGCGACGGCGCTCCTGCCCGAAGGCCGGTGGATGAGCATGTGGATGAGCTCCGCCACGCCGGTCAGCGAAAACATGGAGCGGGTCGGCGGCGACAACTCGTTCACCGGCAGTCACCTGGTCATCGAGGGCAACCGAATGTACGTCGGGTGGTACGGGCAAGGGATGCGGCTGTACGACATCTCGGACCCGGCCTCTCCGAGTCTGCTCGGATCCTATAACCCGGGGGCGCGGGCGGACGCTGTCCCCGACGCCACCACCTTCATCACCCGAAGCGGGACGAGACACATCGCGGTCCTGAACGGGACGCGGCGGGCTTCGAGCCGAACTGCGGGGCCCGTCACGGTCGAGGGAACCGACATCTCCGAGTTTCTCGATTGGACCGACCCGGCCAGGCCGAAGCTTCTCTGGAAGTTCGTTGGGCCGGCGGACGGAGAAGCCCATAACGGCGACATTTCCGATTTGCGGAAGTGGTGGCTTCCATCGGGTGGTACGGGCGACAACGGACTTCGGATCTACGACATGCGTCCGCTGGTTTGGGACAACCCGAGCGCTCCGGCGAGGCTCTTCCCGCCGCAGGTATGTCGGGACAGCGCCGACGTGCGCTGTGACCCGGTGACGCTGTGGGCGAAATCGCCATACCGCGGCGACAAGCCGGTCGGGCCGGCGTTCACCCACACGCACGACATCACGCTCTACGAGAACTACCCGGTGCGGATCAAGGGCAAGTCCTCGAAGCGAGACATCATCCTCCTCGCCGAGGGTGGCGACTACACCACCGAGAACGGCGGCGCCGGCGGAACGGTGTTCGTGATCGACATCACCAAGCCGAGTGACCCGGTCGTGCTTCTGCGATGGATTCACGAAAACGGCCCGGGCCACGAAACGATCCGATACGGACACGAGGCGCAGTTCCTCGACGGCGACCGCAGCGTGATGCTGGTGACCGACGAAGACCTCCACGAGGGCACCGGCTGCGTCGAGCCTGCTGGAGGCGCATACGCGGTTCGTCTGTCGGCGGACCTGAGAAGCGCGACCGAACTCTCCGAGTGGTTCATCCCAACGGGAACACCGGCAGCGGTCTGCTCGGTTCACGTGTTCTCCTCACTCGGTAACACGGTGTTCTTCGGGTCCTACAACGCGGGTGTTCAGGTCGTGGACTACAGCGACCCGGCGAATCCCCGTCGCGTCGGTCAATACATCGCCGAGGGCGCCACGACGTGGGTGGCCCAGTACCACAAGGGCTGGATCTACGCCGGCGACATGAGCCGAGGGCTGGACGTCTTCCGGTTCACCGGGTAGTTCGGCTTCTCGCTATCTAAAGCACGAGCCGGGGGCTCGCTGGTCGAGCCCCCCGGTTTCTTTTCGCCTTATGGTCCGTTTGTGAACGCGCTGCTCCAGCAGTTGAAACGGATCAGCGGACGCTGGTCACCCTCACCCCGTGTCGCGTCGCACGCTGTTGTCGTCGTCACGGCGGCCGGGCTCGCCGCCTCGTACTTGCTCACATGGGATCTGTGGCGAGGAAGGATCGATCCTCCAAACCTCCCCGCCGTTGGAGCCCTGAGCTCTCTCGATTTCGGCGCCGCTCTGGTCGCGGCGGCTGTGGCCGCAATGGTCTTCCCACGCGCCGGCTCAGTGATCCACAGCGCAATTCTGCTGCTGGCCATGCTGGGAGATCAGATTCGTCTGCAGCCCGAGTTCGTCTCCCTCGGGCTCCTGCTGGCGGCGGCAGCGTGGCCACCCACGGGAATGGCGATCGCACGATGGCATCTCATCACGCTCTGGGGGTGGGCCGGTCTGCACAAGATTCTCAGCATTGGTTGGCCGGAAGCAGGAGCACCATTCATCGCGTCGGCAGCCGGCCGCCCCGAGCTTCGGTCTGTTGTTGCCGTCGCCGTTCCACTCGCGGAGGTCGGGCTCGCCGCTCTTGCCCTTCGGGCTCGGACGTGGCGGATCTTGTGGGTGGCGGCGGCCCTGTTCCACGTCGGCGTGGTTGTGGTGCTTGCAAGGATCGGATGGAACTCGGCGATCTGGCCCTGGAACGTGGCACTCGCCGCTGTCACGCCCTTCCTGTTTAACCCGGCATCAGCCCCCAACCAGGATCGCCCGGCGCTCCGGTCGCGGTCGGTGGTCGTCGCGGCTGTGCTGTTCGCCCTCTACCCAGTTGGGTTCTACTTCGGCATGAGCGACGCCTATCCCTCGCACAACCTCTATTCCGCAAACACGGCTCAGGCGGTCATCGTGTGCAGGCCCGAAGCTCCGAACCGCTGCACCCCTGCGGCCTGGTACGGCACCGTTGCGAGCTTGAACGTCCCCTTCCCCCCGGAGCGGCGGCTCTACGTGGCCTGGTTCGAACGGATCTGCGAGCCCGGCGAGCGATTGAGGATCGATGGAATCTGGACCAGGCTGAACGACCGGCAGGTCGAATTCGTGGAGTGCGCGAGGCGCTAGCTCGCCTGCATGAACATCCAGCGGTGGCCTTCGAGATCAGCCGCGTTGTAAAGACGGCCGTAGGGCTCGGTTTGCGGCTCTCGAAGGATCCGGGCGCCGGCTTGCTTGGCCCGTTCGTAATGCGCGTCCAGGTCGTCGACCCAGATGTGCACGCCGTCGATGACGTAGGGATGGTTGAGCCATTTTCGAGCGTGGTCGCACACCTGCGCGTGGTGGTCGGGGCTCTGGTACTCAGGGCCCGGCCAGCCGAGGAAAACCAGGGCGCCGTCCAGTTCGACTTCGGCGTGGGTGACGCGACCTTCGTCGTCCGTGTAGCGCTCTCCTGTCTCTCGAAATCCGAACGCGTTGGTGAGCCAGTCGACCGCGGCGCCGACGTTCTCGTACGAGAGCATCGGGATCGCAGCTCGCTGCGTGGTCTGAGTCTTCGCTTCCGCCATCGGTTCCTCCTTTGGTTACGCCTGGCCCAGTAGCTTGGCGTTCAACCTCCGCATCCCTCTGAGCCATCGTTCGTAGTCGTCGCCCTTGCGCCGAAAGTACTCGGCGACCTCGGGGTGCGGGAGGATCAGGAATGTCTCTTTCTCCATTCCCTGGATCACGGCGTCGGCCACCTGTTCGGGCTCGAGCGGCTCGGCGATCCCCAGCATGATCTCCGTCATCTGCTGCGAGCCGTCGGTGAGATTCGTTCGAACCGTCTGAGGGCAGATGCAGGAGACGCGGATGCCCCGATCGCCGTAGGTGATCGAAAGCCACTCCGCGAAGCCCAGGGCCGCGTGTTTCGTCACCGTGTAGGGCGCCGCCCCAGGATTGCTGAGCAGTCCGGCTGCCGAGACGGTCTGGAGGAGGTAGCCCTCGCCGCGCTCCAGCATCTCCGGCAGGACCGCTCTCGCGGCGTAGACGTGTGGGTTGAAGTTGATTTCCCAGCTGCGCTGCCACACCTCATTGGGAGCTTCCGGACCTCCCGCGCCGAGGACGCCGGCGTTCGAGCAGAAGACGTCGATCCGGCCGAAAGCCTCCCGTGTCTCCTCGACGAGCTTTTGGATTTCGCTCTCCTCACGGACGTTGGTGGGAACGAACAGTGCGTCGGTGTTGGCGGCGACTTCTTTCCCGGCGTCCTCGTCGATGTCGGCAACCACCAGCCCGGCCGGGGCTTCCTTATGGAATCGCTCGATCAGGGCGCGGCCGATCCCGTTCGCCCCTCCGGTGACCACGATGACCTTGTCCGCGACCCGCATGCGTCAACCGGTCTGGATCTCCGTTGTCATTGGCACGGCTCGACCGACTGCGTCGCTGACCGGACATCGCGCCGTGCCTTCCTCGGCGATCCGGTGAAGGAGCTCGGGCGAGGCGCCGTTGGATTCGATCGAGATTCGGATTCGCGCACTGAGTGGCCCTGCCGGGACAGACGCATCCATCCCGAGGATGCCGCGGTCGTCGGACTCGCTGTCGACCTCGACTTCCAAATGGCTCAGGTCGACGCCCTCCTCGGCGGCCCGCATGGCCACCGTTGTTGCCACGCACGACGCAATCGCCGCCCGAAGCAGCCAACCGGGCGACGGAGCGGACGAGCCGCCCCCCACGCTGTTGGGCATGTCCGTGACGGTCTCCTCACCGTTCGGGCCGCGAACACGGCACTGCAGGCCGTTCTCGATGACGGCTGTGGCCACCGAGTCGGTGTAGCGGGCCTCCTCGGGTTTCCCGCTGAGGTAGGCGACCGCATTCTGCAGGGCGGTTCGGATCTCCTCAGCGGTCATTTCTTCTTCCTCGACGAGGAGCTCTTCTTCTTGCCGGAAGACTTCTTCTTCGTACTGGAACCGCCCGAGCTCTTCTTCTTCGACTTCTGCTTCATCACAGTCCGGGCTGCCACTTCCTTCTCACGGCCCTTGTACTTCCCCGACTTCTTGGCCGACTGTTTGATCTTTTCGTACTGGCGCTTCTCCTTCTTCGTTCCCTTGATCGGCACGTCGCCTCACCCCCCCGTTAGTCTTGTTCCTCTGCAGGCGCCTCGTCCAGCGTGGCCGAAACGCCCTCGCGAATCCAGGAGCGGCCCTCGAAGACCAGATGGCTGCTGGTCGCGGTGGCCACCCGCTTGCCGTCAGCGTCGGTGATCTCAACGTTGGCCACCGCAACGGTGCGGCCGCGGTGGATCACCTCTCCTCGGGCGATCAGGTCGCGGCCGTCGGGCTGCACGGGCCGCAGGTAGTAGATCTTCAGGTCCAGGCTGGCGTACGAGCTAGCGGGAGGCAGGGTCGTGCTGACCGCCGCCCCCATGACGCCGTCGGCAAGCAACGCCAGCGTCCCCCCGTAAAAGTTCCGGCCCGCCCCGCAGAACCACTCGCTGGCGGGCATGGCCACGACCTCCCGTCCCTCCTCGACCTCGACGCACCGCCATCCCATGAGCTCGGCGATCGGCGCGTTCGGCTGCTTCCCGTCGCACCACTCCTGCGCAAGCTGAAGTCCGCTCTTGGTGTCGAATTCTTCTCGGGGAAGGAGCGCGCCGTCCGCCTCGCGAAGGTATGGGTCTGGCGTCGGGTACTCGGGCTCTTCGAATTCGGGAAGTTCCTCGGGTGGAGGCGGGGGGTCGAAGGGGAGGCGCATGATGATGCATCTCGAGGTCGCATGCGCGAGCAGCCTGCCCTGCGCGTCCTCGACCACCGCTTCCGACAACCCCTGCGCCTCGCCCGCCTGAATGACCCGGGCTCTCGCGTTGATCGTGCCGCTCTTTATGGTGGCCGGACGGAGGTAGCTCATGGAGAGCTCGGACGTGAGCAGCACCGTGGCCTTGGGGAAGGATGTGTAAATCGCGCCGCCCAACGCTGCGTCGGCCACGAAGGCATACGTCCCACCGAAGAACACGCCGGCCGACGATTGCCACCAGGGAGTGGCCGGCATGGTGAAGGTCGCCGTTCCGAGCGCGGCCTCCGAGAACACGCCACCGCACAGATGAAACAGCGGCGCGAACGGTACCCGCCGCTTCATGAATACGCGGAACTGCTCCAACCCTGAAAGCGACAAGAGCCCCGGATGCTCGAGGTAGGCGTATGAGCCGCGGATGGGTTCGTCCGGGATCGCCACGGTCACCAGTCTATGTTCACGACCTCCACCGGCTCCGAAACGCCTTTGAGTTCCACCGTTCGAGCGTTTCGCGCTGTGAACTCTGAAAGTTCTTCAGCCGTCCTTCGACTGGCGACGATCTCGTTCGCGTCGGCGAGTGATCCGATCCGTGCGGCTTCGTGCACGCCGCGCCCTCCGTAGCCCTCCGCGGTCTCCATCGCTTCTGCGGTGTGGACGCCAATTCGAACGAATGGGGCAAATCCCTGCTGCCGGCGGTGATCCGCCAGCGCTTGCTGGATCGCAATCGCGCAATTGACTGCGCGTTGCGGATCCGAAAACGCAATAAAAAACCCGTCGCCGGCGTGGTCGACTTCGTCGCCCCCGTGGCGCGAGAAAAGGGAGCGCAGCGTTCGGTCGTGCCATCCCTTCAAGTTCTCCCACGCCTCGTCACCTATGGCCTCTAGAAGCGGAGTTGACTTCACGATGTCCGTGAACATGAACGTCCGTGTCGTCCGGGAAGTCCATGGAACACTCTCACCCACATCCCCCAGCGACTTGGCGGTGGCCCTCGTTAGGCTGCTCATGCCGAGGGTTCGCGCCGTCTCGAGTGAAGCCCGGAGGAGTTCGATCGCACGGGGCCGCGCCGTCTCGCTCCCAGAGGACAGGAGCATCGCCCCGTAATGGTGTTGCGTCATGGCAACCCATGGCGTCGCCCCCATTTCCTCATTCCGCGCGAGAGCCGCCCCGAAATGCCGCTCGGCTTCGTCAAAGCGGTCCAGTACCCGTGCTAGTTCTCCAAGATTGCGTTCAACAGAACCACTGCAGGCATCGGGAGCGCTGAGTGCGTTGCGATCGGCATACGGACGCAATCTCTCGTACAAGGCGTCCGCTTTCGACCGGTCACCAAGGATGGTCGCCGTATCGCTCAGCAACGTCATGCCGAAGATCCATTCCTCTGCCTTCGGAAGCCGGGAGAAGTCATCCTCGGCGAGTAGCGAGAGAACCTGACCGGCTTTCGCGCGATGTCCAAGCTCTGCGAATGTTTCTGCGAGCTCGCAGGCTAGTACCGGATAGGTCGTGAAGCGCTTTGTGAGGTTGTTCAGCGTTGGTTCCACTTCGCTGAGTCTGCCCTGGAGCCGGCGCAGCGAGTAGAGCTGTCCAATCATGTAGGGCTCCGCCATGTCCCCCTGGACCCGGCGGCCTAGCTGGAACATGTCGTCGATGAGTGTTTCCGCCTCCTCGAAGCGACCCTGAAAGACGGCGAGGCACGCCTCGACGGAGACGACGTACCAGCGCTGGGCCGGTTGGTGAAGCTCCTCTGCCAAGCGCCGTTTCTCATCGAGTTCCTGGTAGACGCGCTGCATCTGACCCATTTCCAGGAAGGCGAGGCATCGGTAATGGCGGGCTTGAAGGAGCCGCTCCTTGTCCTCGGCGTTTTCTGCGGCGGCGAGGAATTCATCTCCTATCTGGAGCCGCTCATGAAGGTTGTCCGGCCACCACACCGCGGCATATCGGCCATCCAGCACGTATGCCAACGTCGCTGGATCCCCGAGCTGACGAGCGAGTTCCACGGCTCGCCGGCTCATCTCTGCTCGGCGTTCTCGATCGAGTTCGTCCCGCAGTGGCCCCCCGGCCAGGCGAGCCATCAAGCGCGCTCGGAGCGGGCTCTGCTCGTTCTCGAGCGCTGACAGTGCGTCTTCGAGGAGCGGCAGGAGGTGCGGATCCCCTCGTCCGGCCTCCCATACGAACCGCCCTCCATAGCCGAGCGCGGCGTGAGCGAGTTGGTCCGACATGCCACGAACCCTGGCGATTTCGGCGCCGCGCAGAAAGGCATCCTTCGCTCCCTCAGCGTCCCCAGCCCTGGCCAGCGCGTCTCCGAGCTGAAGAAGCACCTCACATCGCGTGGTTTCGTCGGGCGGGCGTTTTAGATCGAGAACGTTCAGCGCCATCTCCGCGTGGCGCGCGGCCTCCTCGTACGCGAGGCGGGACGCCGCCAGCGCCGCTGCTCGCCGAAGATAAGGAAGGGCCTTGTCTAGCCACCCGACCCGCGCAGCTCGGAAGAAATGGTGAGCCATCTCCGCAACAGGCGGATCAACAGTTTCTCCGTACAAGTCCTCAAGCGCGTCTCCAATTCGTCCGTGAAGTTCCATCCGGCGCTTGGGCGGTATCTCGTCGTAGAGCGTGTCCCGGATGAGCGCATGAGCGAAGCGGAACGTGCCTGGGCTTCCCGGCACCTCCACCGCGACCCCTGTCCGAAGTGCCTCGTCGAGCAGGTCGAGCGCATCCGCGGGGGACCGCCCGTCTAGGGATAGAAGAGGATCGAGGGCGAAATCTCGTCCGAGGACAGACGCCATTGCCAAAAGCTCTCTGGAGTCGCCGCTCAGGTGGCGGAGGCGCCGTTCGATGACTTCTCGGACGCTCTCGGGCACCTTGATCGTCACAGTCGCACCGGCGACGTTCGTGAGGGAGCCTTCAGCAGCGAGGAGCCTCGCGCACTCCGCCACGAAGAGCGGATTCCCCTCCGTTTCTTGATAGATGGTTTCACTGACCGGAGCAGGGGGACGGATCGTCGTCGTGGATTCGATCAGTTCCTCGACCTGCGGCAGGGAGAGACCGGTTAGCGACCGCCGCCGGGTGGTCGGCTGCCGAACCAGATCCGCAACCGCAGCGGCCAGTCCGCGCCGCATTTCGGTATCGCGGTAGGTGGCCACGATGAGAACGCGGGCTTCCGCAACCTCTTGCGCTATGAACCGAAGGAGAAGCAAGGACGGCTCGTCCGCTGCATGAAGATCATCAAGGATGCCAACAAGCGGCCGTTGGCGTGCCGCATTACGTACGAAGGTTGCTGCTGCGTCGAAGAGGTGGAAGCGCGCGCTTTCCGGGTCGAGTCCTGTTGGCAATGAAAGGTCATCGAACGCGTCGAGCACTTCCGGCAACATCTGAGCAAGATGCGGCGCCCTAACGCCAAGAAGAGACCGGATCGTTTCGTGGTCCAGGTCTCGAAGAGCGGCACGGAACGCCTGGACCCACGGCCAGTAGGGAGGTGCTCCGCCGGCCTCCCAACAGCGACCCATCAGCACGCGGGCACCCCGATCACGCGCTTCCCGGGCTATTTCTTCGCTGAGCCGGCTCTTCCCTATCCCGGCTTCGCCTGCAAGGAGGAAGAGCTGCCCTCGCCCAGAAAGGGCGTTCTCCAGTCCCTGTCGGAGCTCGTCGAGCTCATCTTCCCGTCCTACGAGGCCGCGGTCGCTCACAGCGGCGTGTGACCCACCTCGGTGCTAGAGCGTTGGCTTCGTGACCATCAGGAAGATGATGACCGTGACGATGACCGCCATGATGATTCCCTGCGTCCGTCCTCTATTGGCGAGTGCCTTGTACGTTTCCGAGTTCGGACCTTCGGTCTGAATCACTTCGATCTGCCGACGGAGCGTCGGCGTGTAGAGAAAGAACCCCATCGCGCCGAGTACAAGGAAGAGCCCGAGCGACGTGGCGATCCAGAAGGTCGTGAAGGACCAGTCGCCGACGAAGACATTGACGACTCCGGTCACGAGCAGCACCCCGTAGGCCGGGTTGGCCCACCGATCGTCCAGGATCTTGATCCCGCGAAGGACGTGCAGCTCGTGTTGCGGTTCGCGGGCGGCTCGCGCCAGCCAGATCCCATAGGACGCGTTGAACCCGACGGCCACGATCGCGGCGAAGATGTGGATGAACTTGATAACGGTGTAGAGCCCGATGTCGGCGATCATTCGCCGCCCTCGTTCCGACCTTCATCTCCGTCCTCCCGGCGTTCGCGGTCCGGTCCGGGTTCCTCGTCCGGTCCGGCGCCCGGCATCACGCCCGCCGGTTCCTGCCGCTTTTCCGCTTCGGTGAGCTGATCGAGCCCGGCAGTCACACCAGGTTCGGGTTCCACACTCTCGTGCCCCTCATGGATCCGCTCGCGTTCTTCGTCCCTTTGCTCCTGATCCTGTTCGTCCGCGTCATTCGACTCGGCCATCACGGCCTCCCCTCTGATTTCGTCAGATCTTGCCCCAGAACGCCTTTCGGCGTCACCGACGGCTGGGGTGGGTATGTACCTGGGAAGCAGATCGACGGGGAGGTGTCCGAACGTCATGGGAGCCGGATTGAAGGCAGTCGAGACAGGGACCAAGGCGGCGGCCAAGCTGAAGAGCAAGGACTGGAAGCGCCTGTTCGCCGATCTGACCGATCGGGTCGAAGAGATGAGCGGGGCGCTCCAGGAGGTCCTTCAGGAGCAGCGCGAGCGGCTGCCGGAGGTCCGGGAGCGGGCCGCGGCGGCGGCAGACGTCGTTCGTGACAAGGCTGGAGACGTCGCCGAAATCGCCCGCGACAAGGCGGGAGGCGCGGCTGAGACCATAGGGGGGGTGGCTGGAGCGGTCGCTGGAGCGGCTCGCGAGACGGCCGAGAAGGCGAAGGACAAGGCGCCCTCGTTCGAGCGCAAGGGCAGAAAGAAGAGGAGGCGACTCATGGGACTGATCTTCAACAAGTTCACAGTGGGATTCGGGGCGGGCTACGTGCTGGGCGCGAAGGCCGGACGCGAACGGTACGAGCAGATCCTCCAGATGTGGAACCGCGTGAGCGGAAATCCCGCGGTGCGGCAGGCCGCCGAGCGTGGGAAGGCCGTGGTGGGTGACGCCGGCAGCAAGGTCGTCACCAAAATCCAGGAGCGTCGAAGCGGTCAGGACACGGGCGACGGAGGCTCGGCGACGACTTCGGCGTTCCCGACCACCCAGCCACCGACGACATAACCGCCGGAAACGAATCAGGCCGGCTTCTTGCCACGCCCATTCGTCCCTGAAAGAATTACGCGACTGTAATTCGTCTCCAGGGGGGACGATTGACGGAGAAGAGCCCGGTCGACCAAGCGGTGGATGACGCCCGCGAATGGGTCGACACGCTCGGGCCCAGCTGGGTCGCGAAGTTCGACCAGATGCATGCGGGCGTCCGGCGGTGGGCCGAAGAGGTCGGGATCGATCCACTCTCCTACGAGTTCCGCGCGTCGTGGTGCGTGGCCACCACGTTTCTCCACCGGATGGCCGAGATCATGGACGAGGACGACCACGAGGCCGCCGAGGGCATGGAGCGAATGACGAACATCGTCGCCACCGTCGGCCTGTGGGGCGTCGTGGCGAACGGCGAGCGAACCCCCCGCTGACCGCTTCGTAGTACGGCCCCAGTTGTCCGCCGCGCGTTGATTCCTTGGTCGGCTTAGCATTTCGGGATGCTCGCCTTCTCCGGGGAGACCCGTCGCACCGCGCTTCAGCGCATGGCCGAGTCGGAGCTCGACGTCCTGGTGATCGGTGGAGGCATCACGGGCTGTGGCGTCGCCCTGGACGCCGTATCGCGAGGTCTTTCGGTCGGCCTGGTCGAAAAGGAGGACTTCGCCTCGGGAACGTCGGGGCGGTCGTCCCGGCTGATCCATGGCGGCATGCGGTACCTGCAGCATTTCGAGTTCGGTTTGGTCCAGGAGTCGCTCCGCGAACGGGCGATCCTTCGACGAATCGCTCCACACCTCGTTCGGCCGATCCCCCTTTACGGACCCATGCCGAAGCTTCTCAGGCGCCTCTGGTTTCGGGTCGGGTTCAGCGTCTACGACGGCCTGGCGGTCGGCCGGAACATCGCTCGCCATCGCGGCGTGGATTCCGAAGAGATGCACCGGGCCCTTCCAGGGCTGGCCTGGCCGGCGAAGGGAACCGTGTACCACGAGTGCCGGACCGACGACGCGCGGCTCACGCTCGAGGTGGCGCGAACGGCCAGCGGGCTTGGCGCGCTCGTCGGGAACCATGCCGAGGTGACGGGCCTGCTCGGCGACGAGCGCGTGAGAGGCGCTCGAGTGGTGGACCGCGTGACGGGCGAGTCTGCAGAGATTCGAGCGCGAGTCACGGTCAACGCGACGGGCGTGTGGGCAGAGCAGGTCCATTCGCTCGGGACGGGCTCCACAGTACGTCTGCGCCCGAGCAAGGGGATCCATCTGGTTTTCCGCGAAGGAGCGGTGGGGACGCGAGCCGGAGTGATCCTTCCTTCGGCGGCGCACGACAAGCGGCTGATCTTCCTGATCCCGTGGGAAGGACGGGTGTACGCCGGAACCACTGATACCGAGTACACCGGCGATCTGGCGGATCCGCCGGTCACCGACGACGACCGCGACTACCTTCTGGCGGCGGTGACGCGCGCGTTTCCCTCTGTGACGAAGGACGACGTGGTGGCGTCGTGGGCGGGGCTCCGTCCGCTTCTCGCCACCGACAAGGGGTCGACCGCGGATCTCTCGCGCAAGCACGCCATTTACGAGACGCCCCCGGGTCTGATCACGATCACGGGCGGAAAGCTGACGACGTTTCGTGCAATGGCGGAGGAGCTGGTCGACGGCGTCGCAAAGTCGCTGGGGAACCGCAACCGCTCTCGAACGCGAAAGATCCCGTTGGGCCTTCATGCCGACCTTCAGGGAGCGCTCGCCCGGACTGGCTCCGAGGCAGAGCGAGTGGGACTTGGGGCTGAGGTGGGAAGGCGGTTCGTCTATCGGTTCGGTGACGACTGGACGGAGGCGCTTCGGCTTATCCGGGAGAACCCTTCGCTCGGCGAACCAGCCGTGGACGGCCTTCCGGTCCTTCGGGTGGAACTCGAGCTCGCCCGAACGCGCGAGATGGCCCTTACCGACGACGACGTTCTCGTTCGTCGAACCCGGGTAACCACGATGGACCATCGGGTTCGAGAACCGTCGGCAGGAGCACTCCAGGGTTCAGGAGGCCCTGCGGGTCCAGCGCCTGCTTGATTCGGCGAAGCACGCCGACCCCGTTCTCACCGAGCTCCTCCGCCAGGAACGGAACCTTCAACCGGCCGACGCCGTGGTGGTGCGTCATGGTTCCGCCCGCCTTCAGACACGCCCGAACCGCTTCCTCCCACGCCTGGCCGTATCGGGACTCGGCGTCCGTGTCGTCGGCGCCCCTGATCAGGAACGTGAAGTAGAGGGACGAACCGGTCTCGTACAGATGGGACAGGTGACAACCAACCGCCTGGGCGTGCTCGGAGAGCCTTGACCGGACCTCCCGGTAGATCTTCGGCACGTCTTTCCACAGGCCGGCGACCTCCATGGTGTCGACCACGAGGCCGGGCCCGAACAGGCGCTCCCGCCCCATGATCTGGCGATAGAGCTTGGTCGCGTCGTTGCGGTGCTCGAACCAGTGCTCTCCGTACCCGCCGCCCAGATCCTTCCCGCCGTTCGCGACGAGTCGTTCGCGTGCCACCTGTCGCCGTTCCGCGAGGCCGGGACCGTTCTTGCTGAACCCGATGATGGCGACGCTTCCGCCGGCGTGGACGATGGGACCGAACGCGAGCGCCGCGTCGGCCTCGTCGTATCCGCGAACGATCGTCGGCTGGACGTGGGCCCGAACCACTTCGCGCAAGGCCGACATGCAATTCTCAAACGTTTCGAATCCGAAGCCTTCCCACGCGAATCCCGTCGGCCGAGGCGAGCACGCCAGAAACGCCTCTGTCACCACGGCCAACGTGCCCTCAGAACCGACAATGAGCTGGCGAAGATTCGGTCCTGCCGCCGAGCGCGGAACCGGCTGCATTCGCACGACCTCGCCACCGGCCAAAACGACCGTCGCGCCGATCAGAAGATCTTCGATCGCCCCGTAGCCAGTGGAAGCCTGGCCGGCCGAGGAGGCGGCGATCCACCCCCCGACCGTCGAGATGGCGATGGACTGAGGGTAGTGCCCGAGCGTGAGGCCGTGCTCCTCGAGTTCGGCCTCCAGGCGGTCGCCCCGAATGCCCGCCTGCGTGTGGACGACCCGGGACAGGTCGTCGATGGCGATGACCTGGCTCATGTTCGACACGTCGAGGATGACGGTCCCTTCGCTGGCGGCAACACCACCGACCACGCCCGAGCCTGCACCGCGGGTGACCACGGGAGTGCCGGTGTCGGCCGCCCAGGCCAGGACCGTCGAGACCTCCTCCGTCGATGCGGGGAAGATGACGGCCCGCGCGGCTCCCTGTGAGTCGCCCCGGGCGACCCGGAGCAGGGCGAGCGGGGAAAGGTCACGGGACCGCTCGGCCACGGCCGTGGGGTCCGTGATGACGGCGCCGCGGGACAGTCGGTCGCTGAGGTTCTCGAGATCGTCCATGAGGGGGGATAGTAATGGGAACCTGTGGGGGTGCGCGCGGCGGTCGTGGGGCACGTCGAGTGGATCGAGTTCGCCCGGGTCGAACGGGTCCCACGGGCGGGGGAGATCGTTCACGCACGCGAGACGTGGGAGGAGCCGGGCGGAGGCGGGTCGGTGGCCGCCGTTCAGCTCCAGCGGCTTACCGGAGATTGCACGTTTTTCACCGCGCTGGGCGAGTCGGAACTGGGCAGGCGGGCGCTGAGGGAGCTGACCGAGCGCTTTGGGGTACGCGTCGAAGCCACGTTTCGGCAAACCAGGCAGCGGCGGGCCTTCACGTTCATCGACGATGCCGGCGAACGGACCATCACCGTGATCGGGGATCGATTGGGGCCCGATGGCGCCGACCCGCTTCCCTGGGATGGCCTGGAGGGAGTCGACGGCGTGTATTTCACAGCAGGGGACCGAGGCGCACTGGAGGCCGCTCGGAGAGGGCGTGTCTTGGTGGCGACGCCCAGGGCGATGCCGGTCCTTAAAGGGTCCGGCGTCCTCCTCGACGCGTTGGTCGGAAGCGGAACCGACGCGGACGAGAGGTTCGAACCGGGGGACCTGGATCCGCCGCCTCGGCTGGCCGTCTGGACTGAAGGCAGCAAGGGAGGGCGGTACGTCACGGCCGACGGTGCGAGTGACCGGTTCGAAGCCGCGCCCGTCCCGGGTCCGATGATCGACACGTACGGGACGGGGGACACCTTCGCCGCGGGACTGACCTACGCGCTCGCGGCCCGCTCCTCGGTCGAGGACGCCCTGTCGTTCGCCGCGCGATGCGCCGCGATTCGGCTCACCGGCCGGGGACCGTACGGCCGAGACATCTCGGCGGCGATGTGACGTAGTTCACTGCGGCAGGACCCGCCCTCCTTGACGACCAGAATCGTTCCGAAGACAGACTTGCGGGCGCGAATCCGGGAGGAGCTATCGCGCCTGGGCAGCGATCCCGTCGTCGTCACCAGCGGCGGACGACCGATCGCGGTGATCGTCTTCGATTAGCCGGTTCGGCGGCGCGACTTGCGCGCGCGCGCCGGCGCGGACTTCTTCGTCTTCGCCGCCTCGACGCTGGCCTTGAGCGCCTCCATCAGGTCGGCAACCTCGGCGCGGCGAGCTTCCGGCTCCGGCGCAGCGACGATCTGTTCGCTGCCGGCTTTCTCCTCGATCAGCTGCAGGACTCGCTCCCGATAGGTGTCCCGGTATTCGGACGGATTCCAATCGGTTTTCAGCAGCTCAATCAGCTGCGTGGCGATCCGGAGCTCTCGCTCCGCGGCCTCGGCTCCCCTGGGAATCTCGGGGATCTCGTTCGCGGATCGAACCTCATCGGCGAAAAAGAGCGTGTGGAGCACCACCGCGTCGGCCATCGGTCGGATCGCTGTCAGGTACTCCTTGCTCCGGAGCACGAACCGTGCGATGCCGGCCTGATTCGCCTTCTGGAGCGCCGCCATCAGCAGCGCGTAGGGCTTTTCCGCCCCCACTCCTGTCTGCGGCGCAACGTAATAGCTCTTTTCGAAATGGATCGGGTCGATCTCGCGAAGGTCAACGAACGCCTCGATCTCGATCCGACGGGTCGGCTCGGGCTGGAGCGCGGCCAGCTCCTCGGGCGTGACCATAACGAAGCGCTCTCGGTCGAGCTCGTACCCCTTGACCACATGCTCGTACGGGATTCCTTCGGTGTCGGCCGAGGAGGGAGCCCGCTCGACCGCGACGCTCTCCGCGTTCTGAACGGCGTCCCCGCGTGACCCTGACATCGGCTCTGGTTCGGACGCCTCCACGGGCTCGACCGCCCAGGGCTCGTCGAGCGCCGCCGGCTCCGTCACTCGGCGGTAGCGGATCCGCTTGCCGGTGCCTCGCTCGAACTGGTGGAACCGCACGTCGCGAGGCGCCGTGGCGTTGTACAGCTTGACCGGCACGCTGACCAGGCCAAATGTCAGAGATCCGCTCCAAATTGCTCTGGGCATCTAGGGCTCTCCGTCCTTCGACCGATAGACTCGATCCAATTATCGGGTGGCAAAGGCCCGAAGCGGATAGTTATAATGGACTAGCCCTCGCCCCCGGTAGGTAGAGGGGATTGAAGCGGGCCAAGCAAGGTAATCAGATGACATCATGACCACCGGACGTCGAATCCTCATCTGGGCCGCCGTGACACTGGTGGGCGGGCTGGCGACGGCGTTCCCGCTGGCTGCCATCGCCGTTGCCGACTCCTCGGCCGATCTTTCGGTCGGGCAGGTCGCCACCAATCCTGCGGACGAGGCCATCGACGGCTCCACCTCCAAGCTATACGCCGGCCAGGTCGTCACCTACACGGTCACCGTTACGAACGAGGGACCTTCGAACGCCGAAGAGGTGACCGTGACCGAGACCGCTCCTGTCCAGATCGACGCGGCGACTCTCCAGTCGTGCAACCCCCAAGCCGCCGATTGCTCGGTTCTCTCGAACTTCGCCGACTATGCGAGCGGCACCGCGCTCTCGCTCGGCGCCCTCACCGCCTCCAGTTCCAAGGACCTGATCTTCCGAGGACAGGTGAAGTCGGCCACGCTGCCCCGCGACATCACGAACACCGTCTCCGCGTCATCGGCCCAGGCCGATCCCGACACGACGAACAACACCGATGTCGCTCTGGTGACCCCGGTGGACACCCTGGGCGATATCTCGGTGACCCAGGTGGCAAAGAACTCGGCCGGCAAGGCCATCGACAAGACGAACAAGGTTCGAGCCGGCGACGTCATCACCTACGTCGCGACGGTCAAGAATGCCGGACCCTCGGACGCCCGGAACGTCAAGATCAAGGACACGTTCGACAGCGGGGTCACCGACCAACTTTCCTGTTTGGGGAGCTGCTCCGCCAGTTCGGCGTTCAGCTCCTACCAGAGCTCGTCGCTCCTGAGCCTGGGTTCTCTTGCGGCTGGGGCGTCGGAGACCGTCTGGTTCCGTGGAACCCTTCCGGCGACGATCACCTCCACTACGGACATCACCAACGTGGTGAGCGTGAAGTCGTACAAGACCGGCACGGCCGAGGCGACCGCTGACTCCGATACCGCCGATGCCACCAGCACGATCACCACCACGGTCCACGAGGCGAAGTCCCCGAAGAGCTCCTCGTCGGCAAACTCGTCCGCGAACGCTTCCTCGCTCGGCGCGGGGCCGAGCACCGGAGTCTATTTCGGCAAGATCGGTGCCCCCACGTACTTCGAGCCGCTACAGCGCACGAAGACCGTCGTCATCAAGAAGATCTATTACCAGAGCGCATTTGGGCGGCGGATCCCGGAGGCGGCCTCTGCGCCTGTCGTTGAGACCGCGAGCCAGACGGTGATCGCCCCGGTCGCCAACACGATCGTGCGGATGCCGGAGGAGGTCTGGCTGGTCCTTCCGGTGGGATTGCTTCTGATCATCTGGATCACGTACCTGGTTGTGGAGCCCTACGAGGATCAGCTGCTCGCGACGGGCCGGGCGCCCTCGTCGCCCAATTTGCGCTAGAAGCCGCCGCCGTCCCTGCCGATCATTCGCCCGAAGGCGATGATGTTGTCGGTGTAGTGCCCGGTGGAGCGGTTGAATACGCCGCCACACGTGATGAGCTTGAGCTCAGCGATCGGCGTCGGGCCGTAAATGATCTCACTGGGAAAGTTCGATTTCGCCCATACACCGAGGTCCTCGATGACATAGCGAACAGGCTTCTTCTTCACTCGCAAGACTGTAACGACGTCTCCAGCCTTGAGCTGCGGCAGCTTATAGAAGACGGCGGGACCACGGCGATCGTCGATGTGGCCCACGATGACCGTCGAACCGATCTTGCCGGGCTTGCCGCCTCCCTTCCACCAACCCGCCTCCGAATAGACGGTGGGAACCTCGAGCGTTCCGTTCGAACGAAGGCCGAGTTCGATGACGGGGGCGTCAACGCCGATCGAGCGAATCACGATGCGGCACGGGGCTCCCTTCGGCAAATTGTCGGGGTTCTTCGTGCACGCGAGGCGTGCCGCTCGCTTGACCTTATTTTCGGCTTCGGTCTGGGTCTGAACGTCAAGGCCACGGAACGGGCCCTGCGCCACTTGGGCGGGAAGCCCGACCAGGAGCATCACGGCGATCGCCGGAATCAGCGACGCCTTGAGCGCGCGGTTCAGTCGAGGCTCGTCGTCGTACTCGTCGGGCGTGTCGTCGTAGGCGACTGGCTCGTATCGCTCTTCATCCATGTCCGCTCACGCCCGCCGCGAGCGCGTTCCCGCGCGGCCCGGCTACGCCCGGCCGAACCGGCGCAGGCCAAAGAGCAGGAGCCCGAACATCAGCAGCGATCCGAGCGCGACCTGCGGAACGGCGGCGTTGCTTCCAGCGGTTCCGCCGGCGCCGGTGTCGACCCCGCCCAATGGCGTGGCCGCCGCGGTGCCGAAGTCGGTGGCCCCGAAGTTGTCGAACGTCCCAAAACCGTTAAGACCGCCGGCACCGTCGTCGCCGTTCCCGTTGCCGCCATCAGTTGGGTCCCGAAGTGTCGTTTCTGCGGAGGCACAGTTGTTCC
>DATABA010000118.1:0-13769 GCA_036259835.1 Actinomycetota bacterium
CTTCCGTCGCCTCCGCCACCGTCATGCCGACCACGTTCGGGATCGTCACGCTCGGAGCAGCCTTCGGTTTCTCCTGTGTGGGGCGAGTCGCTGCGCCGCGTGCTCCCGCCCCACCTCCTCCGACCACCGCCCCTATCAGTACCGAGGCGATGGCAATGGCCACCAGCAGGAGCGGAATCGCCCACTGCCAGCGGTTCGACGGCCGCCTCAGCGCGGTGTCAGGGCCCTCTTCTGCGGACGCGCTGGCTGGAACGGCCACCGTCGGAGGAGGGGGGACTGGCGGCGCCACCGAGGCAGAAACCAACTGAGCCGTATCCACCCCGCCCGAACGCAGCATGGCGGCGAACGCTCCCGCCGATGATGGCCGCTGGGCCGGGTCCTTCGAGAGGGCGCGTTCGCAAGCCAGGGCAACATGCTCCGGGATTGTGGGGGTGGCCGCTCGAACGTCTGGCGTCGGCGCGTTCATGTGTGCCGCTGCAACCGCGACGGCGATCTTGCCCGTGAACGGCGGCCGGCCCGTGAGCATTTCGTAAAGGACGACACCCAGCGAGTAGATGTCCGATGCAGTCGTTGCCTTCTTCCCGGCTGCCTGCTCCGGGGATATGTAGAAGGCGGTCCCGAGCGTCGTTCCGGTGACCGTGATCGGCGCCTCCCATCCCGCGGCGGCGATCCCGAAGTCCATCACCTTCACCCCCCCGGACGGGGTCAGCATGATGTTTGCCGGTTTGACGTCGCGGTGCACCACGCCCGCGTCATGCGCCGCCTGAAGCGCCCCGGCGACTCGCTGCGCGATGCGAACCGCTTCATCGGGATCGAGCGGTCCGCGGCGGAGTCTGCTCGCGAGGGTCTCCCCATCCAATAGCTCCATCACGATGAACTGCGTGCCGTTGTCCTCGCCGTAATCGAAGACGCGGGCCACGTCTGGATGGGAGAGCCCAGCGGCGGCGCGTGCTTCTCTCCGGAACCGTTCGACGAACTCGTGGTCCGCGGAGAACCCGTCTGCAAGAACCTTCACCGCGACCGGCCGGTGGAGCACCGTATCGTCGGCTTCCCACACCGTCCCCATGCCGCCGGAGGCGATGCGGCGGACCAACCGGTATCGCCGGCCGAGCAGCACCTCGCTTTCGATTCCCGCCACGTCTCTATCCCGTCAGCGCGCGTTCCATGAGGGCCTTGGCGATCGGGGCGGCAACGACGCCACCCGTCGCGTCGCTTCCGAGGCTCCCCCCATTGAGGACGACGACCGCGACCACGATTTCCGGAGCATCCGCCGGCGCGAACGAAACGAACCACGCGTGCGGGTTGCGTCCGTCGACGGTCTGCGCGGTTCCGGTCTTGCCGGCAACCTGGACACCGGGAATCTGCGCCGTGGTCGCGGTTCCTGCTTCGACCACCGCGACCATCATCCGCGTCAGCTCAGCAGCGGTTCTCGGCGAAATCGGCTGACCGAACTCCTGGGCTTCGAACGACTTGAGCGGTAGCCCCCGTGGATCGCGGATCTCTTGAACGAGCCGCGGTCGCATCTGCGTTCCGCGGTTGGCGATGGCTCCGGCCACCAGCGCCATCTGAAGCGGGTTGGCGGCGACACTCTGCTGTCCGATTGCCGAAAACGCCACGGCGGGAAGCGCGTCCTCGAACTCGCTCGGAGGAGGGATCTGGCCCTCCGCGAAGGGCACGTCGAACGGGACATCGCCGTCGAAGCCGAACCGCCTCGCCTGGTTCACCAGCCGCTCGGCGCCGAGCTCGAGTCCAACTTCCCCCCACACGACGTTGCACGAGTACTGCAGGGCAAGGGCGAGCGTGATCTCGGACCCACCCGGGCACTGGCCGCCGCCGAAGTTGTTCAGGACGTGTGTGGTTTGCGGGAGGTCCAGCTCCGGCGGGTTCGGGAACCGCGTCTCGGGGGTCATGCCGCTCTCGAGCGCGGCGGCGGCCGTAACGATCTTGAAGGTCGATCCCGGCGGAAAAACCTCCTGCGCCGCCCTCGAGATCAAGGGCTTCCCTGGGTCGTCGTTCAAGGTGTTCCACGCGCGTTGTTGGCGCCTGAAATTGTGGGACGCGAGCTCCGTCGGGTCGAACGAGGGGTTTGCCACCATGGCCAGCACGTCCCCGTTTCTCGGATCCATCGCCACCACCGCACCCGGCAGCGAACCGAGTCGTTCGGCCGCCAGCTTCTGGAGTGCCGGATCGATCGTGGTGACCACCGACGCTCCTCGCTTGTCGCGGCCCAGGATCTCGTCGACCAGGTTCTGCGGAAGGAGCTCCGCCGCCCGCCCCGCGAGGTAGTCGTTCTCGGAGGCTTCGAGGTCGCTTCTACCGAACAGGATTGAGTAGTACCCGGTGATATGGCCGTAAAGGTCACCTTCGGGGTACTGCCGCCGGTACTTGAACTTGCCTCTAGTCGGCTCGCTCTCGGCGAGCACTGTTCTTCGGTCGCTCGCCAGGATGTCGCCTCGGTGGACGTTGTACTCCTGGAGGAGCAGCCGCCGGTTCGCAGGGTTGTTCGCAAGCCCCTCAGACCCGAAGACCTGGAGGTAGTTCACCTGGGCGAACAGCAAGATGAACAGTGCCACGAACGCCATGGCCAGCCAGCGAACCTGCCGGTCCATCAGGTCTTGCCTTCCGTGGGCGTCAGGACCGTTGGCTCGTCGCTCCCGATCGGCGTGGGGCCCGCCGCGGCACGGGCGCTGGCTTCGCGGCGGCGCCTCAGCCACTTCAGCCCCGGACCCGGTTTCGACGAGGGAGAGGAGATCCTGACCAACAGAGCCAGGAGGACGAAGTTCGCCACGAGACTCGAGCCGCCGTAGGAGACGAACGGAAGGGTGATCCCGGTAAGAGGGATCACGCGCATGACCCCGCCAACGATGATGAACGTCTGGAGGGCCAGCACGCTGGTGAGACCAACGGCCAGCAGCTTGCTGAATCCGTCCGGCCGGGAGAGCGCCGCCCGGAATCCTCGGCCCATCAGCACGACGTAGAGAAGGAGGAGCGCGGTGGTCCCGAACAGCCCGAGCTCTTCACCGATGGCGGCAAAGATGAAGTCCGTCGATGCGAACGGAATGAGGTCGGGATAACCCTGGCCGAGGCCCGTTCCGGCGATCCCTCCGGTCGCCATGGCGAACGACGCCTGCGCGAGCTGCCCGTAGCCGAACTTCTGGACGTTCTGCGGTTCCAACGCGTTCAGCCAGATGTCGATCCGGTCCTGGACGTGGGCGAACACCATGTATCCAATGTATGCGCCCGCCGCGAACAGAAGGACTCCCAACAGGAGGTAGGCGCCTCGACCGGTCGCCGTCCACAACATGATCACGAAGATCCCGAAAAAGAGGAGCGACGAACCGAGGTCCCGCTCCATGAACAGCACAGCCAGCGAGAGCAGCCACGCGACCAGCAGCGGCCCCATGTACCGGGGCTCCGGCAAACGGATCGGCCCGATCCGCCGAGTGGCGACGGCGAGGAGTTCCTTCCTGGCCGCGAGATAGGAAGCCAGGAAGATCACGATCAGAACCTTGCCGATCTCGGCCGGCTGGAAGTTGAGTGGACCGATCTGAACCCAGAGCCTGGCTCCATTGATCGTTCGTCCAATACCGGGAACGACAGGGAGCAGAAGGAACACCACTCCGATCAATCCGATCGTGTACGTGTAGGCGTCCAGGGAACGGTGGTCTCGGATCAACAGCAGCGTCGCCGCGAAGAGGCCCAGTCCAACCATCAGCCAGCCGAACTGGGCTTGGGCCAGGTCCGCGTCCAGGCGGAAGATGACCGCGTACCCGATTCCCGCGAGGACCGCCGCGGTTGGCAAGAGCACCGGATCCGCGCCGGGCGCGAACCGCACGATCAGCAGATGTGCGAGCAGGTAAACGGCGGAGAGGATGCCGACGAAAGCGCCAATTTCCGGTGGCGTCTCACCTGTCTTTCCGATTGCCGCGAGCAGGTACGCGCCGACGGAGAGCAGAACGGCCAGGATCGTGAGGGCGAGCTGCGTCCCTCGAGTTGTGCGATAGGTCGCTGCTACCTGCATCTACGCCGGCCTCTGTCTGCGACTTTGCGAAACGTCGCGCCGAATCTGGGTCACCAGGTCCCGCGCCTCTTCCAGGCTGTTGGCGGTAATCCCTTCGCTTAGACCCCGCCACGGCCTCAGCTGTTCCGCGCGCCGGGCAGGAATGTTCGTGGACTCCTCGACGTGGGAGAGCGTGACCCCGAGCACCTCCGTTGGGATGCCGTTGTAGATGGCGACGCGATCACCGGCCACCCCGACGAACCACTGATTGTCGAGGTAAAAGCGGCCTCCGATGACAAGGCCGATGAGAAGAGCGGCCACGACGATGCTCCACACGGCCAGGCGGACCCACCGTCTCCGCCTCCGCCTGGCCTGCTCTGTCTCCATGGGACGCGACTCGTGGATGGTGGTCGTGGATCGATGGCCTTCCGCCGGCAGCGGGATCATCCCGGTGTCGCCCTCGACGGAGTCTTCCGCGTCGGGTGTGTCGACCACGTCCGCGGCGGCGCCTCCGAACTCCGGCGACACTCCTTGCCGGCCCATGGCGCTGTCGGAGATGGCTTCAGCGGAGCTGTCGTCGATGAAGTCCAGGACGAGAACGGTGATGTTGTCGTCGCCACCGGCAGCGTTGGCCTGATCGACCAGGATGTCGGCTGCGCGTTGCGGGTCGTGCTCGGACTGGAGCACGCCTTCGATTCGGTCCGTGTCGACCATGCTGGTCAGGCCGTCAGTGCAGAGGAGCAGGCGATCTCCCGGCAGGACGGGGTCGAGGGTGAGCGTGTCCGGCTCCACCTCCTCGTCCACCCCCAGCGCCCGTGTCAGGATGCTTCGCTGTGGATGTCGTTCGGCCTCCTCTGGAAGGAGCTTCCCTTCCATGACCATGCGCTGAACCAACGTGTGGTCTTCGGTGAGTTGCTTGAGCGACCCATCCCGCAACAGGTACGCGCGCGAGTCCCCGATGTGCGCGATGTGGGCCTTTCCTTCCTCGGCCAGGAGCGCGGTCAAGGTGGTGCCCATCCCTCGCAGCTCACGATCGGCCTCGCCGCGTTCGAGCACCCGTTGATTCGCCGTTTTGATTTCTTCAATGAGAGCGGTGGGAGCGACCCCCTGGTCACGAAGCACCTCTCGGAGCGTTTCCAGGGCCATCGAAGACGCCACGGCGCCGCCCCGGTGGCCGCCCATCCCATCGGCCACCGCGAAGAGTGGCTCTTCGACCACGTAGCTGTCTTCGTTGCGCTCGCGAGCCCGCCCGATGTCGGAAGCCGCGCCGATCGCCACCCTCATCGGCGAAACTCCAGAGTCGTTCTCCCGACTCGAATGCGATCGCCCGCTCGGACCTCAACCGGACTGGTGACGCGGCGCTGGTTCATGTACGTGCCGTTGGTCGAGCCGAGGTCTTCGACGTACCACTCGCCATCGCGACTGAAGATCCGCGCGTGGAAGCTCGAGACGTACGTGTCGGAAAGCTTGATCTGGCAGGCGTCGGCTCGGCCGACCTGAAGGTTTCCCTGGAGGGGGACAGAGGCGAGGCGGTTGCCCTGCTCGGCGAGCACTACGACGGTCCTCGGCTCTTTCCGCCTCTCACGTTGTGGCCGGGACTGCGCCGCTCGCTGGCGTGGTGGTTCGGCTCGCCAGGACTGCGCTCCTCTGAGGTCGACCACGACCGCCCGAATCGCCCGGTAGACGAAGAAGTAGAGCAACGCCAGGAACACGACCTTGAGAATCGTGAGTACGAACGGGGGCACGGGCTACTGGCTCCGGAACTCGAGGACCGTCTTCCCCACCGTGATGCGGTCGCCTTCCTGGAGAACCCGCTCGCCGATCGTCGACTCGTTGACCATCGTCCCATTGGTCGATCCCAGGTCCGCAATGACGTACTGCCCGTCTTCGGCTCGAACCTCTGCATGCCGGCGGCTGACACCTGGGTCGCCCAGCACGATGTCGGACTCACCGAGGCGCCCGATGATGACGCGGTCCTTTGCCAGTGGGAACGTCCTGGCCGGCCTTCCGTTCTGAATGAGAATGAGCCGGGGATCACCTTGCGTGGTTCGGGGACGTCGGGCAGCGGTTTGGGCGGGCATGGGTCCCGGTGTCGGCGGCCCCTCCATGAGCGTTGCCTCACACGTGTACTCACCCTGACCGACTGAAGTGTCGGTTTCGAAAACGACCTCGGGCGGACCCATGAGCGACCACCCACGCTGCTGGGCGCCGTCCCTGACGACCTGCTCGAGCTCGCGCCGGAGGGAGCGCTCCGCTTGCTCGAACCGCTGCCGGTCTTGCTCTGACATGCGGAACACGAACCGGTTCGGAACCCACACTTCCTCCACGCCAACGGTCTTGTTCGTCTCCATCTCACGGAGAATTCGCGTGGCAAGCTCAACCGGCTGGAGACCGGTCCGAAAGGCTTTCGCGAACGCGCCTTCGATAACACGTTCGAGCCGGCGTTCGAATTCGGTGAGGATGCCCACGGTCTAATCGTCGCAGTAATTGGTGCCGGGCGCGCTCGGATTATAACGAGGCTGCTTGCTCGCCTGGCTGTTCGTACGCCCCGATATGGCGCTGCTACCATCGGTTCGCCACCGGGCGAGTGGCGGAATGGCAGACGCGCAGGGTTCAGGACCCTGTGGCCGCAAGGCCGTGGGGGTTCAAGTCCCCCCTCGCCCACCACAACGACAGCATCCCAACGCACTAAGGACCATTCCGTGGAAGATTTCGTAGAGGCCATCAGCGCCGGCCATGTCACCGAAGTCAAGATCGTCCTCACCACCGTGGTCGCGGCGCTCGCGATTTACCAGGTCCTGCTGATGCTCGTCGGTTGGGGTTGGATTCGGCTCAAGTTCTTCAATCCCAAAGCGGCCTCGTTCACGCACCGAAGCGCCGGAGACACCATTGCCACCATCACGCTCCTGGTCGGGATTATGTGCTACGGGTACTTCGGCATCTCGGACGGCATCGATCACGCCCGCGAAGGCGAAGAGGGTCGCGTTTTGTTCCACGTCGTAACCGGGTTCGCCCTCCTCGGCCTCCTGGCGTTCAAGATTGCGGTCGTCCGCTGGTGGAAGAGCCTCCAGCGGTTCCTTCCCGTCTTCGGCTTTGGCGTTCTTGGGCTCTTCCTGTTGACCTGGTGGAATTCCTCGGGCTCCTACCTGTGAGGAGGGTGATATGAGTGAGCGAGCCGCCGAGCGGCGAGCGCAACAGAGACGCGCCTACATTCGTCAGGTGCTGGCGTCCATTGCGGTCGCGGTCCTGATCGTCGCGGCCACCGTCGCCATCGTCTCTGCGCAGCTTCCACTGGACCGCCTCCCGCCGGAACAGGAAGAAAACGGACGGCGTGACCGAACTGAGGACAGCAGTGGTCGCGGGCGCGGGCGGGGTGGAGGAGACTAAACCGAATGGCGGCGCCACACCACAACGAGATTCTCCTGCGCATGGCCTATGACGCTCAGGCCAGCGGTGACATCGATGCCTACATCGACCTTCTGTCGGAGGACATTGTCTTTCACGTTCCGGGCCGGTCGCGAATCGCCGGCGAATTCCGTGGGAAGGACGAAGTCCGCCGGCACTTCCGCGAAATCAAGGCGCTGTCCGATGGAACGTTTCGCACCGAGATTCACGACGTACTTGCCGGAGAGGAGCATGTCGTCGGACTGGTGAGAGGTCAGGCAGAACGTGACGGTGGGACCGTGGATCTGCCGCGCGTCCACGTGTGGCACGTGCGGAATGGCAAGCTAGCGGAACTCTGGGTCCACCCCGCAGACCAGTACGCCTTCGACGCGTACTGGGGAGAAGGAACCTGACCCTACGGGTCAGTAAGCGGTCTCGCCCCGAGGCCGGGACGGATCAGGCTCTTCGGTTGAGGGGTCCACCCCTCGAGCCTCTCGCACTTCCGGCTCGCTGTAGGGCTTCTCTTCGCGCGCCGCTGTCGGTACGTCCGGATGGCCCCGAGACTCGGCGTTTCCGTAGGGCTTTCCTTCCCGCTCTGCGAGGAGACGACCGAGTTCGTTGGCTTCCTCGTGCGTGAGTCCGACGTCGAACCTCTTCTTCTCGAGTTCCTCGAGCCGTTGTGTGTTCACGTATTGCCCCTGTTCAGCGACAGACCTCTTGGAGGAAAGGGTACGGATTGACGGCCCGTCCGTTTCGAGGGTGCCACTCGAAATGGTTGTGCGGCGACGTTCCCAGGGCGTTGCCCGTGTTGCCGACGTAGCCGATCACGTCTCCCGCCCGTACTCTGCCGATTTTTCCGAAGGCGACCAGATGAGCGTTGTAGACGTATCCCTGTCTTCCGAAGACTTTAACCGCGAGCCCGCCGATTCGGTTCGTCGCCACGACGGCCCTTCCCTCGAACGGAGCGACGATTGGACTCCCCAAGTCGGCGAATATGTCGTTTCCCTGGTGTGGGTGATAGCCGCCGGTAAACCTGGGGGCCCCAAAATCATTCGAGTAAAACCCGTTTGCCTGGACTGGACAGATATAGAAAGGGCCGTCGCCCCGGATGATCCTCCTGACCCGTCGCTCAACGATGACCCTACGGAACCGCTTCGGCGGGGGGGTGACGATGTCTCGTCTGTCCCGCACGAGGAGCTCTCCCAGACGTCTGGACGCCGCCTCGTCGAACGTCGGCTGATGGGCGCCTTCCCACTGACCGCAGGCGACCGCAAGAGCAGCCAGCAAGACTGCGGCCGCGGTCCGCAATTGCGAGCGGAAGGGAGGCGTGCGGGGTTTCTCGCCACCGATCGCGTCGCGCGCTGGTTTCTGTAGCCCCGTGGGGCTGGCCCGCATTGCCGGCGCCACCGCCTCCAAGTAGTCCGCGTCTCGCCCCTGTTTCCGGGCGCGTTTGGGATAAGATTCCCTGGTCAGGGGGGTAATGTAGCGTCCCTACAGTACCTGCAGAGGGCGCTTTTCTCAAAGCACCATCAGACCTCCGAGGGAAGGCTGGAGGACCTCGCGAAGTTCAAAAAACAGGACTGGCGGAAAAGGCTCGGGCTAGTTACAATTAACTAAAGATTTCGGCAGGAGGAAGGGCCTCAGGAAGGACATGATCCGCCGCTCGATTATTGCCTGCAGCTTGGCCGCCATGGTTCTTGCCCTGGCGGCGCCGGCGTTCGCCGCCAGGAGCGCTGACCTTAAGCCTGGGCAGGCGTTCGAGTGGCAGGTCCGAGGTTTCAAGACGCCCACGGCAACGCCCACGGCGTGCCCGCCGTCCATTGACCGCGAGGATGTCCTCTGCGATCACGTCTTCATCCGTGTCGAGCCCGTCGACTATTCGCGAAGCACCGGCTCGCTCAACATCTCCATCGCGTTCAGCTCGGCCAGCAACTTCAATCTCTATGTCTTCAAGTCGTCGGAGCTCGTACGGAGCTCGGAGGGGTCGAGCGGCGGCACCGAATCGATCACCATCCCGAACCCCACGGGGGTCTACGAGGTTCGTGTCGTCCCCGTTCAAATTGCCGGTTCGTTGCTCTCGGGGCTCTCGGGTGGAGCGGCTTACGCGGGGCGAGCCGTCTTCGCCGCTCAGTCGGTGCCGGCCGCGGTCCAACAACAGCCGTCCGGTTCGACGAACGTAGGCTTGCCGTCGAGCACACCTCGGCCATCGGGGTCGAATCGCTCGTTCAGCCCCCGCTACAAGATTCCTTCTTCGGGCAACTACTACGCCGGATATCCCGCGTACGGCGGGTCGTTCAATCCAGGCGGGTTGTACCAGGGTCCGGAGTACAGCGGCGGCGGCACCACTCAGTTCTCCACCGAAGCGGGCGCCGGCACGCCGTACTACCAGAGCGCGTATGGCGGTCCGGTGAACGGAGGCGTCCCCCAGAAGGTGGCAGAGAGCACCAGGGACGTCGCCGTCGGCTCAGCCGTGGCGCGAGCGCCCAAGGCCCTGTGGCTGCTGCTGCCGCTCGCTCTGTTGCTGCTTGGCGGCGTGGCGTACTTGGTCGTTGAACCTGAGGGACGCGCCGAGGCCGTGGCGGCGGGCGAATCTGATTCGTACGAGGTTCCATCCCGGGTTGCCCTCGGCGGGGTCTTTTTGAAGTCGCTGGCGGGCATCGGCAGGGCGCTCCGCCTGGCGCAACGGTGGGTCGCCTCGCTTCGAAGCACCTCCGAGTAGTCTCTCTGGCGCGAGCCCGCCGCAGTTCGTAAGCTCGTTCTCGGACGACGCGCCCCGTCGGCTTATGAGTCTTTTCCGCCCGCAGACGGGAGGCCTGTTGCCGTGAGAAGACGAAAGGCAAAACAGCTCAAGGCGCTCGGCGAGACGCAACGGGGCGCGCCCTCGGCGACCGGAGGCCCGGCCGGCGCAGCGGCTGTGGCCGGACCCCGGACCGCTCAGCCGGCTCGCAAGGGGCAAAAGCGTCGGAAGCCGAGAGGGCCGGCGAGGCAGACCCGCTGGATGCGGGTTCTGGGGCTCCTCATCGCGACGGGTGGCGGTGTGGTGATCGGATTCGGGTGGGCCGGCGCCGCGCAGGTCGACTGCGTCGAGTGTCAGATCCCGTTTCTGCTGTCCGGCGGTGCGGCCGGAATCGGCCTGATCATTTTCGGTGTCGCTCTCATGTTGCTCGCGCAGATCCGCACGGAGAGCCGGAGGCTGGGTGACCGAATCGAGCACGCCCTCGGGTTGCGGATGCGCCCGGAGGACCAGCAGCGCGCTCCCACGGCGACGACAGAACCGGCCCGGGAGCAGCCGGCGGCCGCGACACCACCCACCGTCGAGCCGATGCCCTCTTCACCGATCGCAGAACCACGCGGCGAAGATGCAGCCGCGGCTGCCACCACCACGGAACCTCGTGCGGACGAGCCGGCGTTGGCATCCGAAGAGCAACGGCCGAACCCGCTGTCCGCGGTCACGGTCGATTCGCCTGCCGAGGAGTCTGGTGCTCCGAGCTCCGACGCCGCCACCGTTGCCGCGACCACCGTGGCGGGAGGGGTGGTGGACGCCGAGGGTGATAGCAGTGACGCCGGCGATACCGCTTCAACCCGAGACGAACAGGGGAGCATGTCCGTCCCGGCGCCGCAGGCAGAGCGATTGCCGGAGGTCCTTGGGCGGCGGAGCGATCCGGAGCGACGCCGCGGTCTCTTCAGGAGACGAAAGGGCCCGTGACGTTTTCCGACACTGCGCTCAGCACGCTGGTGTTGGTGAGCCTCGGCCTCTCGTTGACCGCGGTGGCCATGGTCGCGCTCCGAGCCGTCGGCAAACGCTCTCGCCTCTCCTCGATGTCGCCGGACAAGCGGCTGGAGGCGCAGCTGGATGCGCATGCCAAAGCGATCAATCGCCTCGAGACCGCGGTTCGCCAACTTGCGACCGCCGAACGGGAGCTGGAGGACCTCGCCGATACATCCATTCGAAACGTCGGGGTCGTCCGGTTCGATGCGTTCGAGGACATGGGTGGGCGTCTTTCATTCTCGGCGGCGCTCCTAGACGGGCGGGGAGACGGTGTGGTGATCACCTCGATCAACGGCCGCCAGGAAAGCAGGTCGTACGCCAAACCCGTGGCACGCGGCGAGAGCGTTCACAATCTGTCGGATGAAGAGCAGCAGGCCATTCGGGAAGCTCTCGGTGCCCGCCGTCAGATTGCCGAAGCGCGCTAGAGCCGGCCAGGAGCCGTAAGGCCCGTGCTCGACCTCAAGGCGATTCGAGACAACCCGCAACCGTTCCGGCAGGCCCTGGCTCGACGAGGTGCGGAAAACGAGCTCGCTGCGGTCCTCGCTCTCGACGAGCAATGGCGCGCTTTGACCGCTCGCGTCGAGTCGCTTCGCGCCGACCAGAACCAGGGGTCCCGCCGAGTCGGCGCGGCATCCTCTCCAGAAGAGCAGCAGGAAGTGATCGAGCGTCTCCGTCAGGTGTCGGACGAGCTGAAGAACGCCGAGCCGGAGCTCGCTCGGCTGGAGGAAGAGCTGAAGAACCTCGGGGCGCGCCTCCCCAACCTGCCCGATCCCTCGGCACCGGACGGAGGCTCGGACGACGACAACGTCGAGGTCAAGCGATGGGGCGAGCCGCCAAGGTTTGACTTCGAACCCAAGGATCACGTGGCGCTGGGAGAAGCCCTCGGCATGATCGACATGGAGCGCGGCGCGCGCACGTCCGGGGCTCGGTTTTCGTACCTGCTCGGGCCGGCCGCCAGGATTCAGTTCGCGCTGGTTCAGTACGGCCTGGACTTTGCCCTGGAACGCGGGTTCACGCCGGTGATCCCACCCGTCCTCGTCCGTGAGGAAGCCATGTTTGGTACGGGGTTCCTCCCGACCGACGAGGCGCAGATCTATGTCACCCGGGACGACAACCTGTATTTGGTCGGGACGTCCGAGGTGTCACTTGCCGCTCTCCACGCCGGCGAGATCCTGGACCCCGAGTCGCTCCCTCGTCGATACGTCGGATATTCGACGTGCTTTCGGCGGGAGGCGGGGAGCTACGGAAAGGACACCCGCGGGCTGTTCCGCGTGCATCAGTTCGACAAACTCGAGATGTTCGCTTTTGTACGGCCCGGCGACTCCGCTGAGGAGCACGAACGGTTCCTCGCGTGGGAGGAGGCGTTCTATCAGTCGCTGGAGATCCCGTACCGGGTGGTGAACGTGTGCACGGGCGAGCTCGGGGCTTCGGCCGCGAAGAAGTACGACATCGAAGCGTGGTTGCCGGGCCAGGATCGCTATCGCGAGATCACCTCCACGTCGAACACGACCGACTATCAGGCCCGCCGCTTGGAGTGCAGGGTTCGGCTTCCCGACGGAAACCGCCCACTACACACGCTGAACGGGACGCTTTCGGCGATCGGACGGACGCTCATCGCGCTGATAGAGAACGGACAACGGGCCGACGGATCGGTCGAGCTGCCCAAAGTGCTTCAGAGGTACTTGCCGGAGCTCGACTGGGTGCTCCGTCCCGCGCAGGCGTGAGATAAGGACGAGGGGGACCGCCTGGTGGCGATGCCCCCTCGGTCCCGCGGGCCGCGGGCAAGCCGTTCGGCTACGGCGTGCCGCTTCCCAGTATGTGGAACGCCACGGTTGCGTCCGCCTGCTCGGAGTTACCGAGTATCAGTCGGGTCGCCGGAATCGGCTGCTCCAGATTGCCGAAGAGGTACGTCGAGAGACCGGTGATGTTGTTCAGCGAATTCCCCGGCGTGATTCCGAGGCTGCTTGCAGATACCGTCATCGAGATTGTGCAAGCACCGGTCGGAGGCGGAATAGAGAAACAGTTCCCCCCGAGTGTCCCGAGTGTCCTCGAGTTGAACTCAAGCGACGTCACCGTCACATTGACGTGGTCCATCGTTCCGCCCTCGACCCGCGGCGCTCCATCCGCCGGATTGTCGCGGTACGCGATGTAGAAGCGGTTCGACGGCCCTGTGACGTCGGGAACGGTTGCACCGCCGGCAGCGGCCCAAAACTCGATGCCCCACAGACCGCCGGTGGTGGAGACCAAAAGCGGGTTCGGCGGAGCATTGCCGCAGGCGACTGCTTTCGCGCTCGTCGGCGCCCCGTTCAGGGTCAAGGTGGCGATGATCTTGTCGTCCCTGCGGTCGGCAGTCGCGTTCAGAACGTCCATCCCGGGACAGGGACCAATCGGAGCACTCGCCGTGTTTGTTACATCACCCGCCCGGTCGATCACCGCATGGTCTCGGACCCCCCAGTCGTTCTGCAGGTTGATCGTCTGGTTCTTGAAGACGCTGTTGCCGGCGATCTGCCGCGTCATGAAGTCCTGGGTGTCGGTCGCCCGCCGCCTGTTGTCATCCGAGTAGGCGATATATGCGGCGCCGCGGCTGTCGACGTCGATTGTGAAGAAGTCCAGGAG
>DATABA010000119.1:0-11934 GCA_036259835.1 Actinomycetota bacterium
CGTCCTCCAGCTGGGGATCGTCGATATTTTCGGGGCGAGGCGACCAGCCGTTGACGACGACCTCGTCGGCCCGCCGTTCGGCCTCGGCGATGTCTTCCTCGCTCAGCGCGATTCTTAGCGCTTCCCCTCGCCCTCTGGCTCGTGGCCCTTCGGCCAGGACGCGGGTCAGCCGATCCATCATCGATTCCGGCACTGCCCCTTGCTGCCTCCGGGCGCGCTCCGCCTTCAAAACGTCCTCTCTGACCTGCAGAAGACGCCTGAGGTACGAGAGAAACTCACGCTCAGCCAGAGCCTCGTCGCGCCTCCGCCGCACCTCGTCCAGCGGCAGTTCGTGGATCCCTTGCACGAACGCCGGATCGAGGACTCCCGCGCTGCGGGCCGAGCGCGTTGCTTCCGCTCGCTCTGTCATGTCCAAACCTCCGAGGGGGCGACCGCGATTATCTCGCTTTCGAGAAGTTGTTTGCTGCCCTCTATAACACTCGGAAGAAAGTGGGGCGAAGATAAGCCCTTGGGCTCCAGAGACGTCGCGACGGCCGGGCCCCGAAGGAGCCCGGCCGCGGCCTTCTTTTGCGTGTTGGTCGCTACGTCAATCGCCGAGGAAGTTCGTCAACGCCCAAACCAGGAACGCGATGACGGCGAGCACGACGATCACGATGGCCGTGTACTTGATGGCCGCGTACCCCGTCCAACCCGGCTCCTGCGGAGGCGGGGCTGCACCACCGTGTGTGTGAGGCGGTTCGTAGGCCACTGACTCACCCCCTTTCGGGTTTCGGCCGCAAATCCAAGGTCAATGTTGCCCACGAGCGTCCGTGAGGAAACCCTGGTCAGATGCGGGAAGGCACGCTGGAGAAAGTTAGGACGAAGGAACTACAGGCCGTACGACCGCCCGATGATCTCCTTCATCACCTCGGTGGTTCCGCCCCCAATGGGACCAAGCCGCGAGTCCCGCCACGCCCGCTGAACGGGAAACTCCATCATGTAGCCGTAGCCGCCGTGGATCTGGAGTGCCTCGTCGGCCACCTTCCACGACAGCTCCGTGGCGAACCACTTCGCCATGGAGACCTCCCGCACGGCGTCCTCGCCGGCGACGAGCTTCCGAAGCGCCTGGTACGTGAGCGACCGGCCGGCCTCGATCTCCGTGGCGAGATCGGCCAGGCGATGCCTCCACACCTGGAACTTGAGCACCGGGCGGCCGAACGCCTGGCGCTCCCGGCCGTACTGGATGGCTGTCTCGAGAGTGGCCTCCGCCCCGGAGATCGCCGCGAGCGCCATCACGATCCGCTCCCACTGGAAGTTCTCCATGATGTGGTAGAAGCCGCGGTTCTCCTGACCGAGCAGTGCTTCCGCCCTCACGCGGCACTCGTCGAACGCGAGCTCGCCGGTGTGCGAGGTTCGCCACCCCACCGTGTCGATTCGCTGCGCCACGAACCCGGGCATTCCCCGTTCAACGACGAACAACGAGATCCCCTGGTGTCCCCCCTCCGGATCGGTTTTCGCAGCGACCACGACGACGTCCGCAACCGGCCCGTTTGTGATGAACGTCTTCGTTCCCGACAGGACCCAGTCGGAGCCGTCGTGTGAGGCCCGGGTCCGAATGCCGCCGACATCGGATCCGGCGCCCGGCTCCGTTACGGCCAGCGCGGTGATGGCCTCGCCGCCGATGGCGGATGGCAACCATCGTTGGCGTTGCTCCTCGGTCCCGAACCGATACAGGTAATAGGACCCAAGGTCCTTGTGCGCTCCAAGTGCGGCCGCGACGCCGCCCGAACGGCATCGCGCAATCTCCTCCGTGATGATCGCGTCGGCGACGAGGTCCGGCCCGGTCCCTCCGTACGCCGGGTCGTACTTCGCCCCAAACAGCCCGATCGTCCCCGCCTGTCGAAACACATCGCGATAGGGGAACTCGCGAGCGCGTTCCCAGTCTTCGGCGTGCGGAGCGAGCTCCCGATCGACGAACCGGCGTACGGTGGCGCGAAGCTCGTCGTGGTCTTCGGTGAAGAGACCGGCCTTGGGAATGACCTCGAACCTGGTCGTCGCCATCAGGCAATGCCCATGGTCTTCGAAATGACCTCTCGCATGACCTCGTCGGTCCCGGCGCCGATCCGCAACAGCCGCGTGTCGCGCCATGCCCGCTCAACGCCCGATCCTTCGGCATATCCAAAGCCGCCGAAGATCTGAAGACACGTGTTCATCACCCGGTTCACCACCAGACCGCCGTACAGCTTCGCCATGGAGATCTGCTTGACCGGGTACTCACCGCGCTCCCACGCCAGCGCAGTGTCGTACGTGAGCTGGCGGGCCGCCTCGATCTCCGTCGCCATCTCGGCGAACTTGTGCCGGTTGACCTGGAAGCTCCCGATGGGCCGGCCGAACGCGTGACGCTCTTTCGCGTAGGCCAACGCGGCCTCGAAGACAAGCGTGGCGCCGGCCAACGATCCAGCCACACCGATGAGGCGTTCGCCCTGAAGCTCCCACATGATCTCGACGAACCCCCTTCCCTCCTCGCCGAGGAGGGCTCGTGAGGGGACTCGAACTTCGTCGAGGACCAGCTCGGCAGTGTCGGACGACCTCATTCCCAGCTTGTCCAGCTCACGGCTGACCGCGAAGCCCGGGAGGTTCGTGTCGACCACAAAAAGTGAGAACCCCTGGTAGCCGGCGGCGGTATCGGTACGGGTCACCAGAAGACATGCGTGAGCCCGTGCCCCATTCGTGATGAAGATCTTTCGGCCGGTGATGACGAACTCGTCCCCGTCTCGGACGGCGACCGTCTTGATGCTCGCCACGTCGGATCCGGCTTCGGGTTCGGTGATCCCGAGACAGAAGATTTTCTCTCCCCTGATCGCCGGAACCAGATACTCCTGCTTCTGCTCCTCCGTCCCGAACTTGAGGATCGGGGGCGTCGCCATCTCGGACTGCACTGCCACGGCCATCCCGACTCCGCCCGACCGGCACCGCGCCATTTCCTCGGCCAGGACGATGGCGTGGCCCCAGTCGCCGCCCTGCCCCCCGTACTCGGGCGGGTACCGGAGCCCGAGGAAGCCGAGGTCACCCATGCGCTTGAAGACCCAATCGGGGAAGTGGCCCTCTCGTTCCCACTCCTCGGCGAGGGGAGCGAGCTCCGCCTCCACGAACGTCCGAACCGACTGCCGGAACTCCTCGTGCTCGGGCGTGAAGAGCGGATGAAGCATCGTCTAACTATACGCGCGGGTAGGTTTCCTCCAGACGCGGGAACGATGGCGGTTTCTATCCTTCTGCGCGGGCTATCCTCACCCCACGTTGAGCTTCGAACACGAAGACTTCCGTCGGGTGCGGTCGCCGTTCGAAGGGAGCCTGGTTCGTCTTCGAGCGGTCGAAGAGGACGACCTCTCCCGGGTCAATGAGCTGTTTTGGGATCCGGATGTCACGCAGTATCTCGATGTGGTGTGGCCCGAACCGATCGCTGGGACAAAAGAATGGTGGGAGCGGTCCCGTGCACAGGGAATCGCCCTCTTCGCCATCGAAACGCTGCCGGGCGAGTTCGTCGGAGCGTGCGAGCTGGGGGCGATCGATCAACGCGTCCGCTCCGCCGTCCTCGGCATCTGGATCGGGAAGCCCTTCTGGGGGCGGGGGTACGGGACCGACGCGGTCCGCACGCTTGCCCGGTTCGGCATTCACGAAATGAACCTTCAGCGGATCCGCCTGCTGGTACAGGAAACCAACCCGCGCGGCAAGGCCGCATACGAGAAGGTCGGCTTCAAGGAAGAGGGTCGGTTGCGCAGGGCGGCGTTCATTGGCGGTCGGCATGTCGACCTGATCGAGATGGGGCTCCTCGCGGAGCACCTGATCGAAGACGCTTGAGGGAACTACCTCAGCGCGGTGTGGCCAGACGCAAATGAGCTCGACCGACGGCCTCGTCCTTGGCCCCTAGTTCCTCGAGCTCGCGCCGCGCGCGCGCCGCGGAGACCAGGTCTCCCTTCTGCTCGTACAGGCGAAGAGCGTCCGTGATGGCGGGAATGGCGCTCTTCGGCTTACCGGCAAGTCGGAGCACCTCCGCCAGATCCATGAGTGTGTTTCCCTGGAGCGCCGGCGAGTCGGTCTTCATGATCAGTTCCTCCGCCTCGCGCGCCAGTGATTCGGCCTGCTCGAATTGGCCACGCCGGGCGAGGATCTTGGCATGGGCCCGTCGCCACAGTGCCTCAGTCTCGACGTCGTCCTCGCCCGCGGCTTCTTCACTGATGCGGACGAACTCCTCGGCTTCGTCGTACCGGCCCTGGAGATAAAGGGCGTGCCCCAGTAGTCCCGCGATCGTCGACAGCACGTACTTCTCTCCCATTTGGCTCAGGAGGTCGTAATCCCGACGAAGCTCGCGTTCTGCGGCGACGTGGTCCTCCGCGAGCATCTCGACGCGGGAGGATTCGGTCGAAGTCGAAGCGGCGTGCAGCTTCAGGCCGAGCTCCTCGTAGATCTGGCGCTCCCGCCGATAGAGCTCCCGTGCCTTTGCGAAGTCACCCCTCATCGCCTCCAGCTCGGCGAGCGCTCCGAGCGTCAATGCTTCGGTTCTCTGGTCTCCCGCCGCTTCGTCCAGCACTTGCTCACACCGCCGGATCGCGTCCTCGACCGGCTTCGGGCCGAACGTCGCGGCAAGCGCGTACGCCGAGAGGCTCCTCGTTTCCTGTCGCCGATCCCCGGCGAGCTTCGCGTGACCGATGGCTTTGAGGACGGCATCCTCCGCTTCCCCATACCTGCAGGCCGTCCCGTAGGCGGAGCCGAGGAGCCGCCAGGCCTTCGCCAACCCTACTTGGTCCCCGACCGCCTCGAAGACGGAAATCGCCTGCTCCGCCTCGCGCATGACGACCTCTCCCCAGCCCTCGGGATCGGAGACGAAGCGGACGAACAGTCGCGCCAGCGCGAGATCCTCCCGAAGCCGAGCATCGTCAACCGCGGCGGCCGCCTCGATCCCTTCGTCCAGGAGCGCTTCGGCCCTGCTCAACTCACCGACCTCCACGAGCGCCTCCGCGAGGTCGTCCAGAAGGTCAAGCCGCCAGGGGTCGTTCGTCGGAACGAGTGAGGCCGCGCGCTCGAGAAGGTTTGCCGCCGCCGGCATGTCCCCACGAGCAAACGCCCTTCGCCCCGCTGATCCCAGCCATCGGGCGGCGGAAACGCCGGTCTCCTGCGTGCGCTCATCCCCAGGACCGAGCTCAAGCAGATACCGGTAGGCCCGCTCGAGGTGATATCCGAGCATTTCCTCGTATTCCGTTATCCGTGCGCCCGCGGTCCGCTCGAGCCAGACGGCGAACCCTGCATGCAGATCCGCGCGGGCCCGTTTGAGAAGCCCGCGGTAGGTCACGTCCCGAATCAGCATGTGCTGGAAGCGGTACGACTCCTCGTCGCCAAAGGCAGGTTCGTCGGGCCGTACCAGTTGCTTCATCGTCAGTGACGCGAGATTGGCGCCCACCTCCTCCTTAAGTTCGTCAGCGGAGAGCTCCTGAACAGCACCCTTGTAGAACACCTGGCCGATCACCGCGCCTCGCTCGAGGACCGCCCGCTCCTCGACGACGAGACGATCGAGTCGAGCCGCCAGCAGCGCGGAGATGTTCGGTGGCACCGTGAACGAGACGGACTGGTCCCGCATCACCCATCGCCCGTTCTCGGGTCGAATTACGCCTTCATCGATGAGCATCGAGAGCATTTGCTCGACGAAGAGGGGGTTGCCTTCGGCGGCCTGGCTGACCTTCGAAGCAACTTCTCGCGGGAACCCGGCGTGACCCAGGAGGTTCTGAACGATGAGTTCGCTTTCGCCCGTGGACAGCGGCGCGAGAGAGATGCGCGCTCTGTTCGGGCGTCCCTCCCCCCAATCAGGCCGGGTCTCCAAAAGCTCGTGGCGCGCCGGACACAACAGCATCAGGGGGCCGGTGGAGTTATCGGCGATGTGCTCGATGAGGTCGAGGAAGGTGGGTTCAGCCCAATGGATGTCGTCGAAGAACACTGCCAGCGGCCGGCGTGCGGAGAAGATTTCGAAGAACCTTCGCGCAGCCCAAAAGGTTTCCTCCAGGGCAAACGTCGTCGTTGAGAGTCCCATCACGGATGCGAGGCGCTCCGCCACATCGGCCGCTTCTACCGGCAGCAACGCCGCCAGCTTCTCCTTCGCCAACTTCGGCGGCTCGTCCTCGGAGATCCCCGCGGCGGACCGGACCGCGTCGGAGAGCGGCCAGAAGGTAATGCCTTCCCCGTATGGAAGGCATCGTCCTTTGAGGACATCCGCCTCCTCGGAGATACGCGCGATGAATTCCTGCGTGAGACGACTCTTTCCCGCGCCGGCCTGACCCAGGACGGTGACCAGATGGCACGTTCGGGAGTCGACGGCTCGCTCGAACGTCTTGATGAGCCCCGCCATCTCCTCCTGGCGTCCGACCATTGGAGCGTCGAGGCGTCGGCTGAATCCTTCTGCCCCGGTGACGCCTATCAACCGGTAGGCGGGGACCGGCTCGGCCTTCCCTTTCAGTTCGAGCGGCTCGACCGGCTCGACTTGAACTGCGTCCCGAACGAGGCGGTACGTCGGCTCACCGACCAGGATCTCCATCGCGGGGGCTGCTTGCTCCAAACGCGCGGCCGTATTGACGGCATCCCCGGTGACCAGACGCTGGCCGGTCGTGACGTCGCCGGCGACCACCTCGCCGGTGTTGACGCCGGTTCGGTTCTCCAACCGAACGCCCCATCTCTGGTCGAGCTCGTCATTCAGAGACCGAAGGCGCTTCTGCATCTCGTGCGCCGCGCGAACGGCCCGAACCGCGTCGTCCTCGTGCAGGCGAGGGAGCCCAAAGACCGCCATGATCGCGTCGCCGATGAACTTCTCGACCCGCCCTCCGTGGCGCTCGAGAATCGCCTGCATCTCGCGGAAGTAGGTATTCAGGACTTCGCGGAGCGTCTCCGTGTCGAGGGTCTCCCCGAGCGTGGTCGAACCCTTTAGGTCGGAGAAGACGATCGTGACGGTCTTCCGGACCTCTTGAAGAACCGTTGCAGCAAGCTTCGTGCCGCAAAAGCCGCAGAGGCGGAACTTGTCCGGGTTTTCCTCGCCGCAGTTGGGGCAGACCTGCACGGCAATCGTCGGTACGCCGGGAGGTTTCGGCTACCGCGCCTTCCAGCGCCCGTTGATAGTGCTCAGAACGAGGATCCGAATATCTCGGTTAGCGAGACGGGTCGTCTTCGCGTGGCAGGATTGCTGTCCTTGCTCGAGTTCGTAGCCGATCTTGGCGCTGTCCTCGTCATCGCACCGAGGAACACGAACCGGCTCGGACTGAGGGTTGGGGAAGTGATAAACACGGATCCTCGAGAGCCTCTTTCCGGCTGGCACCGTCGACTTGTCAAAGGTGAATCGAAACAACATGGGTTTCTTGCGCGTGGTCGTTTGCGTCGTCGTGATGTCGACCGACAAGCACGTATAGCGGCCGGCGCTCGGATCGCAACCGGGCGCGGGGACTTGGGCGATCGCAACGTCACCTCCCACGAACTCTTCGGTCTCCAGAATGTCGACGGTCCCAGGGAATCCCGGCGGGATCGTCACCTTGGTCCAGTGAGGGTTGTCCTCCGTCGCGGGGGGATCCGTCTGAACCGATCCGCCCTCGGCATCCACGACGCCGCAAGCGTGATCTGGCGTGCTGGTTGTCGCGGCGCTCGCGGGACCCGAGAACGTGGGCGGCGTTGTAGGGGTGTCGCAGGGCGTTACATCGGCCGCGGACAACGAAACGTGTACCAGGAGGCCTGCCAATAGGGTGGTAGAAAGCACGAGCGTCAACTTCACGGACAGCAGGCGCCGGGCAATGATGGCCATGGACAGTTCCCTCCTGGATCGCGTGGGGTTGCGCCGTAGCTTAGTGGCTGGGCTGAACGGCGAAGAGACCAATTCCGTACCGGTTAAAACGAACTAGTTAGTCATGGCCCCGACTGTCCCTCGTCACACACTGGCCAGCCGGCGCAGCCCGGCGACGTTCGTGAGGACGTAGCGTTTCCCGTCTCGCTTCACCAGCCGCCGGCGCTGGAAGTCGGAGAGGATCCGGGTGACGTTCTCCCGGCTCCCGCCGACCAGGCTCGCCAGATCAGAGTGCGTCACCGCCGCTGGGAGCACCGTGCCGTCCGGAGGCAGCTCGGTCAGGCTCGGGCTCACCAGCTGAAGGAGGCGTTTGGCCACCCGCCCTTTGAGGTCGAGATACAGCAGGTCCTCGACGAAGGATTCGTGGGCGTGGATCTGCTGGGCCAGGCCCCGAAGCAACGCCCGGGTCGCGTCGAAGTGGTCTGCCAGGAACTTCATGAATGCGTCTCCCGGACCACCCAGACCGATGTGTCCTCCAGTGCCATCGCAGTCGACGTTCGCTCCAGGTCCCCGAGCACCCCGAGCTCGCCGAAGAACTGCGGATGGTCGAGAGTGGTCAAAAGTTGTCGGTGGCCGGTGACCGAAAGCGAGCTGATCTCGATTCGGCCCTTACAGAGGAACAGCACCGAATCGGCGTCGTCCCCCTGAAAGAAGAGGTACGTCCCGCGTCGATACTCGCGGATCCTCCCGAGTGAGCCCAGGTGGCCCACGGCCCTCGCCGGGACGCCTTCCAGAAGCGGCGTCGCCGCCATCGCCTCTTCGAGCTCCTTGGTCGAGAGCGAGGCAAAACGCGTAGACCGTACCGCCATGGTCGTCGGAGCGTAACCAATCGAGCTTGCGAGTGAGCGTAGAGGATCGGTAGACAAACGAAACGGGCCCGGAAATCCGGGCCCGTTCGAGATCAGGTCGCTCCTACATGGCAGCCTTCGAGCTCCTGCTCTGCTTCGCCACCCTGCTCTGCTTCGCCACCCTGCTCTGCTTCGACGTGCGCGCGGTCATGGCCGCCCTGGCCAACTTCGCGGTCTTTGCGGTCTTTGAAATGCGCGTCGCCGCAGCCGCCTTGCCCCCGCCGTGCGCGGCCCTGGCTGCGTCGGCCGCCAGCGGTCTGATTCGCTTCTCCGCCATCTTGGTCACCCCCTTTCACCTCGCAACGTTGAACGGCTCAGACGGTAATTGGTCGAGAGACCTGTTCCTGTGCCCGTCGTCACCCAGCCAATGTGACCTTGGTCACTTCGAGGCCTGTGACGCTCGTCACGTTCGTTGGGAGCTTTTCACCGCAATTCGGGAAGCTCGAGCGGGTCGGGCCTCGGCGTACAGATTCCGCAGTAGAGCGCGTCCTCGACCACCAAAACCTTGGGCACGTCATCGTCCGACCTGAAGACCTCGAGAATGTACGGGTGAGTGTCAGCGTGGTCCTCACACAGTCCACGGCCACAGAATCGACACGTCCCGAGAGCCGTCTTCCGGCAGTGCCAGCAATCCATCGTCAGTCCTCCGGGTCGGAGCCTAGTGCGCCGCGGTCCGGTCGAGCGCTCGAGTGGGGTTCAACGTTCCCCGCTTGAACGAATCCCGGACGAGCCGGTCGAATCCCTCGCGGTCGAGCTTGAACACCCGCATGGGAGTCTTCGCCACCACCGTGGCTGTTCGAGGGACCGAAAGCAGCAGCGCGATCTCGCCGAAGAATGCCCCTGGGCCGAGCGTCGTTTTCAGGTCCCCGTCCTCGAACACATCGGCCTGACCCGAGCCGATGGCGTAGAACGAGTCGCCGATCTCCCCCTGCTCGATGAGGTATTCGCCCGGCTTCACCTTCACCCATTCGCCGTGCTCGAGCAGTTCGCCGAGCTCATCGGGCTCGAGGTGTGAGAAGCACTTCATCTCCTTGAGCTCTTGAAACGCCTGCACCGTCGGGGCGAAGTCGGGGAGTCGCGCCGTATCGACCAGGAGGCGATCGAACGTGCTCTTGTCGATCTCGAAGACCTCGGAGTCCCCGACCGCACGGACGGTGGCGCTTCGCCGGGAACCTTGTTTGAGACCAAGCTCACCGAACGCCTCACCGCGGTCAAGGACTCGGATCGTCCGCTCCACGCCGGTTTCGGGATTCTCCTCAACGACCTCGAGCCGACCACGGCGAACGACGAAGAACGCGCTTGCGCGATCGCCCTGGCGAACAATCGACTGACCCGGGGCGAAGGCCCGGAGACGGACCCGCCCGGCCAGATCGTTCAGGACCTCCACGGGTAGATCGTCAAAGAGGGGCAGTGCGTCAATGAGCTGAGCGGCCTCCACACGCCACGACTGTTCCAACCGAAACTTCAGGCGTCGAACCAGGAGCGCGCCGAGACGGACCACCGCCCGAGCCAGATTGATGGCGCCTCGGATCAGCGGCGAGGCGAGAAACGCAACCAGCACGATCAGAAACGCGCGGGTAAAGACCCCGCCGAGCCACAGCCTCCGGGCGAGGTCGGCGAAGACCGTTCGCCAGTAGAACGTTCCGCTTATGAGGAACGAACCTGTGAACAGCACACCGAGCCCCCCATAGAGGGCCAGACCGATCTCCGCCTTCGAGAATCGCTCGCGGTTCCGAAGCTTGTGCCAGAAATCATGTCGAATGAATGCGAGGGAGCGCGGTCGTAGGTCGGGAACCTGAATGGCATCCGACAGTAGGAAGTAGCCGTCGAGTTCCAGCATCGGCAGCAGGTTCATGAACACCATGAAGTAATTGATCACCGCCGCCTTGTACAGCGTCGGTGAGAAGATCCATTCCGGGAAAGCCCATGCAACCAGCGAGCACACTCCACCCACGATCAGCTGCGTGTAGGGGCCGGCAAACGACATCAGCATGGACTGCCGTCGGTCGATCATGAGTGACTCCGAGGACTCGATGAAGAACGCCGGCGACAGGAAGTAGATCTCGAAGCCCGCGCTCTTCACCTTTCGCTTGTTTCGGATCAGCACCAAGGCGTGACCCAGCTCGTGAAGGAAAACCGAGAAGTAGTCGAGGAAGAGCAAGATCACGAAGCCGATGGCCAGGGATTCACCGGCGAGACCGAACCGCTGCGATCGGACGATCGAGAAGAAGCCGGCCAAACCTGCCAGCACCAATGCCAGCGAGACGATCAGAAAGGGACGAGTGAAGACGTGCTTTAGTCCGCCGTCGTAGAGGGTCCTAACGAATCGATCGGCTCGCGTCCACTCCACGCGACGACTCCGGGCGAACTGCAGGACCTTCGTGGCGGCTGTACTGGTTGGCTTCATCGCGCGTCGAACTGCCGCATTGACGTCGACGTACCGGTCTTCGAAGAAGTCCTCCTCGCGAAGCGTTTCCACCATGTCGACGACACTGGAGAGCTCCAGATCACCGGTCTCCTTGAACCTGTCGATCACGATCTCCTTCACCGTTCGGGTGCCGTCCATCAGCTTGACGAGCTCTGCGTCCTCGGGCCCGAACCGGTAGTGGACGAGGTGACGTGGGTTGGCGAACATCACGTAGTCGTTGCCCCACTTCAGCTTGAATTCCCTAATCTCAATGTCGGCCGCGAGCTTTGGGCGGTATTCGGCGACGTCGAACTTCTGGCTAACGGCGTCCCAGACATCGAGCCGGCCGTCTCCCGCCACCCGGGTGGCGTCCGCTCGCTTGGTCAGCCTCTCCCATAGCGCGGTGCCGTTCTTCGTCGCACTCATGGCCGGGCCGAAGGCTGTTCTTCCTTCAGGCGTCGCTGAATCGCCCCGTACACCGAGACCCTGGGCGCCGTCGCCCGCCGGGTCGCAAACAGGTTCCCCACGAACGCCCCCGCGAACAGCGCCAACAGAACCGCCAGCGCCACGGTTCCCCAGCCGAATCCCACGCCGGCTTCCTCGATGTTCAGGTGTCGCACCACCTCACCCGACAGTCCCGAGTCATTGAGAGCGGTGAACCGAAAGTTTGCTCCCGGCGGGACGTTCGCACGGACGCGAGCGGGAACGGTCAGGGTCAGCGTTCGCCCACTCGCCTCGGTCCTGACATCCAACCCGTTGTACTGAAAGAAGGAGCCGGACAGCGTCCCGGGGGCACCGACCTCGAGCAGCGACCCCCCTCGGATCCCGATACT
>DATABA010000120.1:0-6144 GCA_036259835.1 Actinomycetota bacterium
CTCTCGGGAGGTGAGCAGCAGCGGGTGGCGATCGCCCGGGCCCTCGTTCACCGCCCGGCGGTGGTGTGGGCCGACGAACCGACCGGGAACCTGGATTCGGAATCCACCCAGGCAATCCTGGATCTGTTCCTGAACCTCAACCGCGGGGGCCAGACCATCGTCATGGTCACCCACAACCTCCAGGTCGCGGAGTCCGCAGAGCGGACAATCACGATGCGGGACGGTTTGATCCTGAACGAATCTCGATGACCCCCGCGCTCGGGGCCATCCTCGCGGTCTTTCTCGTGGCGTACGGGGCGGTCGTCGTTTTCGCGGCCAGGCGGCCGCTGCTGGCGCGGCTAGCGGCGCGCGAAGCGCTCCGACGGAAGGGCCAGTCGCTGCTGGTGGTTGCGGGGCTGATGGTCGGCACGGCGACGGTGACCGCCGCGCTCATCGCCGCCGACTCCGTCGGTGACTCCTCGGTCAACGCGTTCGCGTACCAGAACTGGAGCTACACCGACATCACCGTGATGGCGAGCAATCGCTTCTTCCCTCGAGATGTGCCCGATCGTCTGGCGGCAGACCAGGAGGTTCGGCGCGTCACGGACGGCGTCGCTCCAGGCATCGAGCTGGTCGGCTCGGCCGCCGACCTCAGCACCAGGCAGGGAAGCTCGCGCGTCACGATCGTCGGATTCGACCCCGCGGCTCAGGAGCCCTTCGGAGCCTTTGTGCTCACCGACGGGCGTCGCACGTTCGGGTCGGACCTCGGACCGGAGAGGGTCCTGCTCTCCCGAACGCTCGCCGACAAACTGGACTCGCGGCCCGGTAACCGCTTCCGGGTCACCCTGCAAACCGACGACGACTCACAGGCCGGTGACGCCCCACAGGCCGGTGACGCCCCACTGAAAGCGCAGGTGGCGCTTCGGGTCGGAGGCATCGCCCGGCAGGAGGGCCCGGGCGCGTACACGCTCGGGGCAGTTGTGTTCGCTCCTCTGGACCTCGTCCAGCGCCTGGCCGGCACGGATCAGGTCAACGTCGTTCGCATTTCAGTTCCCGGCGGGATTCGCGACACGCTCGAGGAATCACGCCGTGCCGCTCCGGTCATTCGGCGAGCCGTCCAGGGTCTCGGCGCACCGGTGGCGCTCACCGTTCGCGAGGCGAAGGCGCAGGAAGTCGAAACTGCCACGGAGGCAACCGTTTTCATCCGAGCGATGCTCGTGGGGATGAGCGCGCTCGTCGTCGCCGCCGGAGCGGCTCTGGTGGTCAACCTCATCGGGATGTTGACGGAAGAGCGGCGGTCTCGGCTCGGCGTGCTGAGAGCGCTCGGGCTGAAACGGCGTCCGCTGGTCGGGCTCTCAGTCATCGAGGGAGCGCTGTACAGCATCGCGGCGGGTCTCGTGGGGACGGCGGTGGCCGTCCCGGCCGGACGGCTGGTCGCGAGCCGATTCGGACGAGCGTTCGCCGAGTTCGCCGGAGAGGACTTCGACTTCCGGTTCGACTTCTACCTCAAGCCGGAGACGTTGTTGTCCGGCTTCGCCATCGGTTCCTTCCTCACGCTGGTCGTGGTGTTCTTCGCGTCTCGCCGGACGGGGCGCATGTCGATCACCGCCGCGATTCGAAACCTCCCCGAGCCGCCTCCCGAACGACGCCGCTCTCGTGGGTGGGTCCGTCCGGTGCGTATCTCCTTGCTCGGTGTGCTCGGCGTTGCCGGCCTCCTGCAGTCGAATCAGCTGTTCCGTTTGATCGGAGGCCTCGCGTTGATCGTCATGGCATCGGCGCTCCTTCGTCCGCGGTCCGAGGCCCGGCTTCACGCAACGGTTACGGGAGCCGCCCTCGCGGCGTGGTCCTTCTTCATGATCGGCCTGGCCGATCCGAACAGGGATCCGGAGCTCTTCTTCAGCGTGTTCGTGGTCGCGATGCTGACGTCGGTGTTCGGCCTGACGATCCTGGCATCGGCCAATCTGCACGTCGCCGAGACCTTGGTCGGGCTGCTGGGACGAGCGTTCACTCGTCTGCGCGCGATCCTCCGGCCTCCGCTCGCCTACCTGGCACGCCGCCCACTCCGCACCGGACTGACCACCGGAGTCTTTGCCGTCATCGTCGGCATGCTCTCCCTGTTCGCGGTGTTCTTCGTGATCTTCGGTCCCGACTACGACGAATTCGGCAACGGTTACGACGTCCGCGTGCTGTCGACCGGAACGCCCGTCATTGACATCCCGCCGGACGTTCGCCCGGACATCGCACGTTCGACCGTCATTCCCACCCGCGGATACGTCGGTCCGGTCCGTTCGCCCGACAGCTTCACCAGCGGGGAGCATGTCTTCGTCCCGATGTTCGAGATCGAATCGAACGTCGCGCAGAATCCGCCGGTCCGGCTGGAGCAACGCATGCGGCGGTTCAGGACGGACCGGGAGGCATGGGAAGCGATCGCCCGCGACCCACGGTTCGTGATCGGCAACTTCGGTACGCCCGGTCGCGAGATCGCTCTGGAGGGGCCGAGTGGTCCCGTCACGTTCACCGTCGCCGGGACGCAGTCATTCGGACTTCTCGACGGGGTGTTCGGGACGCGAACGGCCTTCGCGCCGTTTCGGAACGCCTCTGTCGGCGCCAGCATGTTGATCGACGTCCGTGAAGGAGCGAACGCTCGCCAGATTGCCAGGGCGATCGAAGCCCACCTCTTCGAGCAGGGAGTGGACGCGGAGTCGGTTCAGACGTTGCTCGACAATCAGGACCGGGCGAACAGGGCCTTTTTCTCCACCATCGACGTATTGATGCGTATGGGCCTGGTCGTGGGCATCCTGTCCCTCGGGATCGTGGCGTTTCGCATCATCACCGAGCGAAGGCACGTCATCGGCGTCATGCGGGCGCTCGGGTTCAAGCGCCGCGGCGTCATGGTGGGGTTGATGGCGGAAGCGGCCTTGACCGCGTCGATCGGCGCCGTGGTCGGAATCATCGTCGGAGTGACGATGGGCTATCTCTTCTACCGGCAGGGCGACGCCGAGGGAAACTTCGGGATCGACTTCGGGAGCATCGGCGGCGTCCTGGCCCTGATTTACCTGGCCGTGCTGCTCGTTACCCTGGTCCCCGCGTGGCGGGCGTCTCGGCTTCCCCCAGCGGAGGCCGTCCGGTACACCGAATAGCCGATTTCCGGGTGATTTTGGCGGTCCGTCTTCCAGCCACTCGAGGCACCGTGATATAAGGCAGCCTCGCCGACCGGGGCGGAGACCAGGTCATGCCACCGTCACACGAACTGCTGAACATCGTGCCGCTCGAAGAGCCCGGCCGCTTCCGGCTGGTGGGCGAGCTCGACATCACCAACGCCGACGAGTTCGCGGAGCTGGTGGAAGGGGAGCTCAGGTCCGGCCGAAGGGTCTTCCTGGACCTCTCGCAACTCCGGTTCATGGACAGCAGCGGCATTAGGGCCCTGATTCGAATGTCGAAGGCCGGCCAGGAGCTCGGCGCTCCGCCGGTCGTCCTCCATTCGCTGTCCTCACCGGTTCGGCAACTGCTATCGGTGGCGCTCCCTTCGGGCATCCCCGGCGTGGAGATCGAGAACGGGGCGGCCTAGTACTTCATCCACCACTCGGTGAACTCCGAGCAGCGCCCGTCTCCCTCCAGCCTGATCACCCAGAGGTTGCTGTATCGCGTCGGCGGTTCGACGTATTCCGTCCATCCCCGCACGAACGCCAGCCCGTCGCACTCCGCCACGAGCTCGTAGCGAAACGTCCACTGCCCTTGCTCGTCCTTTCGATCGAGCCACCCCTGGACGATTCCCTCCCGCCCGGTCCAGGGCTCGCGGTCCGGCGCGGTGAAGTACCGAGCGTCGTCCGTGAACAGCGACCCGATGTCGTTCGAGTCGTTGCTCCGCCACGCTTCGATGTAGCCTTCAACCCATCGCTCAACGGGGCTGCGGTTCATTCACACCTCCTCGTGCCGGGCGGGGGCAAGCGTAGCGAGACCGAGCGCTGGGAATGACAGACCAAATCGTTAAATGAAGATCGACGAACTCCAACAGGTCGGTAAGGTTCTGAGCCCGCAGGTATTGGGACGCCTGTGGGAAGCCGGCGCCTTCGACCCGCGGGCGGCGATGGGCGCGGTCCGATCGCTCCCATGGCTGGTAGGCCGGGGCCCGTCGCTCGGCGTGCTTGCCCAGATCAACGCGACGGCGTACGGCGACCGAGCCGCCGTTCACGACAGCAAGGGGTCTCTCTCCTGGAAGGAGCTGGACGGCCGGACCAACCGCCTGGCCCGCGCGCTCGAAGCGAGCGGCGTTCGGAGCGGCGACCGGGTCGCCACGCTTCTCCGAAACGGCCGAGAGGCCATCGAGGCCATCTATGCCTCGCACAAGCTCGGCGTCGCCGTGGCGCCGCTCAACACGTGGGGACGGACTCGCGAGCTGAAGCACGCCGTCGAGCAGAGCAAGCCGACCGTCCTCGTCTACGACGTCCGGCATGCCTCCGCGCTTCGGCCGGCGGTGGGCGACGACATCCGGCTGGTCGCCGTAGAAGCGGGAAAGGACGCCCTCGACGGCTCCGTGGATTACGAATCCTTCCTGGAAGACCAATCGGACGGACCCCTTCGCCCCGTCTCCCTGGACCGATCGCCGCCGAAGATCCTCATTCACACCTCGGGGACGACCGGAAAGGCGAAAGCCGCCTCGAGAGGCACTCCCCTCGGCGCCATCCTGAGCCTCCTCGGTCTGTTCAGCATCGTCCCCTACCGGCGATCGGACGTGATCCTGTGTCCGCCGCCCCTCTTCCACGCGTTCGGACTGCTGACGTTCACGCTCGCCGGCCTCCTGGGAGCGCCGCTCGTGCTTCCCGAGAAGTTCGACCCCGAGGAGACGCTGACGCTCATCGATCGCCACGACGTGACGGCCATGTCGCTGGTCCCGGTTATGGTTCGTCGGATACTCGACCTTCCCGACGAGGTGAAGTCGAAGTTCGACCTCGACACCCTTCGGATCATTCTGGTCAGTGGGTCGGTGCTCCCCGACGAGGTTCGTGGCGAGGCCATGGCGATGTTCGGTGAGATCGTCTACGACCTGTACGGCTCGACCGAGGCCGGGTGGGTAGCCGTCGCCACGCCCGAGGACATGCAAGAAGCGCCCGGGACGGTCGGGAAGCCGGTTCCCGGAGTGGACGTCGCCGCGTTCGGTGAGGACCGAACCAAACAGGCTCCTCGCGAGAAGGGAACGCTCGCGGTGAAGAGCGGCATGGTCTTCGAAGGCTATGCCTCGGGGGAGGACACGGAGACCTTCGACGGCTATCTCTCGATCGGTGACAGCGGGTGGGTGGACGAGGAGGGCCGGCTCTTCGTGGAGGGCCGGACCGACGAGATGGTGGTGATCGGAGGCGAGAACGTCTATCCCGTCGAGGTCGAAAGCGTGATCGAGGGCATGGATGGTGTTCGTGATGTCGCTGTCGTCGGCATCCCGGACCAGGAGTACGGACAGGTCCTGGCGGCGTTCGTGGAAGGGTCGGTCGACCAGGAGCAGGTCGTGAAATACTCGCGGGACAATCTGGCCTCGTTCAAGGTCCCCAAGGTCGTCGAGGTCGTGGACGAGCTACCTCGAACCAGCACGGGCAAGGTTCGCAAGAATCAATTGCTCGAAAAGCGGGACAGGGGGAAAAAGCGGAACGGCGAGCAGGGCGGGAGCAACCCCAAGGGGAAGACGAAGAGCAAGGCCAAATCGAGCAGCGCGGCAAAGAGTACGCAGGGGGCGAGGCGTGACGGCAAAAAGCAATCTGACGCGGGATGAGGCGATCGCCCGCGAGGGGCTGATCGAGGACGTTCGGTACCGCATCACGCTCGACCTCACCGAAGACAAGTGGTTCCTCTCCGACACCACGGTGACGTTCCGGTCCCGTGACCCCGGCGCCCAGACGTTCCTGGACCTCAGCGCTCCCGCCATCGAATCGATCGAGGTGAACGGAAACTCCATCGGCCTGGACGCGTTCGACGGAAACAGGATCTACCTGAACAACCTGGAAGAGCAGAACGAAGTCCGGGTCCGAGCGTCCTGCGCCTTCTACCGGACGGAGGTCGGGATGCACCGCTTCACCGACCCCATCGACGGCAACGTGTACCTCCACAGCGACTTCGAGCCCTTCGACGCCCACCGCGTCTACGCGTGCTTCGACCAGCCCGACGTCAAGGCTGTCT
>DATABA010000121.1:0-4821 GCA_036259835.1 Actinomycetota bacterium
GTCGTGTCGGTCGCCGTCTCCTCTTAGCCCGGCGTAGTCGTTTCGTTCGTCAGCGGCGTTCAGCCCTGTACTGCGCCCCGACGTCACGGAGTCGGCCGTGCATGCCGCCGAACACCGTTCTCTCTGGGAGGTATTCCTTCCTGATCTTCGACACGAACGTGTAGTTCGGGTCGCACACGTTCGCTACCGGTGTCTCGCTCGCTTGGGTCAGGAGCTGGTAGGCATCCAGCGGATGCAGTCCGAACTCGCCGGCCAGCCAGTTCACCAGGTCCCACTGAGATATGCGGAAGGCATCCTCCAACGGCCTGGCCGAACCGGTGCTCATGACGAAGGCGTCGTTTTCCAGGCGCGGCCACGGCGCATACACGCGCTTGATCAGGTCGACGATGATCACCGTATCCATGGCCGCTTCGACGGCCACTCCACACGTCTCACCCTCGCCCTGCCGGCAGTGTCCGTCGCCGATGGAGAAGAGCGCCCCCTCAACGTTGACGCCGAGGTAGCACGTGGTTCCGGCGCGCATCTCGGGTGTGTCCATGTTCCCGCCGTGTGAGTCCGGAACCAGTGAAGAACGCGTCTCGAACGCGGCGGGCGCCACGCCGACCGTGCCGTGCATGGGATCCAGCGGGAGATTTACCGCATGCTCGCCGTGCGCGGCGCGGTACGTGACCGTTCGTGCGTCCCTGTCCACTTCGTAGATCCACACGACCTCCGGTAAGGGGTCCTGAAGCGTCGGTGTGTGTGTTGTCGAGGTCAACGCGCCGAACAGCGGCACCGTGGTGGACGCCGCCCAATCCCGTGATGGCTCGATGGAAACGAAATGGATGGCCAGCGTGTCCCCCGGTTCGGCGCCCTCGACGTAGAAAGGCCCGGTCTGGGGGTTGACGAACGGAAAGTTCAGCGCCTTGGTCGGAACGTCTTCCGGGCCGCGGATCGTCCCGCTGAACGCGTCCTCTGTCCACAGCTCCAGGACCGTCCCGGGTGTCACCTTCCTGACCGGGTCGGCGCCTCCGAACGTCCAGACGAACTCCGACGGGTCGGGTCGATACGAGACGACCTCCATCATGGTTCCTGAACGGCGGCATCGACGAGCGGCTCCTCCTCGATGAAGATCCGACCGGTGTCACGCACCCGCTGCGGCGCGCGCGCCTGGAGGTAGAGGAGGTACAGGAGGCCGATCACCATCCATATGCCGGCGATCAAACCGGCAAGTGAGAGAGGGTGATCCAGCCTGCCGATGAAATCGAACACCGCGATTCCGGACGCCGTGAGGAAGGCCGGGATGAATGCCGCGATCCCGAGGATCGGGATGACTCCGTGCAGCACCACGTTGGCCTGGTCCTTGCGGAATCGCCAGTAGAACGCGATGCACGACAAATTGACCACCATGTAAATCAGGATGACCACGATGACCAGGATGGTGGCGATGAAGCCAAACGCCGTCAGCGGGTCGAACTGGAACCCGAGCCAGAGTGAAAGGCCCACTCCGACGATCAGCTGCGCGATGACCCCTACGTACGGGGACCGCCACCGTGGATGAACGCTTGCGAACATGGAGGGGAGAAGGCGGATCCTTCCCATCGCGTACCATGTCCGCGTGGCCGCATTCGCGCCGGCGTTCGAGTTGGCGATGGCAGAGTTGGCGATGGCCAGGAACACCAGCACCCAGCCGGCTCCCCATACCGCCCGGGCCAGTCCGTCCCAGGGGTTTCCACCACCGGACTCGTTGAAGGTTGCCATCTTCTCCGGGCCGAAGAACACCGTCGCTCCGTACGTGGTGAGGACATAGAACAGCCCGATCAGCAGCGCCGACCCGACCACGGCGCGCTGAACATCTCGTCTTGGGTTCGCCGCTTCTTCGGCTAATGGGGCCGCTGCCTCGAAGCCGATGAACGCCAGGATCGTGTAGATCGATCCGGCGAAGACGCCGGAGAATCCGGTGAACCCTTCTGCCGTGGCGAAGGTGGTGCCGAAGACCTCGACGTTGTTTCTATCCCCTGCTTCGACGATCAACCAGACGCCCAGCGCGGCGAATACGCCGACCTCGAAGATACCGAGCAGGGTGCCTGTCCGAGTCGACACCTGGATTCCGAGGTATCCGAGCAGGAAGACAACCGCGGCTCCGACCAGTGCCCAAATCCACCACAGGTCGGCCGACCACCCGAACTCGGCGTTCAGCGTTCCGGCCACGGTGACGCCCAGGATCAGGTACAGCAGCGGAGCGACCATCGGTTCGACGAAGGCGTACCCCCAGGCCACCAGGAACCCGATCGAGGGATGGAGGCCTCGCGCCGCGTAGGTGTAGAAGCTCCCCGCCGATGGGAGCTGCTTCGCCAGCTGCCCGATGGAGATCGCCACAAGCAGGCACGCCACCATCGCGAGGATGACGGCGAGGGGCAGCGCTCCCGCGGCGAACGGGCCGCCGAACGGGATCGAGAATGCCACGGCCGCGGCGGGCGCCATGTGCGTGATGGACTGAAAGAGGACTTCTCGAAGGCCGATCGCTCCTCGTCGAAGATCGGTACCGCGCTCGGGCGCGGGAGCCGGCATTGTCTGGGCCAAGAGACACCTCCTTGAGGCGGGTGACCGGTGACGGTCGTATTTTGAGCGTCCCCCATCCCGAAGCAAAATCGAACGGCTGGGATGGGCGCAGTCGCCGGCTCAGAACAGTCCGGAAAGTGGATCGGAGATCACCGAAGTTCGCCAGACGACCAGCGCAATTCCGACGGCCAGGAGCGCGGCAAACACCGCAAGCCGGACGAACCGACCGACCGGCCGATAGGTGAACCCTTCGACGCCGAAGCCCGCCACGCCTCCGGCGACCAGTCCTCCGATGTGCGCGAGGTTGTCGACTCCGGGAATGGTGAAGCCGAGCAGGAGGTTGATGCCTACGATGATGGCCGCTCCTCGGAGGTTCGCCGATCCGAGCGCCGTTCCGCGACGCTTGTAGTTGTAGGCGGCCCAGGCCCCGATCAGCCCGAAGATGGCTCCCGACGCGCCGACCGCTAACACGTATGGGCTTCCAAACGCATAGGACGCCACGCCCCCGAGGAAACCGGACAGGAAGTAGATCGCCACGAACGTCGCGCGCCCGTAGATGTCCTCGACCAGGTCGCCGAACAGATACAGCGCATACATGTTGAAGGCGAGGTGGAAAAGCCCGGCGTGCAGGAACATTGAAGTGAAGAACCGCCAGTACTGGCCGTCGAGCGCGATCGCCAGGGGCTGCATCGCGCCGAGTTCCAGAAGTGTTCGGGTTGATGCGCCTCCAAAGGGGGACGCCCGCCCTGCCGCGAACATCCCGATAAGGAACATCGCGACGTTCGCGTAGAGGAGGAGGCGGGCCACCGACAGCCCGCCGCCGATGACGATCCGGGTTCGTCGAGACCCTCGTGCCGCCTCGCCGACGCAGTGGGGACAGTGGTGGCCCACCGACGCTTGGGTCATGCAATCCGGGCAGATCGGCCGCCCGCACCGCGTGCAGTGGACACCGGTCCGAACGTCGGGGTGGCGGTAACAGGAGTCGAACGTCAGCCCGGCGGCGCGTTCGCCTTCACCGGGCTCGGAGTGATCGGGCGTTTCGCCCGTCCGCTGATCCACCGGTTCGATGCTACAGGCGTGTCGTAAAGCTCCGGTACGCTGATTCCGTGAAGGTCGGCATGGGCTTTTCAAGCGGCGTCTCGTCGTCGGCGGCTGTCGCCGAGGCGACTAGCGCTGCCGTCGCTTCTTTAGAAGGGCGACCGGCCGGTCTGGCCCTGGTCTTCGCGTCACCGCACCATGCCGATCGAGCGCGGGACGTGCTCGACGCTGTCCACGACGTCGCGTCGCCGGCGGCGGTGGTCGGATGCGTCAGCGAAGCGGTGGTCGCAGGAGCGCGGGAAGTCGAAGGTGAGCCGGCCGTTTCGGTATGGGTTTCCGACATCGAGGGCGGGCAGACGTTCCACATGCAGTTCAGCCGCACAGAATCCGGAGGGCTCTTCAGCGGGTGGCTCTTCGAACGCCCCGAAGAGGGTGCCGTGCCCGTTCACCTGCTCATTGCGGACCCCTATACGTTTCCGGTTGATCACCTCCTCGGTCATTTGAACGAGTCCGTTCCGGGAGCGGTGGTGGTAGGAGGAATGGCGAGCAGGGGTTTCTCGGGCGGCGACACGATCTTGTTTCAGGACCGCTCTATCCGCCGAGACGGAGCGGTGGGCGTCCGGCTTCCGCCCTCCATAACGGTGCGAACGTTCGTCTCGCAGGGGTGCCGTCCGATCGGCGACTCCTACGTCGTGACCCGCGCCGAACAGAACGTGCTGTACGGGTTGGCCGGCCGACCGCCTCTCGAGCGTCTGCGTGAGACGGTGAACGCCATGGCGCCGCCCGACCGGGAGCTGATCTCGAGAGGCTTGCACGTTGGCCGGGTGATCGACGAGTACAAGCCGGAACACGGCATTGGGGATTTCTTGATCCGAGGTGTCATCGGAGCGGATCCCGACAGTGGTGCCGTTGCCGTCGGCGACACCGTCGACGTCGGAGAGACGGTCCAGTTCCACGTCCGGGATGCTGCCACCGCCGACGAGGAACTCCGGTCGCTTCTGGAGCGACATTCGGCAGAATTACCCGGCGAACCCGCCGGTGCGTTGCTGTTTACGTGCAACGGGCGCGGCTCGCGAATGTTCCCGACCCCCGACCACGACGCCGAGCTGGTCTCGAAGTACCTCGGTGGCGTTCCCGTGGCCGGATTCTTCTGCGCCGGCGAGCTCGGCCCCGTCGGAGGGAAGAACTTCCTCCACGGGTTCACCGGGTAATGCTGCCGACTGTTGTTCCAGAAGCGACCGG
>DATABA010000122.1:0-15546 GCA_036259835.1 Actinomycetota bacterium
GGGTTCCAAAGGAACTGGTTCCGGAGTTGTAAACGGTTAACTTGGTGGTTCCCGAAGTCTGGTCAGCGATGGCGACGGCCACGCGGCTTCGATCCCCACTCGCCTCCATGTAGGTGGCTTCCGTTGCCGTGTAAAAGGACTGCACTCCTCCGGTGGACAGAGTGATCGCCAACACTCGACCACCCCATCCATAGCCACTGAACGTAGTCGAGAGAATCGCCTTGTTGCGTGAAACCGCAATCTGGAACGGGTTGTCATTCTCCCAGCGCCAGGGAATCCTGATGCGCTGAGCCTCCCCCCTCGTCGCCAGGTCGATAACCGAGACGGAGTTCGAGCCCGCGGTCGCCACATACAGCTTCGTGCCGTCTGCCGTGAGGTCCAGGCCGTAGGGAGCGGACGCCACGGGAACCGGACATTCGAATGCACCGGTTCCGAGATTCAAGACCTCGACCTGGTTGAGGTTCCGGTTCGTCATGTACACGTACCGCTTTTCCCGGTCGACGACGATGTCTTCCGGGTCGAAGGCCAGAGGGACGAACCCGTTCGTTCCGACGGTAGAGCTCGGTTTTTGACAGACCGGCGCGCGCGGCGCGGGCGAGGGGACCGCGCGAACCGAGACACCGTTATCGGTGATCGTCACCAGGTACCTGTCATCCGGTGTGAGCTCGGTGCGGCCAATGCCCCCGTACCCTGCATAGTTCACTGAATCGGCAAGACTCATGTTCCCCACCACGAGGTACCGCTCGAGATCCATGATCTCCACGCCCTGCTCCACGACGCGGTATCCCGTAGCACCCGTTGAGCTGATGGCCGCACCCCTATATCCGCCGCCGGCAACGGCGCCGAGCTGGTTCAGATTGGGACTCATGATGTATGTCGACGGCGCCATCAGGATCTTGTTGTTCGCTTTGTCGAAGTCCATCTGGCTCAGGGTCGCGTGGGTGCTCCGCTCGCGACCGAAGGAGTCGGTACTCGCGCTGTAGACGAAAAACGGCCCATCTGAGATCCCGTGGCTCACCAAACCGACGAAAGAACGATCGGGACTAGCTTCGACGTAACCCCAATAGACGGAGCCGACGTCGGTCCGCTGCCGAATCCCACCAGTCGCGATATTGAGCTCGTAGACCGGGACCCACTGGGGATAATCGGGGTCGTCTGCCATCGTAACGAAGGCCTTACCGTTCTTGGCGATCGCTATCGAATACGGGGACAGGCCTTCGGTCGCACCAGGGAAGGCGATCCGACGCAGCTCCTTGCGCGTCGCCGTATCGACCACCGATACCGAGTGGCCAAGGGCGTTCGCAACATAGAGCTTCGTTCCGTCCGCCGTGAGATCCAGTCCTGTTGGCTCCTGACCAACCGGGATGGGGCAGAGCCGGACCCGATTCACGAGATCCAGCACCTCTACGCGGTTGAGGTAGCTGTTGGTGACGTATGCATAGCGGCTCGCCGCGTCAATCGCCACGTCTTCCAGACCGTCCAGGGGACCGTCGATCTGCACGAGTCCGGACGCCGAAAACGGGATGGGGCCCGAGCAAGGGGGCGCCGAGGGAGACGACGTCGTCGAGAGCTTGCCCCACGACAGCGCGTCATACAGCCCACTGATGTAGCTCGTGCCTCGCTCGAAGATGTCCCCGCGCGCGGCGTACTCCGCCTTGACTCGAATCCCCGACCACGTGATCGTGCCGCGGCAACTCCCCCTCGACCGTTGGTAGACGTTGACCGTGATCGATGTGCTCGTTGGCGTGACGGTCTGACTCGTCTGGCGCTGACTCGTCCCCAGACGCAACGTGCGCGAGGCTGGACAGGAGCCGCTGTCAGTCACCCGAGCCGTGACGGAGCGGGCCGGATCGAATGCAAATCCAGTCGGTGCGAGGAGGACGATCGTGCCCACGCCGACCTCGCCGCTCGCTGACTCCGCAACCACAGGCCCGGTGAGCGTAACGAAGGTGCTGAGCACGGAGATGTTCTCTCCGCCGGTCGCCGGGGTCAGCTTCGCTGCCGCATTCGCCGGAGACGCCGAACTGGCGACCAGCACTGCGCCTCCGACAGCCACGACGAAACGGCGTCCGATCCTTCGGTTGGCCCGCACGCGACGAGTCTATGCGGCAGTGGTCCCGTCGAGCTAGCCCGCTATGACGATCCCACGCGAGCCAGACGAGCCTCAATTGGTCCCAAAACCAGAGACCCGCACCGACTACGAAGTCAGGGCGATCGCCTGTTCGAGCAGCAGGTCCGTCTCCGCCAGGGCGGGTTTCGCGTCCAGCCGGGCCCAGATGTCGCGGGCCTCTCGGAGAGGCTCACGCGCCTCGGTCACCCGTCCTAAAGCGACAAGGCACCGGCCCCTTCCAAGGAGAGCCAAGGCATGCTCGGTGACGTAGCCAAAGCCCTTCCAACGGTCGGCGGCTTCCGCGTACAGCGAAGCGGATTCCTCCGTCTCACCTCGTGCTTCCGCCAAGACGGCCCGGGTAGCCAGGAGAGCATGGTCCTCTATCGGATATCTGGGCGCTAACCCGGAGGCCAGGCGTTCGGCCAGGACGAGGTCTCCGGCAGTTACGGCCGTTCGAACCATGGTCGGCAAGGCGTCGACGTACGAATTAACCTCTCGAACGTTGGGCGTTTCCTCCGTCTCGCTCAGTAGGGCAATGGCGCCTTCCCGGTTTCCAGCGGCTAGCCGGGCTGCGGCTGCTGATGCACGGGTGAGGATGAAAGCCTCCGAGAGGCCCGACCCTCGCAAAGCATCAGCGGCCGACTCTATTAGCGGAAGCGCATCCTGCGCTCGTCCTCGATAAAGAAGCACGCGCGCCTGCAGCTCGCGAACGAGAACCAGCGTGGCAACGGACCCTGTGGCCTCGAGCTTCGGGGCGAGATCCTCGGCGGATTCGAAGATCCCTTCCCACAACCCAAGTTGGAACATAAGATCCATCTCGCCAGTGATCGCCCAGCGTAGCGGCTGAGTGATCCCTCTCCTCTCACAAAAGTCGATCCCGGCTCGAATGGTTTCTAAAGCGGCTCCCGCGCCGTCCACCGTCTGCTGTATCACCGCAAGGTTGTTGTACAGGATCGCGGCATCCAAGCCCCGGCCCTGGTCCACGGCCAGGGACAGGGCTTTGCGGACATCTTCCAAGCCTGAGCGATCTCCGAGAAAGAAGCGGGCCATGCCTCGATACCCCAGCGCCTTGGCCGGCTCGGGCAGGCCAATCTCGGAGGCGAGGGCAAGAGCCCGTTCCGACCACGACATGCCCTGCCGAAGGTCGCCCCCGAGGTTCTCCAACCGGCCAGCTTCGGCATAAGCCTCCACCAGTTCAGGACCCGGAGGTTCAGACTCCAGCAGACCCACCGCGTCAGCGACGACCTCCCTGTTCCTCGCATCGCCCCTGAACCAGAGGACATTCGCTAGCAAGGTCATGGCCCGGGCCGCGTCAACGTGCCGTTCTTTGGCCTTGAAGAAGGCCACCGCATCCTCGAGGGCTCTCCCGGCTTCGTCGTGGCGCCCCCTCTGGCGAGCCGAATCCGCCCATCGAACAAGGACCCCAGCGCGCTCCGGATGGCCCTCCGGCGCGAGGTCCAGCGCCCTCGTGAAGTGAGCCTCTGCCTTCGCCGTATCGAGCCCCAAGGCGCGATCTCCGGCGAGCAGAAGGAAGCGAAGGGCAGCATCCTCCAGTGTCTGCACCTCGTCTGCCGCACCGGCCGCGCGGGCCAGGTCCAGAGCCTCGGTGTAGTGGTAGGCGAGGATCTCCGCGTAGTCCTCCACGCGTTCTCCCGCCTGCGACTCGATCCAGGAAGCCGCTCGACGGTGTTTTTCCGCTCGACGCGTCCGAGGTATCTGCGCGTACGCCACATCTCGCACCAGGATGTGCCAGAAGCTGTATTCGGCTTCTCCCTCCATGGACGAGACGCGGGCCGGCCGCACCAGCTCCTTACGCGACAACTCGTGAAGAGCCTCGGTGACGTCCCTCGGTGCGAGATCACTCATTTCCGACAAGGCGCCCGACCAGAAGACCTTGCCGATAACAGCGGCGTCTTGAAGCAATGCCTTTCGCTCCGAAGAAAGGGTGTCCAGGCGCGCAGCGATGAGCGCCTGAATCGTCTCGGGGAAGGGAACCTCCGCGGCCTCCTCGAGCCCATAGGTCGCGCCCCTTCGGACAAGGAGACCGCGGTCCTTCAGGAGTCTTACGAACTCCTCGGCGTACAGCGGGTTCCCTCCCACCCGCTCGAGGATCAGAGACTGAATCTCGACCGGGAGCACGGCCGAGTCCAGGAGAGCCGACACGAGACTTGCCGTTTCGGTTTGAGAAAGCGGAGATAGGTTGATGCTCGTGGCGTTGCGCTTACCACCAGCCCAACCAGCTCTCCGTTCGAACAGCTCGGGCCGGGCCAACGCCAGCAGGACGATCGGCAGTCCTTCAGCCCAGTCCGCGAGGTATTCGATGAAGTCGAGCAGGGCATCGTCCGCCCAGTGGATGTCCTCGAAGACCAATACGGAAGGACGCTCCTCGGCGAGAGACTCCAGGAACAGTCGCCAGGCGGTGAACAACTCCTCGCGTTCACCAATCGACGAGGGCTCCAGGCCCACCAACGGCAGGAGCCGTTGGTAGAGCCACTCGCGCTCTTTGCCCTCCGGTATGACCGTGTTCAGCTTGGACGCCGCCACATCGGCGCCGTCGGTCTCGAGGATGCCGGCCTGCGCCTTCACGATCTCGCCAAGTGCCCAAAACGTGATGCCCTCGCCGTACGAAAGGCACCGCCCCTGGCGCCAGTTGTAGAAGTCGGGAAGGTCATCGACGTACTTCCGGAATTCCGCAACTAGCCTGGACTTTCCGACCCCGGGCTCTCCGAGGATCGTGACGAGCTGCAGCGAACGCTCGCGCAAGGTTCGATGGAACGTCTGCTTCATGAGTGAAAGGTCGTCGTCCCGGCCGATAAACGGCGTCGGCGCCTGGATTTCCGCCTCGACTCCCAGGCGCTTTCGCGCGATTGCCCGCCAAACCGAAATCGGCGCAGCTTTGCCCTTGACCTCCGCGGGCTGGAGCGGCTCGTAAGCGAAGACGTCCTTGGTGATCTGATAGGTCAACTCGCCGGCGACGGCCGCGCCGACCGGAGCGGCTGACTGAAGCCTCGCGGCGGTGTTGACCACGTCGCCCGTGACCATGCCTTCTCCGGCCTCCGGCCGGGCGCCCAGCGTCACGACGGCCTCCCCGGTGTTGACGCCAATCCGAACGGCCAGGTTCAGTCGCTGGTCGGCTTCATTGAGCTCGCCGATGGCGTCCAGGATCTTCAGCCCGGTCAGGACGGCTCGCTCAGCGTCGTCCTCGTGAGCCACCGGAGCCCCGAACACCGCCATAACGGCATCCCCGATGAACTTCTCGACCGTCCCGCCGGCACGCTCGATCTCCCTTCGGACTCGTTCGTGGTAGGGACGGAGAGTAGCGCGGACATCTTCGGGATCGGCCCGATCGGATGAGGCGGTGAAGCCAACCAGATCACAGAAGAGAACCGAGACGACTTTCCGCTCCTCTGCCCCCCCTGACGGAACCTGCGTCAGCGGCGCCGCGCAGAATCCGCAGAACTGAAAACCCTCGGGGTTGTCCCTCCCGCAGTTCGGGCAGGTCAGCACATGAGCAGTCTATGAGTCAGGTCTAGCTGAATGGCTTCACCACCATTACGTAAATCACCGCGGCGTACAGGAAGGCCGAGACCCACGAGAGGTGCCGCCGAGGATCCCGGGCGAGAGCGGTGAACTCGGCTGATGCACTACCGGAAGTGTCGCGGTCCGCTGCTTCGATCAGCTGCCTCAGCCAGGCGCTTTCAGGCCCTGCACCAAGGACCAACAGGATCGCGACCAATACATAGGCCGCAATCAGCCAGCCTTGCGTGAGATCGAAGGGGCCAACGAGCGCGGCCACGATCCCGAACGCAACGCCCACGAAGAAGATTGCGATGCCTGAGTTCTCGACCAGGGGCTTGAGCTTGCCGACCGCCCGCACGGTCGCCACGTCTCCCCGCGCCGACGACCGGTGGATCACGATGTCGTACGCGAAGAGCAGAGTCACCGCGGTGAACATCGAGGCGATGTGGAGGAACTTCCATATCAGCACGGCCGGATTGTACCGATGGTTGTGAAGCTTCTGTGCCGTTCCTGAGACGACCGGTTAGCAGGGTGTTTTCGGGCTATTACGGTTCAGAGGTACGCCGCGTCTATCTGGCGCGACCGCAGACCAAGCCCGTATATTTTGGGCCTCCCGGGGACGGAGGCCCCGAGCAGGGTGCAGGCCTTCGGGCCGTGGCGCCCTAAGGGGGACAGCCAGCATGAAGATGCTTTTCGAGAACCACAGCTTCGCCACTACCCGATGCATGGAGCTGGTCGACGTCACCCGCGATCTCGAGGACGTGGTCAAGAGAAGCGAAGTGCAGAACGGAATGGCCGTGGTGTTTTCGCCCCACACCACCTGCGCCGTGCTCATCAACGAGCACGAGGAGGGCTTCATCAGCGACTTCGAGGACCTCGTACGGTCCCTGGTCCCGGAAACGCGCGCATATCGTCACGACGACATGACGCTTCGGACTCAAAACCTTGAGGACGATTCGCACGACGTCCCGAATGGCCACGCCCATTGCAAACACGGCCTGATCGGCTCCGCATCGCAGACCATACCCGTCGTGGATGGCAAGCTGCAGCTGGGCCGGTGGCAGCGCGTGTTCTTCGTCGAGCTCGACAGGGCTCGGGACCGCCGCGTCCTCATGCAGGTCATCGGGGAATGACGTGAGGGCGGCCCGTTCGCCGAGCGCGAATGACGCGCTCGCGAACCCCGTTGCCACCCCTTCATCCTTGGTCCGGTTGAAGCCCCTGATCTCGGCCGGACTGCGAGACGCCGTCGACCACCTCTCCCCCCGGCTTCGCCGAATCGTCTCGTATCACCTGGGCTGGCAAGACGAGGTCGGCGGGGACACCGATGCTGAAGGCGGCAAGGCACTCCGTCCGACGATCGCCCTCGTCGCCGCGGAGGCCGTCGGCTCGTCACCCGAAGCGGCACTCCCGGGCGCGATCGCCGTCGAGCTGGTCCACAACTTCTCGCTCCTGCATGACGACGTGATGGACGGCGACCGCGAGCGCCGGCACCGACCGACCGTGTGGGCCCGGTTCGGCTTGGGGGAAGCGATCATTGCCGGCGATGCGCTGCTGGCGCTGGCCCAGCGAGTCGTACTGGAAGACTCCAGGCCGGAGGCGCGCCGCGCTGCGGAGGAGCTGAACCGAGCGACTGCCGAAATGATCGAAGGGCAGTCCGAGGACCTCTCCTTCGAGAGTCGACTCGATGTCTCGATCGAGGAATGCCTTTCGATGTCGGCGCACAAGACCGCCGCACTTCTCTCCGCGGCCGCCGCGCTCGGAGCGATCTTGGGCGGCGCCGATGAACAGCGAGGCGAGACGCTCAGGAGGTTCGGCCGCCACCTCGGGCTGGCGTTTCAGGCCGTCGACGACGTCCTTGGCATTTGGGGCGACCCGATGGTCACGGGAAAGCCCTCCGCCAGCGACCTCCGGCAAAGAAAGAAAACCATTCCCGTGGCGCACGGGCTTTCGTCCGAACGTGGCGGAGAGCTGAAGTCCGTCCTATCGAGCCGAGAGCTCTCAGAAGACGCGCTTCGACGAGCGGTTCGGATCCTTGAGGAGGCGGGCAGCCGGGAGTTAACGCTCCGCTTCGCGTGGCGAACCCTTGTCAGCTCAATGGCCGCTCTGGAGGGAGCTGCACTCGCGCCACGGGCCGCCGATGAGCTCCGGGAGCTCGCTGGATTCGTCGTGCAGCGGGACTTCTGATGGCAACCGCCGTCCAATCCAGGGTCGAGCTGGCAGCGGCCGAAACGATGAGCCGAGCACGGGACCACTTACTCAGGCTGCAGAGCGAGGGCGGATGGTGGAAGGGCGAGCTCCAGACCAACGTCACGATGGACGCAGAGGATCTCCTCCTTCGGAAGTTCCTCGGAGTCCTCTCGGAGGACGTGCTCGGTCCGGAGGCGGCGTGGATCCGGCACGAACAGCGAGACGACGGGACCTGGGCGAACTTCTACGGCGGACCGGGCGACCTCTCGACCACGACGGAGGCCTACGCGGCGTTGAAGCTGGCGGGCGACCCTCCGGACGCCACGCACATGAAGAGGGCCCGCGAATTCATCCTGGATCAGGGGGGTCTCGAGCGAACCCGCGTCTTCACCCGGCTGTGGCTCGCTTTGTTCGGCATCTGGAGCTGGGATCAACTTCCCGCTCTGCCGCCCGAAGTCATCTTCTTCCCCTCGTGGTTTCCGCTGAACGTGTACGACTTCGCCTGCTGGGCCCGCCAGACGATCGTCCCCCTGACGGTGGTTGCGTCGTTCCGACCTCAGCGCCCGCTAGGGTTCGGGCTCGACGAGCTTCGAAGCGGAGCCCCGCCACCCCCTCGCCATCCGCTTTCGACGTGGTCGGGCCGGTTCGAGGTGCTGGACGACTGGCTCCACGCCTACGAACGACGTCCGATTCGATGGCTGCGTCGCGCGGCTCGTTACCGCGCAGCCGAGTGGATCCTGCGACGCCAGGAAGCCGACGGGTCATGGGGCGGCATCCAGCCCCCCTGGGTGTACTCGCTGATGGCGCTCAATCTGATGGGCTACCCCAACGACCATCCGGTGATGCGGGCCGCGTTTGAGGGAATCGACGCGTTCAGCATCCGGGAACAAGGCGTTCGCCGGCTGGAGGCCTGCCAGTCGCCGGTGTGGGACACGGCCCTTTGCATGATCGGGCTGTCCGATGCAGGGATTCCGGGCGATCATCCCGCGATGTTGCGCGCGGCCGACTGGCTGCTCGGCGAAGAGATTCGCGTCAAGGGTGACTGGGCGGTGAGACGACCAGAGCTCGACCCGAGCGGGTGGGCCTTCGAGTTCGCCAACGACAACTATCCTGACCTGGACGACACAGCCGAGGTCGTATTGGCGCTTCATCGTGTGGATCATCCTGATCCCGAGCGGGTCAGTGGAGCGATCGACCGCGGCGTCCAATGGCTCATCGGAATGCAGTCCGCCGACGGAGGGTGGGGCGCGTTCGACGCCGACAACACCAGGACGCTGTGCCGGGATCTCCCATTCTGCGACTTCGGCGAGGTGATCGATCCGCCGAGCGCCGACGTCACGGCTCACGTTGTGGAGATGCTCGCCGCGGTCGGGCTCGGTTCCGAGCGTCCCGCCCGCCGCGGGCTCGGATGGCTGGCCCAGAACCAGGAGCCGGGCGGCTCATGGTTCGGCCGGTGGGGTGCCAACCACGTGTACGGGACGGGCGCCGTTCTGCCGGCCGCCGTGGCGGCGGGGATCTCGCCCCACGACCCGCGCATTCGGCGGGCCGTGAAGTGGTTGGAGGATCACCAGAATGCCGACGGCGGGTGGGGCGAGGACCTGCGGTCGTACGTCGACCCCGATTGGGTGGGCCGCGGCGCCAGCACGGCCTCGCAGACGGCGTGGGCGCTGCTGGCGCTGCTCGCGGCAGGCGAACGTGCGTCCGAAGCCGCCGAGCGAGGCGTGATCTGGCTCGCCGAGTACCAGAACGGTGAAGGAACTTGGACTGAACCCCTGTACACCGGAACCGGTTTTCCCGGAGACTTCTACATCAACTACCACCTGTACAGGCTGGCGTTCCCGCTTCAGGCGCTCGGCCGGTACGTGAACGGGGAGAGACTGGGGAGCGCGGGGTGACCAGAGTGATGGAGAAATCGAACCGGGAGGTCGCCGCCGCGACGCAGGATCTCCTGATCCTGACCCCCTTGACGGTGGAGCGTCTGGCACTGGGGGGCGCCGCCGCAGAACCCGGCGTCCACGTCATGCAGACCGGAATGGGACCGGACCGGGCTCGCGCCGCCGCGGTCGCCGCGGACCAGATCGATGCGCGGGCCGTCGCTGTGGTCGGGTTCTGTGGAGCTCTCGGGGATGACTTCCGGCCGGGAGACCTGGTCGTGGCAAGCGAGGTTCGAGCGCCGGACGGGTCCTCGGTTCCGTGTTCGAGCGCCCCACTGCTGGCGGCGCTTCGCCGGCTCGGGGCACAACGCGTTCACGTCGGTCCGATCGTTTCCATCGATCACATCGCTCGTGGCGATGAACGCACCGAACTCGCGGCGACCGGCGCCATCGCCGTCGACATGGAGTCGGCGTGGCTCGCGGACGCCGCGCGAGACCGCCCTCTGGCCGTTCTTCGCTCGGTGGTCGACACTCCCGAGCACGAGCTGCGCCGGGTGTGGAGCACGGCGGTCAACGGCATCACGGCCTATCGCAACCTTCGGGCCGCCACCCCGGCGCTCCTTAGCTGGGGTCGAGCCACCGGCCCGCGGACCGTCTTCCTGGCAGGACCGCGCTCGTTCTGCGCAGGGGTCGAGCGCGGCATCGAGATCGTGGAGCGAGCCCTCGACCGGTACGGACCCCCCATCTACGTGCGAAAGCAAATCGTTCACAACGTTCACGTGCTGAAGGACCTCGAACGAAGGGGCGCGCGGTTCGTGGAAGAGCTGGACGAGGTTCCGGCCGGCGCCCGGGTCGTGTTCTCCGCCCACGGCGTCTCTCCGCAGGTCCGGGCCGACGCCAACCGCCGAAGGCTCAACGTCATCGACGCGACGTGCCCACTGGTCACCAAGGTCCACGCCGAAGCTCGTCGATTCGCCAAGCTCGGCTACCACATCGTCCTGGTCGGACACGAAGGGCACGAAGAGGTCGAAGGAACCATGGGAGAGGCGCCTGAATCCATCGAGCTCATCACGTCCAGGGACGACGCTCAACGAGTACGCGTCAAAAGGGGCCAGCGGGTGGCCTATCTCACGCAAACCACCCTTGCCGTCGATGAGGCGGCCGAGGTCGTCCAGGCTGTTCGTCGCCGATATCCGACACTCGACGGGCCGAACTCGAGCGACATCTGTTACGCCACGTCGAACCGCCAGGAGGCCGTGAAGACGCTGGCGCGTGAATGCGACCTGCTGCTGGTCATCGGCTCACACAACTCTTCAAACTCTCAGCGCCTGGTCGAAGTAGCCGAACGCGAGGGGTGCCCCGCGCGTCTGATCGACGACGAAACCGGAATCGACCCGGACTGGCTGGTCGGCGCCGCAAGGGTGGGAGTGACGGCAGGGGCGTCGGCTCCGGAGGTGTTGGTCCAGCGAGTGGTGGGCGCGCTCGCCAGCCTGGGATCGGTCGACGTGCAGGAGCGCACCATCATCGAGGAATCGCTTCAGTTCACGCTTCCGATCGAGCTGCGGTGATCCGGGGAAGGATCTGACGATGCCGGTTTCGCTTCGACAGCAGGCTCGGGTGGGCGCGTACCTCTTCAAACAGCGACTGCACCGACGCGACAAGTTCCCCCTGCTCGTAGAGCTCGAACCGCTCTTCGCGTGCAACCTCGCCTGCGCCGGTTGCGGCAAGATCCAGTACCCGGCACACATCCTGAAGCAGCGGATGCCGGTGGAACAGGCCGTGGCCGCCATCGAGGAGAGCGGCGCCCCGATGGTCTCCATCGCTGGAGGCGAGCCGCTCATCCACCCCGAGATCCACCTGATCACCGAAGAGCTAATCAAGCGAAAGAAGTTCGTCTACCTCTGTACCAACGCGCTGCTCATGAAGAAGAAGATGAATTTGTTCAAGCCGTCGCCGTACTTCGCGTGGGCGGTCCACATCGACGGACTCCGCGACCGCCACGACGAATCGGTGTGTCAGGACGGCGTGTTCGACAAGGCCGTCGACGCGATACGGGAAGCCAAGGGGAAAGGGTTCCGGGTCACGACGAACTCGACCTTCTTCTCCCACGACTCAGCGCACACCATTCGGGCCGCGCTCGACTTCCTGAACGATGAGCTGAAGGTCGACGCGATGATGATCTCCCCGGCGTACGCCTACTGGAAGGCGCCGGACCAGGACCACTTCATGGGCGTGGAGGAGACTCGGAGACTCTTCGAAGCGGCTTTCGCCGACGGCAAACGCAGGAAGTGGCGCTTGAACCACACGCCGCTGTACCTCGACTTCCTCGAGGGGAAGGTGGACTACGAGTGCACGCCGTGGGGGATTCCCAGTTATTCCATCTTCGGGTGGCAGCGCCCGTGTTACCTGCAGGCGGACGGCTACGCCAAGACCTACAGGGAGCTCGTGGAAACCACGGACTGGTCGAAGTACGGCCGGCACAGCGGAAACGTCCAGTGCCGAAACTGCATGGCCCACTGTGGATACGAACCCACCGCCGTCCTTGCCACGACGAAATCGTTGAAGGAGTCGCTCCGAGCGTTCGTCGCTCACTGAGCCCTCCAAATTGGAGCGAAACCCGGTTCGCCACCTTCAGGAGGTATATGCCGTTGTCCTGGGCGTGGCACTCGTCCTTTCGGTCGAACAGGTAATACACGTGGCTGAAGAGGGATCACCGTTCCGCGACGAGCTGATCCTCCCGTTCCTTGCATTCGTCAGCCTCGCGTTCTCGATCTATCACTGGGGCGTCACGTACCTCGACCGGAGATACGCGGCTCAAGGAGATACAGCGCTTTCTCGGTCGGGAGTATTCGTGGACTTGCTGGTCGGTGTCACGGAGTTGTTAGCGTTGATCGGTCTTTCGATCTTGATCTCACGACCTTCCACCTTTGCGGTTGGCGTGGTGATCCTCTTGGCGTTCGAGGTCATCGCCGGCCTCGTGCTTGGGGCGGCCGGCAATTACCAGGGCCTTGACGCCTTCCCTCGAACGTACCTGTGGCTGAACATCGCCAGCGCGGCCCTGCTGGGACTGGCGTTACTGACACTGGAGCTGATGTCCCCAGCGACGAGGGAGGTTGGCGCCGGCCCGGTCACGTTCATTGCTGCCGTCGCCAGAACGGCGTTCTTCTACGGCCTCGGATTCAACGTCCTGTTCGCCAGAGAAGAATCGGGCTGATCGGATCCCCCCGACGAAAGCGTTACAGCAGGAGAACGGTCAACCATGAAGCTGCAGGGCCTGGAGAAGCGATTCTGTTCGAGCGGACTGTGGCGCGTCGCGACGCAGCGAGCCGTCATTCCCTGGATCGTTTCGTTCACCGATAACGAGCTTCCCGATGACGCCGATGTGCTGGAGGTCGGATGCGGCGGAGGGTTCAACGCCGAGACCTTTCTCCGGCGGTTTCCGAATTGGCGGCTGACCGCAACGGACTACGACCCAGAAATGGTGGAACTTGCTCGACGACGTCTCACGCGCTTCGGTGACCGCGTTGCGCTCGACCAGGCCGACGCCACCGCGCTCCCCTACCCCAATGCCTCGTTCGATCTCGTTCTTTCGATCGGCGTTCTGCACCATGTCGGGGCGTGGGAGGACGCTCTTGTCCAAGCGGCTCGGGTCCTCCGCCCCGGGGGCGCCTTGCTCGCCGTCGACCTCCTGGACGGCTTCTTCATCCGGCCTCTCCGCCGGGCGTTTCCTCCCGTTCGGACCTACACCTCGATGCAGGTGCTGGGGGCGATTCCGCGCGCCGGGTTCGTTCGGTACCGTCTGCACGGCGGAAGGCTGTGGTACCGCCTTCTCGGGCAGACGGCACCACGGCCTTGAAGAACTGTCCGCCTATCGAACCGTCGAGGCCGCCGGGCGCCACAGAAGCCACATCCCCACGATCCCACCGACCCCAAGCGAGACGATGAGTGCCCACGCCCATCTCGGTGTGGTCGGAATCGGAGTGTCGAACCTTGGCGCCGCCGGCGGCCCGCCACCGTCGATGGAGAGGTCGTACGCGAGCGCCTTCGCCGGACTCTCCAGCGTCAGGGCGGTGAACCACATCCCCTTGGTGGGAAGCCACTTCATCCCGCGGTCCGAACGGAGATCACCCAGGAGCTGCTCGCTGGCCGGCTCGGACTTCCTGACGGTGATCCCGGAATCGCCCAGCTGGCCGTTTAGCGAGAGGGACGGCCGGTCATCGGTCAAAACGTAGAGGTCAGCGTTCACCACTTCGGCCGGACCCTTGCCAAGCGCGAGGATGCGAAGAGGGATCCACGGCGCCTTCATCGGGATGGTGAAGTGGATGACGGTTCCCTCGCCTTCGACCAGCCCCCTCTTCACCGCTTCCTTGTTGTCGAACTTGGCCAGGGCAAAGATCGCCCCTTGCGATGAGTACGAAGCCATCACGTGCGGAGTGTCGGGCGTGAGGTCGAACCCGTTCTCCTTTGCCCACGCCGCAACGTCCCGGCCTCCGCCTCGGACGACCACGATGTTGAGCGCCTCCACCTTCACCCGCTGCAAGACGTCGACGTCCTTCGCCGATGGGATGGCGGCGGCCTGCAGCGCGAACCGTTCCACCGGATTGACTTCTTGGTCCAGCCGCTCCAGGGTCCATTCGCCGCCCTTCTGGATCTTGGTGGGGACGCCGGGGAGCGGAATGATGTAGCCGAAGCGGTTCGCGCTCCCCGCGAACTGGAAGCCGGTGACGTAGTGCTCATAGCCGTCGTGCCAGGCGGCGAGGGTCGTGGCCTTCCGAAGCACCTCAGCATGTCCCGGAGCAATCAGCCCCCCGCACCCCAAGGCGGCCGCAGGCGCCGCCACGAGCAGCACCAGGGCGAGAACGGACACAGAAACCAGGCGCCGCATCATCGAACGCTCCTTCCTGTCGCAGGTCGTTATGGACCCGATTTGCTGGTTGGACGGAGCGACGCCGATGCGGGTTCCGGAAACACGAAATTTCGGTCGATCTGGCTCAGAGAACCGACCCGCGGTTCAGGCACCGCTTCCTCGTTCCGATACGAGAGACATGGTCCTGGCGTTTCTGTGGTTGCTGTACCTCGTCATGGCGTTGATGATGTGGGCGCTCTTCCACGGTGATGCCGTTCGGCGGATTCGTGAATGGGTCAAGGGAGTGCCCGGCGAGATGGAGGTTCGAGAGCTCCTCGGCGAGCTCGAGTCACACGGCTACAAGCTCCTCCGCGACGTCCCGGTGCGCGGGATGGCGGTGCCGGCCGTTGCGGTCGGCCCAACTGGAGTGTTCGCCATCCACACCAAGTCATGGTGGCCGATGTACGTCAGCATCCGCGATCGCGTGTTGAACGGCAGCTGGGAGAAGGATCAACGAGTGCATCAGCTTCGCCGAGCCAGCGCCGAGCTCCGTGACCGGTTGCGAGCCGTTGAGATCGAGGTGAACGTCGAAACGCTCCTGGTGCTCACCCGCGTCGGGCTGCCGTCCGGCCCGGTCAAGTTGGACAACCTGACGATGATTGACCCGACGACGCTTCTTCCATTCGTGCTCACGCGACCCAGGACGTTGTCCTCAAATCAGGTCACCATGGCCGTCGAGGCCATTCCCGGCGGGATTCCCGTCGCCGCTGCCAAAACTAGGAGTAGCCAGACCCGAAGCGCGCCGCGAGCCCGCGGTAAAACGAGGGCCAGGCGCCGCGAAGACGCGCAGGGAGCGTCATCCACCAAGGAACGAACACGTCAGCGGCGTCGCGCTCGATCGCCCGAACAATCGCCGACGCCACCCGCTCGGGTTTGATCATCTTCGGGAACGACCGCGTGTAGCGGCGGCCGGCACGAGCGAAGAACGGCGTCTCGACCACGCCCGGCGA